>DIQU01000069.1:14447-14607 GCA_002426555.1 Firmicutes bacterium UBA5454 | reverse complement strand
AGCCCGGTCTGCGCCTAGAGACGGCTCGATGCAGTAAGGGATGTATTGTTCGTTGGTGGCGGGATCCAAGTAGTTGAAATTTTCGCCGGAATGCTGAGCGTGCTGCTTCAAATCATAATCTGTTCTGTCGGCGATTCCCCAAAGCTCGCCCCAGCCAAAG
>DIQU01000069.1:0-14095 GCA_002426555.1 Firmicutes bacterium UBA5454 | reverse complement strand
AAATTCCAGCTCCATCTGTTCGAATTCCCTGGTGCGGAAGATAAAGTTACCCGGGGTGATTTCATTTCGAAAAGCTTTGCCAACCTGCCCGATACCAAAGGGCAGTTTCTTACGAGAAGTGCGAAGTACATTCTTGAAGTTGACAAAGATACCCTGAGCTGTTTCCGGTCGGAGGTACAATTGGGATTGGGAATCCTCGGTAACCCCCTGGAATGTTTTAAACATGAGATTGAACTGACGGATGGCAGTAAAATTGGATTTTCCACAATCCGGACAGCTAAGCTCGTTTTTCTTTATGTAAGATTCCATTTTATCATGAGACCATCCATCGATGGATTCCGCTTCTCGACCTTGTTCGCTGTGATAATCCTCAATGAGCTTGTCAGCACGAAAACGGGTTTTGCACTCTTTACAATCCATCAATGGGTCGTTGAAGCTGCCAACATGACCTGATACTTCCCAGGTTCGCGGGTTCATGAGGATAGCAGCATCCATACCTACATTATAGGGGCTTTCCTGAATGAATTTCTTCCACCAGGCTTTCTTTACATTGTTTTTAAACTCCACCCCTAAATGACCGTAATCCCAGCTGTTTGCCAAACCGCCGTAGATTTCCGACCCGGGAAATATAAAACCTCTGTTTTTACACAGGGCAACCAGTTTATCCATCTTGTTTTCGACTGTCATTTTCCAGTCTCCCTACCTTCCAGTTATCTGCGTTATTCACCATAATGATATTATTCACAGCCTGCAAATAATAAATTGTTATGTAATGAGCGCAACAGCGAGTGGAATATAATTTATTACCATACTAGACTAGCTGTAAATAATAACACCATTATGACCTGAAGCATATAGAAATGTCAAGTTAAAACTTGCCCTTTTAATATTTTTCATGTACAATGTATCTACTCATTTTGTCGCATCAACACCTCAAAGAATAAATTTTGAAAGGCTGTAAAGGTGGAGGAAGGGGAAACAAATGGTTGAGAAGGAATTTATCATAAAAAATGAGGCGGGATTACATGCAAGACCTGCTGCCAGGTTGATTAAAACAGCAGGCGGTTTTGTATCGGATGTTCACATCATCCGAAATGGGAAAACAGGAAATGCAAAAAGTTTATTGTCTGTATTGGCTCTGGGTATCTTCAAGGGCACTCGCATTATTGTCCAGGTAGAAGGTCCTGACGAGGTTGCAGCTTTATATAAAATTGATAAACTTATAGAAAATAACTTTTCTGAAGAATAAGAATACATGGCACCACTCAGGTGTCTTTTTTGAACAGAAGCTTATTTTACCGAAGAATTTTTGGATTCGATTTGGAGGCATGCTGGTGTTTGATTTGACTTTTATATTATTAATGCTGTTAAATCTATTTATCAACCTTGCTTTGTTTGTTTTGGCAATGGTTTATTTTTTTGTAGAAGCCAGAGACGTCACCCGTGCTTCGAGGGGAAGAGTTCTTCTTGTCTCATTCCTGATTTTTGCTGCAAGTGTTGCTAATGCGCTTGTCATGCGTTATGCCATAGTATTTCCCAAGGTAGGAGATTATGACTTGAATTCCAGCTACAATCTGGTAATCAATATAATCTCTGCCTTAATAACTTTTTTTACCAGTATTTTATATCTGCGAGCCGGTCAGGGTCTTTCCAAAAAAGGCGGATTGCCGGGCAGCTTTTTTCTTGATATCGAAAGAAACAGCTGCCTGCAAAAGATAGATTGGAAGTTGGTGCTGCTTCCCACCCCTGTACTTGTGTTCTGGTCATTTACCTGGTTTGCTCTGATTCCTCCCGAGCCTACGGAGCTGGCATTGGCTTCCTCTCCTGAATGGAACAGTTGGATAGTATATGTCTATACCTTTTTTTCTGCTTCCATTTTGGCACCGGTAACTGAAGAAATTCTATACAGGCACTTTGCTATGGGTCTTCTTGCCAGATGGTTCGGAAGCAGCAAGCCGGCTGTTGTTATAAACATTGGAATCACTTCACTGATTTTTGCCATGGCTCATGCTGGAGTTGTTACGGAAGACTGGATTAAAATTGTACAGATTTTGCCGGCTGGTTTTTTGTTTGGATGGGTGAATTACAAGAAGGGCGTGGAGCATGCAATTTTATCACACTCTGTCTATAACACTCTGGTAATACCCATATCCAGTCTGATAGAACACTTTTTCATGAGGTGAACGCTTACTCATCGCCGGGTATAGAAAGCTATGATTGAGGGAACCCTTTTATTGTATGTAAGAATATTCCAATAAAGGTGTGTAATAATGAAAACTGGGGATCTAATCAAGGGATATACCATAGAGGCAAATTTGAGGCTGGATGATCAATATGTAGGAACCAAGGAGGCCATACAGCTGATTGCTGAAGAAAAAGCCGGAGAATTCATTCTAATCGGAGATATAGGCTTGACCAGGGCGGAGAAGCAATTGCTGATGAATTTGATTGCCGGCAGTATGATGCAAAGTTTTTCCCTTGGATATGGAGTTGGCAAAGTTGAAGGAGAAACCAAAAAAGCGGTTTTTCTATGATTTCTTATGTAATTCGATATCTACTGCAGATAATGTAGATAATTGGAAAAATAGTTTGTAAGGTCTTACACATATATGGTATGATAAGTAGAATGATACGCACCATCTTACCGGAGGAAAGGACAATGGGGGTTAAGAATTTCAAGAAAGATAATGCAATATTTGTTGCTGTACTCCTGTTCTCTATCATCATATACGGCACGGTTCAATGGTATGATGCAAGTATATACGAGATATATCACGCAGAGGATTTTTTAAACTGGCATATTGGCTTGGAAGGGCTTAGCATAGTCATGTCCTTCTGTATTTTTTTCATTTCACTGTATACCATGGAAAAAAACCAAAACCTCAGAACCACAGCATTTTTAAATACATTTTTGTCAGTTGGTCTGCTGGATGTCATGCACACCCTTAACTACAAGGGAATGCCGGATTTTCTTACTGAATCCTCTGCTGCAACGGCTACATCTTTTTGGATTGCCGCCAGACTGACAGCAGCAGCAGGTTTATTGGCAGCCGGTCTTGTTAAGCGGAATTATACAGTCAGGATTCATCGCTTTGTTTTTGTCTCAGCCTCATTGCTGTATAGCGGCATTGTCATTTATCTGATTTCTTTCAGACAGGATCTCATGCCGCCCTTATTTATCGAAGGTATCGGCTTGACTCCCTTAAAGGTTGGTTTGGAATATGTAATCATAGTTCTGCAATTGGCAGCTATATTTCTGTTCTACAGGATCTATAAAACCGGAGAAGAAACAGAAGAATATAAGTACATTATTTTATCTTTGCTTTTGAGCATATTCAGTGAGTTGGTCTTTACCCAATACACCAATGTATACGATACTTATAACTTGTTGGGGCATATTTATAAAATCGCAGCCTATTATTTGATTTTCAAGGGGAAATTCGTATTAAATGTGCAAAGACCTTTTTTAGCTCTCCAGAAAACAGAGAGGAAACTTGCAGAATATGCAAACAGCTTGGAATTTCAGGTGGAAACAAGGACGAAGGAGATTACCACAGCCAATGAAAAGCTTCTGAACGATATGGATTATGCTCGAAACATTCAGACCGCTCTCCTGCCCTCATCCTTCCCCAAGAGCGACAAGCTGCAGTTTGCGGCCAGATATCTGCCTTGTGAAAAGATAGGCGGTGATTTTTACAATGTTTTCCGCCTTGATGAAGATAATTTTGGCATCCTGATCGGCGATGTAGCAGGGCATGGTGTTTCTGCCGCTATGATTACCGTTTTTATAAACCAGAACATTCATGTACGCAGGGAATTCGATGACGGACGAATCAGGATTCTTACCCCCAAACAAGTATTGACCAACTTGTTTTATACCTACAATAACATGACTTTCCCGGAAGAAATATATACCGTACTGTTTTATGGAATATACAATCAACAGGATAAGACATTAACCTGCAGCTCAGCAGGGATGAATACGGCTCCGCTGATATTGCGCAAAGACGGGGATATAGAACCAATTTCCATAAAAGGGCTTCCTATTTGCAGGCTGGCCGGGCTGATCAGCCCTTCCTATGAAAATCAGACCATTCAGCTGAGTGAAGGAGACAGTATGCTGTTTTATACCGATGGGATTATTGAAATTGATCGGAAGCGGCCTGAGCAATTCAATGAAAAAAATCTTATGGAATATCTTCGCGGTCTGCAGAACTACAGTGCATCGGAGACAGTGGATTACATGTTCGACTTGTATGATGCTATCTTGGGTGATAAAAAAATGATAGATGACGTTACTGTGCTTGTAGTAAAAATTGAAGAGGAGGAATTATAAATGAAACGTTCCTTGTCCAAACTAACTAGAACTGCCATACTTTTAGCATTAACAGTATTGTTTCAGTCACTGAGGGTTATAATGCCCTTCATGCCGGCCAATATCAGCCAATATGTTGTTGGATCCCTGGTAAACCTGTGTTTGATTGTAACAGCAGTGACTATAGGAATTAAAGGGGGAGCAGTCATTGCCATTGTGGCACCTGTTATAGCCTTTTTCCAGGGCTTCACGCTTTCTGCTATCCTGGTTGGTCCTATTGCACTGGGAAATCTGGTGCTGGTGGTCATCGTAGCACTTCTTTATAAAAAAAGCATGGTTTTGGCTTTTGCAACAGGAGCTATAGCCAAATTCGTTACCCTGTATATAGGTATTGTGCTGATAGTCCTTCCGTTTTTTCTGCCCGGTGCACCAGCGCAGCTCCAATTGGCTTTCAGTTGGCCTCAGCTGGTTACGGCATCAATTGGCGGAGTCTTGGCAGCCCTTGTTCTACCCATTCTGGATAAAGCTGTAAAATAAAGAAAGCAGCTCGCTGCTTTTTTAATCCCCATCCGAATCCAGGGCATCGTCTTGCTTCGGCTGGGACAGCAGCTGAGCCATTTTCATAATCATATTCATGGATTCTTTCTGTTCCTCATTTAACATGGGGGCAAAGGAATCCATTATTTTTTCTATTTCAGCTGATGAGCCGGTTGAGTTTTCTTTTGCTGCTTGATTTTCTTTACTCGTTCCTTCCGCAGATTTTAAGGCATATTGTTTTTTGCCCTTTTGACTTCCTTTATTTACAGCTCCCATAACTTCTATCATTTTTATAATCTGCTGTGCTTTCTCTGTTTGTTCTTTTTGTTCCCGACTAAGTACAGGACGAATAACATTCAGTATATCCGATGCCAATTCCAAAGGAGAAGTTTTGCGGCCTTCTCTTAAAACTTGATTATTTTGAAAAGTCATAAGATTTTGACGAACTCTATCAGCTCCTTCATAAAAGTCAAGTGCCTGATCCAGTTGTCTTCTGTTATCTGAAGCAATGTAAGGCTTTATTGCCTTTATGGCTTCCACTTTTCGAGCTCTTGGGTTTGATGGGACATTCATTATTGTTGTTCGCTGTAGATTTTGATAAGTATGGTTCATTACATCTCTCACCATGTGCATGGCTTCCATGACACCAGCTGCTGTGTATATCGCATCCTGCTGATTATCTTCCAGATAGGGACCTATTGCTTTCAGCATTTCAATAACTTGGGGCTTTCTCAGCTCATTTAAGAGCTTTGCCTCCTTTTTTTTGGAGCCCATGAACTCAAGGAACAGCCAGCTGCCAAATAAAAGCAGCAAAAACTCGGGGGTCGCCCTTCTCTTGAAATTCACCGGAGTCATTGGGCGGTTTAGCGGAAGCGGAGAGCTTTTTTCAGGTTTCTGAGCTGCCTTTTGTCTTTGTTGAGGCATCCTTGATGCAGCTTTATTCTGCATCCGATGTACTGGAGTATTATACTTTTTTTCCGGCGGGACTCCTGGTTGATAAACTGTCTGTTTGATGGGTTTTGCTTGCTCTGTGCTCAGCGGCACTTCTGCATCGGGGAAGAGGTCACGCCTAGGAATAAATTCCCAGGGTTTTTTCTTTTCCCAGCTTGCAGGATATTTTTTCTGTATCATTGTATACCTCCCTCACAATGACATGAAAACGACTGATATGTAAGATGCCGTTTCCTATTCTATAATACGCAATGATGTCTGTGATGTGCACTAAAATCTGCAGATGAATTGTATCAAATAAAAGTCAGCTGAATAGGATGATAAAAGAAGATTGTTTCGAGGAGGGATGACATGGAATTCAATACCCAAGATATGAAGAATATGTCGCAGATTGCCGGCAGGATGCAGGGAAAATCCGAAGATCAAATTATCAGTGAGCTGGCGGAAATGATACGGACTGGTCAAAGCGGGCTGACGATTGAGAAAGCTGAACAAATGTTTCAAACCATCATGCCCATGCTGACCCAGGAACAAAAGGCAAAGATTAACAAGCTGCTGGCAGAGCTGCGATAATAATTTGATGTCTCCCTTTAACCATTTCATTTGTATATACATAAGATATACAAAGTGAGATAGAGAGGGGGGATATCCTTGAAGATTCTATCGGGGATGATGCTTCTGCCTTTCCTGTTCAGCAGCAGCAAAGGCAGAGAGAAAATTGACAGCAGCTTGCTGAAAAAAACCAGAACCCTCGGCATAAGCAAGGTACCTGCAATTGTTTTTATCAATAAGGACAAATCCACGGCGTGCAGAAGTTATCTGCAGAGCAAAGGCGTGAATATAAAATACGAACTACCGTTAATCAATGCATATGCTGTCGAGCTGGACAGCAGCAAACTGGAGGAAACTGCCAGATCGGAGATTGTAGAATACATTTCCGACGATGTAAAGATGACCTCACTTTTAAACGTAGCCGCCCAGGAGGTTGGCGCAAGGATTGCAAATGATACAGGTTATACGGGAGATGGAATTGGGATTGCCGTATTGGATACGGGAATCTACCCCCATCTAGACTTCACGAGACCGTGGAACCGAATTATAGCTTTTAAAGATTTTGTAAATAACAGGGAGAATCCTTACGATGACAACGGGCATGGTACTTTCACAGCCGGCGTTGCAGCAGGCAGTGGTTATTCATCTGGAGGCAAGTACAAAGGGATTGCACCTGAGGCTGATTTGATCGCTGTCAAAGTCATGGATGAAAACGGATCTGGAAATTCATCCGACATCCTGGCAGGAATGCAATGGGTAGCTGACCATCAGAAGGAACACAATATAAGGATTATGTCTTTATCCTTAGGCGCAAAACCAACAGAGTCACGCTTTGATCCTCTTGCGGCGGCAGTTGAGGCTGTCTGGGAAAAAGGTGTGGTCGTCATAGCGGCAGCGGGAAATTCCGGACCAAAACAAAACACCATAGCAACCCCGGGTATCAGTCCTATGATTATTACTGTAGGTGCGGTAGATGACAAGCGTACAACGGATTATCGCGATGATAAAATTGCCAGCTTTTCCAGCCGGGGACCTATTAAGGGAAGACAGATAAAACCCGATGTAGTAGCACCGGGTGTAGATATCATGGCTGCTAAAACCGATCCGGAATATACCGGCGGTTTAAGGTCAGTGGCTATGAAAGAACCTTATACTCGGATGTCTGGGACTTCTGTTGCTACACCTATTGTTTCCGGAGCAGCCGCTTTGCTGTTAAGCAAAAACCCAAAAATGGCGCCCTCAGAGCTTAAGAACTCTATTATGAGAAATGCATTCAGTATGGATGGTGTTAACAAATTTTCACAAGGCAGCGGTATCCTGGACATTAAAAAATGTATGGATATAAAGTAACACAATTCGGGAGGAGAACCTCCCGTTTTTTCTTTTCATCACCAAATACATTAAAAACGAATATATTGTTATGTATAATATTTTAAGGAGGGGCTTTTGTGGTTCATTGGAATAACCGTGAATCTGCAAGAAAGATATTGCTTATTGGAGATATCATGCTCGATCAATATATCATTGGAATGCCCCGGCCTTTATATCAGGAAACAGAAATCAGCTGCTTTCTCGGCAGCGCAGCCGGTATAGCAGCCAATATCAAGAACATGGGCGGACAGGTTACGCTGGCAGGTGTGGTGGGAAAGGATGAGAATGGAGATATCCTTCGAAGACTGTTAAATCAAAAAGATATACCCGCTGTATTAGGTGTGGATTCAACCAGACCTACTACAGTAAAGAAGCAAATCAGTATTCGAGGGCAATTGATGGTTCGTTTGGACAGGGAGCAGCTTGGAGATATTCCAATGGGAATATTCCACGATATTCTGAAGGTGATGGCTGTATTACTTGAGGATGTCAAGCTGGTAAGCATTTTGGATTACGGAAAAGGTGTGGTAACAAGAGAACTTGTTATAGCGGTTATTGAAATCTGTCAGTCAAAAAATATCCCGGTTATAGTTGATTCCAATGGGTCGGACTTTTCCAAATACAAGGGGGCAGATGTACTAAAGCTCAGTTTTCAAGCCATGGAAACTCTTTATGGCAAGGAGATTTTGGGAATAGATGATTTGGAGACGGCGATGAAGCTGCTGTATACTGTTACCGAATGCCGGGCATGCATAGTAAGCTGGCTTATACCCATTCCAGCCAATGGAGTTATATTTTTTCGCAGTCCCAGCGACTGGATTCATTTTCCATGGGCGCTGAATCGAAAAGAAATTCATTTTCCTTGTGCCGATGATCTATTCATGGCAGCTTTGGCTATAGCAGCGGCTCAAGGCTGTTCTATGGAATCATCCTGTAGAATGGCCGGTGAGACAGCTGCAGCCTGCCTATAAACGCTTGAGTTCCTCCAGGGCTTTAATACAGCTTTTCACTTCATCCAGCTGATTAAAGGCACCGTAGCTGAAACGGACAGCTCCCTGATGAAAGCTGCCTATGGTTTTGTGCGCCAGCGGAGCACAGTGAAGCCCGCCGCGGACAGCAATATTGTATCGCTCATCAAGTAGATTTGCTATTTCCGAGGAATCTTTTTTTCCCAAATTTACAGAAACAATTCCTGTTTGCCTGAAAATGTCACGGGGACCATAGACTTCAATTCCCTTTATATGGGAAAGAGCTTCCAGGAACAGTTTACCAAGTCTTCTTTCATGGGAAAGCATTCTTAATTGACCTTCTCCTAAAATTTTCTTTATACCAGCTCCCAGACCAGCAATTCCTGGTGTATTCAAGGTGCCGGATTCGAATTTGTCTGGCAGCATTTCCGGTTGGTACAGGCTTTCCGATTGACTTCCTGTTCCGCCCTGACGAATTGAGCGCAGCTGAATATCGGGATGTATGTAAAGCCCTCCTGTACCCTGCGGTCCCAGCAGACCCTTATGACCTGGGAAAGCCATCATGTCTACAGGAAGCTTGGACAGATCAATGGGAAGAACTCCGGCTGTTTGGGCAGCATCGACCAGATAGGGAATACCATGGCTTCTAGCAATTTTTCCTATGGAATCAATGGGAAGTATTGTCCCAGTAACATTGGAGGCGTGGGTAGTGACAATCAGGCGGGTATCAGGCTGGATCGCCTTGGAAATATCGTCCGGGTCGATAGTGCCATCTGGAGCGCAGGCTGTGATAGTCAGCTTCAAACCCTGTTTTTCCATTTCCTTTAAAGGTCGAACCACGGCATTGTGTTCCATGGAAGTAAAAATGACATGATCTCCGGGTGAGACGCTACCCTGTATTGCAAGATTCAAGCTGTCGGTAGCATTACTTGTAAAAACAATCTGAAATGGATCCTTTAAATGAAATAATTCACACAGCATTTCTCGTGTATAGAGAAGAATTTGACCGGCTTCTATGGCCATTTTGTGTCCTGAACGACCTGGATTGGCTCCATATTTCTCCATACAATTGGTAACTGCCCGTATTACTCCTGGAGGCTTTGGCCAGCTTGTAGCAGCATTATCCATGTATATCATTTGAATCCCCCTATTGTATACTGTAACAATCCTGTTACAAGACTAATATATTAATAAAGTAAACCCAATAGAATCTAAGGAGTGAGGCAGATGGCCTTTCAGGAGAGCTTCGACATACTCTCGTTCCGTTCCAGGCAACATGCCTTTCATTTCAGCCAAATTTTGAGGGAGCGAGGCATTTCAACGCAGATGATGTCTACACCCAGGGAGGTTGCTCTGGGTTGCGGACTGTCTCTTCGGTTTTCTCCTTATCTTGCAAGTAGAGTTTTGAATATATACAGGCAATTCAACAGTCCGATAATAGGCTGTTATCATGTTGTAAGAACAGGGGCTGATACACGAGTGACCCGTATTCCAATTTAACAGCTTCAGTCCGGGCCATATAATTTTCTTTCCGTCGCATCTTGCCAGTATGCTGTAACACTTAAATCCTGTTATTCCGAGTTTAAAATCCTGTCATTCCGAGTTTACGAGGAATCTGGACAGGAAAGATCCGGCCCAATTGCTCAGGAGGTCATTGAAAGATTTTATAAAAGTATAAGATGTTACAAGGTACTAGAACTCTTTATTGAACAAGCGCTGAAACCATCCCTTGGACTTAAGCTGCTGAATATCTTGTTTTATTTGCTCCACGTCCTTTTTTAAGACCTGGAGCATTTCATTATTTTGTTTCACAAGAGCCAGGGCTTGTCGAATATCCTTTGAAGCAGAATCATCAAGCTTGGATTGCTCTTCCAGTTTTGTAATCACGGAATAATGAAATTCTTCTTGACGATCGAACTCTGTGAACAGCATAGTTTCGAGAGAAGGACTTCCATCATAAGCCGTTCTTCTCCTTGAAAATTCTTCCTTGACTTTTTCGGGGCTTGTAACTGTTTTCTTTATACATTCTATTCCAATCTGTTCTCCTGTGATTTCTCCTGCAGTTTCTGTGACAGATTCCTTAATGGTTTCTCTGTTCCTTTCGGATTCCACGGAGCTGTTTGTTTCCCAGCCTGCTGTCGGGGGAGCAGGACGGTATTCAGGTAGAGTCATTAAAGAGCCTGCAACAGGAATGGACAAGCTTTCTTCCACATTTCCCAATATCCATTGCACTTGTAATAGCTGCTTTTCCCTTATCTGATTACTTGAGTAATGAATATTATGAAAACTGGTTTTTTCAAATCCGGCAATATTTATGGGTGAACTCCAATTTTCTCCTTTTTCGGAACTGCACCCAATTAAATTGTCCGATTGATACCATATGCACCAGAGCTTTCCTTCAACCCATATGAGACGGGGAAATGAAGCATTGCTTCCCTCGCTGTTCAGTTGCAGCGGATGACTCCATTCCACTCTGCCGAGACCGCGAACAGACTTGTTTTTGTATTTCACAATCAGATTGGTTTTGGACAGGGTAACCCATGTCAGGTGGAGCAAATCATCCCTGATAAGCAGGGAAGGCATGTTGCAGTCTGCTGTTCCCCGTGTTACATTTTCCGGAGTACTCCAAATGCCATGTTCCAAGTGATATCTGCAATAAAAGATTTCATATTGATGGGTTGCCAGGCCCCGGTAAACCAGGTGAATATATTTTTCCGACAAATCTGCGTAGAAAGGGCTCAAGCGATATCCTGCCGTAAGGCGGGTAATCTCTTTGGAGTGCCAGACAATATCATCCCAATAGTAGTGATATAAGGACCAGTATCCTGTACTGAAGGCGGCTCCCCTGGCAAATAGAATGTGGATTTTGTTTTTTATGAGAATTACCATAGGGTAACGAATGGTATATCTGACAGGGTCGCAGCGTGACAAAGTCTGCTTGTTCCAGTTCATGCCATTATATAAAAAGTATAATAACTCACCATTTACGGAGCAGCAAATCAAATGAAGGTGATCCATATTATCTATCTTTACCGAAAAGTCTTCTTGTGTATTGGAAACCAAAACTGAGGGCTTCTCCCAAATACCATTTTTGTCAAGGCGGCGATAGGAGATGCCCACGTTTTGCTTGGCATAAAAATCCCAGATTTCACCACTTTTAAATTGAATTACATGATGAGTACCATTATAAATTGCCATAAACACACCGCCTATGTTGCAGTTGCCTGAAGTATGATAGTAAATAAAGGCATCTAATAATAATATATAGTCCTTGAACAGATTATATGACACCATTTGTGTTGCGGCTCATATTATGGAATTGTAATAGATTATCGGCAATCAATCCATAATGATACATTAAAAGGGGGTAAAATAATGGATTTTGACAAGGACCTGCTTGAAGAATTTGGAAACAAACCATGTCTGCGACCTGAATGCATCCTGACAGATAAAGTTTTTGATTCCTGTTTCCAAAGAGAATGTGTACCTTCAAAGGTAATCGATCTTCCCTGCAAAGGAGCATTTACTGATGTAAATGTGGTATACGGAGCTGGCTTTATTGTAGACGGCACCTTGGACATAACTCCGCTGGAGCCTAATTTTGCTCGTATTCGATTTGTTTTTCGCGTGCCCTTTGTGGTAACAGCTTTTGATACGGAAAAGAGAGAGCCTGTTACAATAAACGATTATGTTGAATTTGCAAAGGATATTCGGGTCTTCCTGCCTCAAGCACCTTCGGAGTTTTCCTTCCGTATTGTCATTGAAACCAGAACTGAAACCTTAAGCACCCAAATCGTTAGAAACCAAATAATTCTATCCATTGGTGTTTTCATCGTTGTTAAGGTAGTAGGATTTGTTCAATTGCTGGTTCAATCCTTTGGATACTGTCCAACGCCTCGTGAGTGTGAAGAATTCTTACCGGAGGATGTATGTGTTGATTTTGAGACTCGACCTGTACCTCCCTTCTTTCCGCCGCAACTGGAAGATATGATAGGACCGCCTTAAGGGGGAACACCGCAACAAATGTCTAAAAGCAGATAAAATGGGACAATAAAAGAAAGCCGGTTCGACCGGCTTTCATATTTACGGTTTTTATATTTATATACTTTTAGAATACATTTTTACTATCCGCAACGGAATTTTATCTTCCAATAAACATCTGAGTGAAGTATCTATTGTCAACGATACCAATACCGATATGAGTAAAGCTTGGGTTTAGAATGTTTTTTCTATGACCATCGGAATTCATCAGACCGGCGTGAGCGCTTTCCACACTGCCATGCTTTGCAATGTTTTCACCTGCCGAGCGATAGCTGATTCCAAAGTTTTTCATCATCTCAAAGGGGCTGCCATAGGTAGGAGAGGTATGAGAGAAGTAATTATTATCCTTCATATCCTGGGACTTGATCCGAGCAACACGGCTCAGTTCCAGATCTACTTTTAACGCAGCAACTCCGGCTTTTGCACGTTCCTGATTCACCAGATCTATCATTTTTTGCTCAGAAGCGCTCAGTTGATATCCTGAAGCTGGCGGTTCCTGGGTGGGAGCCGGTGTTGGTGCAGGTGCAGCTGTTGGAGCAGGTGTGGGTGCAGGTGTAGGAGCAGCTGTTGGTGTTGGTGCTGGTGTCGCTGTAGGAGCTGAAGTTGGGGATGCACTTGGTGCAGGCGTCGGCCATGACGGTACAGGTTGTGATGGATTGTAGTTATTATAGTAATTATTCAGCCAGTTATATATGATGGTAATGCCGCGGTTTTGGGTCTGCTTCCATGCATCATTGCCATAGTATACCTTGAATCCATTGTACTGTACGTAATTGCCTGCAGCCATGGCAGTTTGCAGTGGCATAAGTATTGCTGCCATAATCACCGCTAAAATGACAATCTTTCTGACTTTTTTCATTATAATTGTCCTCGCTTTCTTTGCACACAGTGCATTTTAATATTTATGTAATAAAATCGTAACATGTGAAACTTATTATGTCAACCAAATAGGGCCATGTAATTATTACCAACGGGAGGAAGAAAAATGAAGCTTCTATTTCAGGTCAAACAAAAGCAAGGTGTTTCTTCAAAGATTATATGGCAGGTACTTCATTTAAAGGCCTTGTTGGAGAAACTGGGTATACATATATTCATTAGTTCCTTGGGTAATATTGATTTGGGAGACTTTGACTTGGTACATATATTTGACTGCACCGGGATATATGATTCATACACTTTTTACAAAAATGCTGCAAGTCAGAAAAAGAGAATTGTTCTAACACCCTTTTTTATTGACATGCATGAGCACTATGGAAATAATCCCGTCAAGCTGGCGGAATGGCGGGTAGGTAATTTGCTGCGTCGTGAACTGATGCAGGGCAGTCATATGCTGCTGCTGCATTCTCAAAAAGAATGGGAT
>DIQU01000009.1:9185-16069 GCA_002426555.1 Firmicutes bacterium UBA5454 | reverse complement strand
CTATGTTCGCGGACATCGCAATTAGCTCGGAAATTTTCAATTACTCAAATAATCCAATTTTCCCCTTTATAATAATAAACTGCCTGATCAGTTTTCAAACAATGACCTTACATTAGAAAATTTGACGCGGTAAAAGTTTTATGGCGCAAACCTGTCAGACTGTTACAGCAGGATTGCTGGATTTCAGACCCAGCAGTTCTACAGCATCATCTCGCATTTTATACTTTAGTATTTTACCGGCTGCATTCATGGGGAAGCTTGTCATAAAATTAACATACTTTGGGGTTTTATGCATGGCCATATGCGAGCGAATGTATTCTTGCAGCTCATCTTCCGTCATTTCTTCTCCGTCCTTCATAATGACGCAGGCCATAATCTCCTCACCGTACTGCTCATCGGGAACCCCTATAACCTGCACATCACTGACTTTGGGGTGTGTATATATAAAATCTTCAATTTCCTTCGGATAAATATTTTCACCGCCGCGAATGATCATATCTCTGATACGACCGGTTATTTTAAAATAGCCCTTTGCATCACGCTGAGCCAAATCCCCAGTGTGAAGCCAGCCATTTTCATCAATGGCAGCTGCCGCAGCCTCGGGCATCTTATAATAACCCTTCATTATATTATAGCCTCTGGCAACAAATTCACCGTCCACTCCATGGGGCAGCTCTTCGCCGGTTTCCGGATTGACAATTTTACATTCAATTCCAGGGAGAGGTCGTCCAACAGTTTGCACCCGCAGCTCCAGGGGATCATCTACCCGGCTTTGGGTACAGCCTGGAGAGGATTCTGTCTGACCAAAGACAATGGTAATCTCCGACATGTTCATTTTCTCCACAACATCTTCCATGACCTTGATGGGGCAGGGGCTTCCTGCCATAATACCAGTGCGCATATGTGAAAAATCCGTAGCGGCAAAGTCTTCATGCCCCATCATAGCAATGAACATGGTTGGCACTCCGTTGATGCAGGTAATCTTCTCCTTCTGCACGCAATCCAGAGACTTTTTAGGCGAAAAACTGGGGATGGGCGACATGGTGGCTCCATGGGTTATGGAAGCTGTCATGGACAAGACCATTCCAAAGCAGTGGAACATAGGCACCTGAATCAGCACATGGTCAGCAGTGGACAAGTCCATACAATCACCTATGCATTTACCATTGTTTACCACGTTGTAATGGGTCAACATGACACCTTTTGGAAACCCGGTGGTGCCGGAGGTGTATTGAATATTACAGACATCATGCTTGTTAATTGAGTACATACGGCGATACACTCTGTCTATAGGCACTTGCTCAGCCAGCTCTATGGCATTTTCCCAGGTCATACATCCATTTTGTTCCGAATCGATGGTTATGATATTGCGTAAAAAGGGCAGACGCCGTGCGTGGAGAGGTCTTCCGGCTTTCGCAGTCTCCAGCTCAGGACAGATTTCTTTGATAATGCCTACATAGTTGGAATCCTTGTGTCCATCTGCCATGACCAGGGTATGGGTATCAGATTGCCTTAAAAGATACTCAGTTTCGTAGATTTTATAAGAAGTATTGACAGTAACCAGTACAGCGCCAATCATTGTAGTTGCCCAGAAGGTTATATACCATTGAGGCACATTGGTTGACCAAATTGCCACGTGATCACCAGCTCTGACTCCCATGGCAATCAGGGAGCGGGCAAAGGTTTGTACATCGTCGCGGAACTGAGAATAAGTTCGTGTATAGTCCAGTGTAGTATAGCGGAATGCATACTGATCAGGGAATTCTTCTACAATTCGATCCAGCACCTGCGGGAAGGTCAAGTCAATGAGGGCATCCTTTTCCCAGATATATTTACCGGTGCCCCTAAGGTTATCATAAAGACGACTTCGGGTTACACTGCCTTTTTGAAACCTTCTCATGTAGTCTGCAAAGTGAGGAAATACGATTCCGGCATCCTCCAGGTCGGAAGCCCAGCGTTTAACCCATTCCAGCGAAACATATCCATCATAGTTGATGGATTCGAGGGCCTTCATCATATCCTCTACAGGCAGATCTCCTTCGCCCATAAGGCGATATTGGATTTTGTCATTTTCAACAACAGAGTCCTTGATATGAACATATTTAATATATGCGCCCAGGTTCTGTACCGTCTGTCCGGGAGCTTCTCCAGCAAATCGATATGGATGATGCATATCCCATAGTGCAGCAAGGTAATCGCTGGCAGCTTGATCCAGCAGTTCGCGAAGGCGGTTGGTATCTGCATAGACTCCGTTGGTTTCTACCAGCAGAGTGACACCGTACTTTTCTGCAGAAGGGATTAGGCGATTCAGCTGTTCTAATATCACCTGGTCATCCACTTCACCTACAGCATGAGGTTCCAGATCTGCCAGGATTCGAATGTATGGGGTGCCTAACTTGGAAGCCAGCTGTACATATTGATGAATTTCCATATAATTCTCTTCAGCTTTTTCTGCAAATTTCAGGCAGCAACCGGAGGAAAGGCAGGGGATCTCCAAACGAAGAGAAGACAGTTTCTCAATGGTGTGATTCAGTTGATCGCCGGTAAAGGGTTGGTTTTGTACAGCAATGATGTTTTTGCCCAAGCCGCGGATTTCAATTCCGGAATAGCCCAGATCCTTGGCCATGGAATAGATATCGGTCCAACTGAAATCCGGACAACCCAGGGTAGAAAATGCTAGTTTCATAGAGTAAACACTCCTTTTTATTCATTTTTGCTTTTTGGGGGACGGTTCTCAATTTTAGGGAAAATAAAAAGCTTCCGCCCCCTGCATGAATGCAAGAGACGAAAGCTTAGACTTCCGCGGTACCACTCTAATTGGTAATATGGTATTGTTATACCCTATATACCCAGCTTATAGGCATCGATAATACAAATAATGCCCTCTCTTGATAACGGCGAGAAACCCGTTCACACTTAATGACTGTAACCATAGGATTAATAGACTCCAGGAATACAGGCTTTGGGCGGACTGCTCAAGGGTGAGTTCACTCATGCTTCGGGCACTGTTTCGCAGCAGGCAACAGCTCTCTGAAGCTCCGTTTTACATGGTGTTATCCCTGTCAATGCATTTCAAAATATATGTAGTATCTTATCAAAGATTAGAATTTCTGTAAAGTACATTCTTTTAGCATATTATTCTACATATCATCCCAAAGATTCCCAGCGTCCTGAAGCTCCACAGGGAAGAATCAGGTCCGTGCCTGTAACAGGTAATCCTATTCCATCTGCAGTGGTTTTTCCCCCGTATTTTTTATTTAAGGTAACGGTCAGGATATTATACAGCACAGCAGGGGCCAAACCGGTAGTGTAAGAGTTGATGAGGTAGAATAAAGGACGGGGGGAGAGTACTTGACTGCAAAGATCCACTAATCCATACAGCTCGTTTTCAATTTTCCATATCTCACCTTTGGGACCTCTGCCAAACGATGGAGGGTCCATTATGATTCCATCATACTGACGTCCTCGACGGATCTCTCTCTGTACAAATTTAACTGCATCATCTACAATGAACCGTACCTTCTGGTGTTCCAGTCCTGATAACTGAATATTTTCCTTTGCCCAGCTTATCATCCCCTTGGAGGCATCTACGTGACACACCTCTTCTGCACCAGCATAAGCAGCCGTCGCTGTCGCTCCGCCGGTATAGGCAAATAGATTCAACACTTTGACAGGTTCCTTGCGGTTTTTTATTTTGTTAATCATCCAATCCCAATTCACAGCCTGTTCTGGAAATAAGCCCGTGTGTTTCAAACCCATAGGTTTCACATGAAAGACCAAATCCTTATAGGAAATATTCCATTCCTGAGGAATATTCTGATAGTATTCCCATGTGCCTTTTCCAGCAACGCTTCGTTGGAAGTGAGCATGAGCCTTGCTCCATAGTTTTTCATCAGAAACAGGCCAGATTGCTTGAGGTTCAGGTCTCCTTAGAATGATGTCACCCCAGCGCTCCAGCTTTTCGCCATTTCCAACATCAATTAATTCATAATCCTTCCAGTCATCATTCAAAAACATAGTCAGTATCCTCCTGCAAAATTATGCTTATTAGCAACTGAATAAGAGGCGGTAAGATCATTGTTGCTTCAAGGTTCGGATTGTTATAAATTGATACTATATAGTCATATAACCAGTGTCCTTTGAACATTACTTTAGACAGGCTCTCTCATTCCTCATCATCACCCCTGGTGGAAGATTTTCCATGAGTATTGTATTATGTGTTGTAGCTATAAACTGCCCTTCAAGATTATCACTTATTTGCTCTAATATACCACATTTAAAGATTAATAACACAATTCTTGAAAATTATTTTGTCTTTTGTATTTACAGCGCAACAAGATAATATTCACTCTATGCTATTGTTGCGTTAGTTTGACTTTACATATTACAAGACATATAATTATATCGTTATTATGTAGCTATGGCGATGTTGCTGAAAGAGCATGCATATTATTGTTCACGAAGGTATGGTATCTTCAGGTGAGATGAGTCATAGAATGATTCGCGAACGCAACAGCGAGTGGAACATATTTATTATTCTATTTGCTGTGAATAGAAACGCATGCAGAAATAGTTGATGCACTTTAATGGAGGAATTCATGTTATATAAATACGAAACTCATTTACATACATCTGAGGTAAGTAAGTGTGGAAAAAATACTGCTGTGGAAATGATGAGGGCGCATAAAAAGGCTGGTTACACCGGTGTCTTTGTCACTGACCATTTTTTTAATGGAAACTGTACTATACCCAGACATCTCAGCTGGAAAGAGCAAGTGGATTTATTTGTAAGGGGTTATAAATTGGCAGAATCGGAGGGCGAAAAACTGGATCTGGACGTTTTCTTTGCATGGGAGTATGTCAACAATCCCTTTGGAGAAGATTATTTGATTTACAACCTGGACTATGATTTTTTACTTGCTCATCCGGAACAGGAGCATCTTCCCTTTGAGGAATATTCCAGATTAATTCGGGAAAACGGTGGTTATCTCATACAGGCACATCCATATCGAACAGCGGATTATATACTATATGAGGCAAATCCCAAAGTAGATCTTATTGACGGGGTTGAAGTAAATAATACAACATCCGATTCTCCTCATAATCATAATGAACTAGCATGGGAATTGGCACGGGCTAATCCGCAGCTCATGCGAATTTCCGGTACCGATATTCATAATACAGACTTGGTGGGGTTAGGCGGGGTGGCTTTTCCATACCGCATTAAGAGCAGCCAGCACTTCATAGATGCTCTTAAAGCAGGAGACGGATACCTCATTATAGATGGTGAAATAACTGATATGGAAGGAAATATAGTGGATAAAACCGTATAGGGGTGCCTGTATGTTTGGATACATTTTGCCGGATAAGCCCGAGCTGAAAATTCGAGAATATGAAATATATAGAGCTTATTATTGCGGTGTATGCAAGGCAATTCAAGAAGGCCACGGAAACCTTCCCAGATTAACCTTGACCTATGATTCGGCATTTTTGGCTCTTTTGCTGTCTTCCCTTTTTGAAGAACAAACGCCCATGGAAATAAAAGGATGTATACTGCATCCTATTAAGAAAAGGAAAATCATATCAAATGGCGAAATATTGGACTATGTTGCAGATATGAATGTTTTACTTTCCTGGTTCAATTTTATGGATAAGTGGCAGGACGACAATTCCAAAATCGCCTATGGAGCTATACTTGCATTAAAATCAGCCTATCGACGAATTAAGGCAAAATATCCGCATAAGAGTCAGACAATCATTAACCAGCTAACGCACTTGTCCCAGCTTGAAAAAGATCATTGCGACTCCATAGATGAAGCAGCAGAACCTTTTGCCAGGTTAATGGAGGAAGTAATTCAGTACCCATTCGTGCGCAGCGATGCAGTGGACAGTGTTCAAGGCGGTAGTCGCACAAGGGTGAATGAAAAGAAGATAGATGATAATACAAAAGCAGATAGATACAAAAGAAACGAGACTGTGCTTCCATGGATGGGATATCATATCGGGAAATGGATTTATACCATAGATGCACTGGATGACTTGGAGAAAGATATACAAAACAAGTCTTATAATCCTTTGCTGTATCAATACAAATACCAGGGAGAGGACGTCGCTGAATTTCGAGCCGGATTGCTGCAGGATATTGAATTTAACTTGTTCAGCACCTTAAGTGAAATAGCCAGGAGCTTTGAGCTTTTAAATTTCAATCAGAACAAAGACATAGCAGGCAATATAATATATTTGGGAATGCAAAAGAAGACAGAGACCATATTGGGAAGGGGAAAATGTATTGAGAGACCCATACGAAGTGTTGGAAATCAACAGGGGGGCAAGCAAAGAGGAAATACAAAAAGCATATCGTAAGCTGGTTAAGCAATATCATCCTGATCAGTATCAAAATCATCCATTGGCCAAGCTGGCGGAAGAGAAGCTGGCAGAAGTCAACGAAGCATATGACATGCTGATGAAAAACGGCAGCTATTCGACCTCTCATGGCAGCAGTACCTCCAGCAGCCATGATACTGATTCGGGAAACAGGGATTCCTATTTTCAACAGATAAGAGTACATATAAGTAATGGGAACCTCAGTGCTGCTGAGCAGATGCTGAATCAAACAAATAACCGTACCGCCCAATGGTATTTTTTGAAGGGTATCGTCTTTCAGAATAAAGGCTGGTACAGTGAAGCTTTGAATCACCTGCAGACAGCGGTTAATATGGAACCTGGAAACATGGAATTCCGCAGCGCACTCAATAATATGAATCAAAACAATCGGGTGTATCGAGATCGTTCCCAGCAATACGGGGGCAGAAATATGGATATCTGCGATATATGCCAGTGCCTTATCTGTACTGATTGCTGCTGTGAATGTATGGGAGGAGATT
>DIQU01000009.1:8266-9027 GCA_002426555.1 Firmicutes bacterium UBA5454 | reverse complement strand
CTGTGAATGTATGGGAGGAGATTTCATAGCATGTTGTTAAAAAAACCCGGCACAAAAGAAATTGCTCTTGGTGGTATTATGCTGGCTCTTTCTGTTTTGGTTTTGTACATGGCATCCATGGTCCCCACAGGAAGGCTCTCTCTATATGCCCTGAGTTCATTTTTTGTTTCAGTTATCGTCATGGAATCCGGTATTAAAGCCGGTTGGTTGTTTTATACAGCGTCTTCATTGCTGAGTCTTCTTCTGATACCAGACAAGCTGGGACTCCTGCCTTATTTTTTATTTTTTGGTTTATATGGACTTATAAAATATTATCTGGAGAAGATCTCCAACAGAGTTGCAGAGTATCTTCTTAAGTTTGTTTATTTCAATCTTTGTCTGCTATTGGCATGGCTCTTAATAAAGGAAGTATTTCTTGCCCTGGTTGAATTACCCATATCCATACGGCTGATTGTTATAGCACTTCAGGTTGTTTTTTTCATATATGACTGGGTGTATTCTCTAGTGATTCAAGCCTACCGGGATAGAATTAGAAAAATTTTAAAATGATAAAACTTATAAGGTTTTTTCATAAGCCAATCTCTTGTCCCCATTTTCCAAATAAATGATACCGCAATAATGAAAACCGCATTTTACAAGGAATTTTCTCATAGGATTATTGTCTTCATGGGTATCAATTTTCAAGCTGTATATTCCCTTGCTTAGGCAAAGCTTTTCTATATTTTTCATCATAATTGCTGCAGTACCTGTATTTCTATATG
>DIQU01000009.1:0-8096 GCA_002426555.1 Firmicutes bacterium UBA5454 | reverse complement strand
CTATATGAAGATGACACTGCTACCCGATGTATCACAGCATAGTCTCCCAGCGTCAGCCATTCTCCCTCAAATATCCGGCTGTAGGTTTTTTCCTCCTCAAAAATTACAGCTGCGGTTCCTGCTAAAATACCTTTGTGAACCAACATATAGCTAAAGCCTTTATTAATATCGTTTCCTATTGTTTGCTCATTGGGATATCCATTTTTCCATTGATCAAGATTGTTATCACTCATAAAAACCTTGGCTTGCTGAATGATTTCCATTAAGCCGGGCAAATCAACCGTGGCAGCCTTGCGAAACTCCAGTGCCGAATGCTCAATTACGGGTTTCCTCCTGTTTTCCTGTGCTCTGTTGTTCATGTGTACTGTCCTTTCATTGATGTATGTTTACTTGTATTTTACAATAATACGTTTATGCAGTCCAGCAACTTCCACTGTTTGAAAGCTATAAGTTTGGAAGGTGAATAGCAGCAGATGGAACTCGCAAAAATAGGCATACATTGAAGCCTGCTCATTAAATTCCATGTTGATTCTCAATTAGTAAAAGAATATAATAAGCTATGGGTATATATGAAAGAGGTGAATATTATTGATTGAAACCAAAAATCTTACAAAACATTTTGGTGAAGTTGTCGCTGTTGATAATCTCAGCCTTCATGTCAACAGGGGCGAAATCTATGGACTGCTGGGAGAGAACGGCGCTGGAAAAACCACAACTCTGCGAATGCTGGCTACCATGCTGCAGCCCACTTCTGGAAATGCTGTGCTGGCAGGATATGATTTGGTGAAAAATCCGGAAAAGGTTCGTAGCAGCATCGGAATTCTGTTCGGAGGAGACAGCGGACTGTATGACAGGCTGACAGCAGCGGAGAACATTGCATATTTTGGCCGTCTCAATAACATGTCTGAGCTGTTACTGCAGGATAGAATACGCGAGCTAACAGAAGTATTCGGCATGGAGGAATACATAAAGCGAAGAGCAGGTAAGTTCTCGAAGGGTATGAAGCAAAAAGCGGCTTTCGCCAGATCTATCATCCATAATCCCGATATCATGCTGTTTGATGAGCCTACTTCCGGTCTGGATGTCAGTGCCATTCGAAATGTTCATGAATTTATTTTGGATTGCAGATCCCAGGGGAAAAGCATTATTCTCTCCAGTCATTCGATGAGTGAGGTAGAGAAGCTGTGCGATCGAATTGGTATCATTCATAAGGGCAAGCTGGTTGCTCAAGGCAGTATTGCACAGCTGCAGGAACAGCATCAGGGAAAAAGCCTGGAGGATATTTTCATTGAAGTGGCAGGTGGTGGCAAATGAGTATAAAGCATATTTGGATTGTGTTTAAAAAAGAGGTCAGAGATATTATCAGGGATAAAAGAACACTAATCACGAACCTGTTGATTCCAATTATACTTATGCCCATATTGGTTTATTTTATGGGCGGTGGAATGGAGAAGATGGAAAAGGATATTGAAAATGTCACTATAGCCCTGACAGAAAAATCTGATACAGCAGAAATCAGAAGCCTGTTGGAACAGAATATATTTGGAGATTACCCCAATGTAAGCTTCAATGGAGTTGTGGCTGATCCTACCGCTGCCATCCAAGATGACGTGGTTCGTTTTGTCCTGGATGTGGAGGAGGATTTCGCTGCCAAACTGGGAGAAGGAACACCATATAAAATCTTCGTCCATTATGACGAAACTGATACAAAGTCGCTGAGCAGCTACGGTATTTTGACTCAGGCGATACAGGAGTACAGTCAAAAACAGGTTGAACAGAGGCTGATTGACATGAATATTGACCTGCAAATACTGCAGCCGGTCAGCATTGTTCCCATTAATGAAGCAGATGAAAATGCAGGCGGCAATTTCATGCTGATGATGATTGTTCCTATGCTTGCATCCATATTAATTGCCGTAGGCGGCATTCCCGCAGCCACAGACCTGGTAGCAGGGGAAAAGGAACGGGCGACTTTCGAACCGCTGCTGACCACACAGGCGGGAAGAATGTCGATTCTGCTGGGCAAATATATGACAGTTACCATGTTTTCCTTTGTATCTGTTATCGCTCAGTTGATAGGATTGCTTATAGGCGGACTCATGAGCCCAAGCTTCTTTACAATGACTTCACCAGGCGGACAGATTGGTAATTTCAATATTCCCATAGGAGCGTTACTATTGACAATTCTAATTCTCGTTACCCTGGGTATGGTGTTCGCAGCAGTTGAGCTTGGTATCAGCACCTATGCTCGTTCCTTTAAGGAAGCTCAAACATATTTGTCATTTTTAACGATTATTGCCATGGTGCCTGGTTATGCTACCATGATGCTGCAGCCTGATGATTTGCAGCTGTATATGTTTTTCATACCGCTGCTGAATGCCATTGCTGCTTTGAAAATGAGCCTTGGCGGGCTTATAAATTATACATATCTGGGAATTGCCCTGGGGACTTCAATGCTCTATGTAATTCTGTCTCTTGCAGCAGCAGCCTGGATGTTTAATCAGGAAAAATATTTGTTCAGGAGTTAGTCTGGAGCAAACTCCGGGTTTAGAATTACAAGCTTCAGCCTTCATGTAGGATTTATTTTCATTGCGTAAATTCCAAGTTAGGTGTACTATGGGCAATTGTATAGCAATTGTGTACTGCAAGAATTTCTTGACAGCTGTATATACACCTGCTATGATTATAATAAATTATTTATGGAGGCTTTCTTATGAACACAATGAATACTAAGAGACTGACTGTAACAGCACTGCTAACTGCATTAGCTATATTGATACCCTTTGTTGTTGTATTTAAAGTTATGTATGATCCTTTTTCTGCAACTTTAGGTTCTCACGTGCCAATGTTTTTATCCATGTTACTGGGTCCCTGGGCAGCAGTTATGGTTGGACTTGGTTCTGCTTTGGGTTTCTTTCTCAACTTGGGTCCTTTGATTGGAGCCAGAGCTTTTATGCATGTTTTTGTAGCCTTGGCAGGTGGTGCCATGATTAAAAAAGGCGTTTCCGTAAAAATAGCATTTCTTATAACTGCACCTGTTCACGGGTGGCTGGAAGTGCTTGTTGTTCTGCCCTTTGTGCCCTTTGATCCTTATAAGATATTTGTGGTAACCGGTGTGGGTACTATGCTTCATCATTTAGTAGATGCAGCTATTGCTTTTGTTTTGATTAAAGCACTGAGTAAATCCACAGTCTTTAACGAGCTTCGAATAGACAGACAACTGAACAGCTAAGTAAAATTAAGTTGTTCCTGACAAGCGCCGATAAAATCAACAAAATCCACAAGTGGGTTCCCACGGTTTGCAATAAGTATATCTCCGTATATGTATTCTTCACGGGCTGTGTCGAATCTAGCAATACAGGTCCCGGCTTTTTCAGCTATAGGAAGAAATGAGTTTGTGCAGAACTATCCTTTGTGGATCGAATACAAGATTCAAATCTCTCGTTGTTCTTGTGAAAACTGTCTATCGTGGCTATAATGGATATATAAAAATATAAAGCGGGTGAGGATATGGATCAGAAGAAAAAACTTGCTAAAGATAATAATATAGAATAAAAAAGGGGGCATATCTGTGAAACTGAATTATAAACGAACAGCACTTATTGGTTTTGCATTTCTATCTATATCTGCATTCTGGCAGCTCTATGACAGTGTTATTCCTTTGATGTTAAAGAATACATTCCAATTGGGAGAAACGCTCACTGGTGCTATTATGGCTGTGGACAATGTACTTGCCTTATTCCTCCTGCCGCTGTTTGGAGCTTGGTCTGACAGGGTAGACACTCGATTTGGAAAAAGAACTCCTTTTATCATTATAGGAACATTTTTTGCCGTCATATTCATGATGATTATTCCCAGAGCAGATCAGACAGTTAATTTCCCCATGTTTTTCATAGCCTTGGGAGCTACTCTGCTTGCTATGGGAAGTTATCGCTCGCCTGCTGTGGCATTGATGCCTGATTTAACACCAAAACCTCTCCGCAGCAAAGCAAATGCGGTTATCAATCTGATGGGGGCTGTAGGTTACATAATTGCCCTGGGGCTGATCAGCCTGTTGGTAAAAAAAGAAAGCAATCCGGATTACACTATAATATTTGCCTTGGCAGCATTATTGATGGTGGTTTCTGTGGTCATCCTGATTTTAACCATTCGAGAGAAAAAGCTGGCTGCGGAAATGGCAGATTCTATATCAACTGATACTGAAGCGGATAAGGCAAATGTAAAAGAAGCTACAGGACCTTTGCCCAAAGAAGTGATGAAAAGCTTAGTCTTACTTCTGGCATCAATATTTCTGTGGTTTACCGCATATAATGCTGTTACCACTGCTTATTCTCGTTATGCCGGTGAAGTTTGGGGTTTAACGGGGGGCAGCTTTGCCAACTCCCTTATGGTAGCCGGTGCTGCTGCTATCGTCAGTTATATTCCGATTGGCATGATAGCCAGCACCATAGGTCGTAAGAAAACCATCTTGATTGGTATCCTTATGATGACCATTTCCTATTTTGTCGGTTATCTTTTTGTAGAATACTCTTCCTGGATCAATGTAGTCTTTGCTTTCACCGGTATAGGATGGGCAGCAATCAACGTCAATTCCTATCCCATGGTAGTTGAGATGAGCCGCAGAGGCGATGTGGGAAAATATACGGGATATTATTACACCTTCTCCATGGCAGCCCAGATATTTACCCCGATTTTTTCAGGCTTACTATTGGAGAAGATCTCATATAGAACTTTGTTCCCCTACGCAGTAGTGTTTTCTCTGTTGTCCTTTTGCACCATGCTGTTCGTAAAACATGGGGATTCAAAACCTCCCAAAAAGACAGAAAATATAGAGCATTTTGATGTAGATTGAGTATCACATCAAGTCGATATAAAATAATATGGTAGAAGAATAAGCAATAAATATAACAAGTTAATTGAGAGGGGATTGTCACTCATGGACATTAGAACTATTCAAACTTTGAAAGAGGTAAGTGACCAATACATTTTGCCCGGTTCTTTAAAGGCTTTCACACAATGCGTCAATGGGCATGTTAACGATACATATCGAGTACTGCTCCGCATTGACAACCACACAGAAAAAGAATACATCTTTCAAAGGATAAATGATTATGTTTTTAAGGAACCCATTAAGGTTATGCGTAACATCAAGGAAATATCGGTACATACACGACCGAAGATCACCAAAGATACCTGTGACATAATAACCTTCTTTAACAACAAAGCAGGAAATAACTATACAATTGTAGATGGAGATTATTGGAGAGTCTGTTATTTCGTCAAGAATTCCATTGCCTTTGATTTTGTGGAAGACAGCAAGATCCTATACAGCGCCGGATATGCCTTTGGAAGGTTTCAGGAGCTGTTGTCGGATCTTCCCATGAACAGGCTGTTTGTCACCATCCCTGATTTCCACAACACTAAAAAGCGATTAGATGCTTTCTTTGAAATGGTTTCCCTGGATCCCCTTGGACGAGCTAAGGACGTGAAAGAAGAGATTAAATTCTTTGAGGAGCAAAGAGAGCTGGCTTCTACATTGGTGGATTTGCTGGATAAGGGAGAACTCCCTCTGCGGGTTACCCATAATGACACGAAATACAACAATATCTTAATGGATCAGGACAGCTTGGAACCATTGTGTGTAATTGACCTGGATACCGTCATGCCCGGGCTGGCAACATATGATTTTGGAGACGCTATACGTTTTGCAGCCAATACTGCGGTAGAAGATGAACCGGATCTATCCAAGGTGGGCTTGAATATAGAGCATTACGAGGAGTTTACCCGCGGATTTATGACCGCCTGTCAGGGTTCTTTAACCCAGAAAGAAGTAGACACCATGGCTTTAGGAGCTGTAATCATCACCATAGAACTGGCTTCACGTTTCCTCTTGGATCATCTAAACGGAGACAAGTATTTCAGACTCCACAGACCCAATCATAACTTGGATCGTGCCAGGTGCCAAATCAAGCTGGCTAAGGATATGCTGGAGCAATATGATACAATGTGTGAAATTGTAAATAAATATGCATAATGATTTTAAGAGCTGTGATTCATCAGGGAAGTTGACCTTAAAACTTATGTTTGTTGTTTGGTCTGCTTGACGAAAACAAATCAGATTGTATAATAAAAGAAACGAAGCAGTTATAGGAAACGTTTTTACAAACGAATAAGGAAGGATGTTTATCTATGAAAAATACTAGAATCGGTATTGTAGGACTAGACACCAGTCATTCAATCGAATTTACACGCAGAATGCAAGCACCAGACTGCCCGGCGGATTTAAAAGTAGATGGAATGGAAGTAGTTACCTGTTATCCTTTTTTAACCCCTTTTACAAATGATGAAATCCTTGCTCAGCGTAAAGCACAGTTGGAAGAGTGGGGCGTAAAAATTGTTGACAGCGTTAAGGAAGCAGCAGCAGGTTGTGATGCAATTATGATAGAAATTAACGATCCGTCTCTCCATTTGGAATATTTCAAGAAAATCTTGAGTTTAAACTTGAAAAAGCCTGTTTTCCTTGACAAACCCCTGGCTGACAGTTATGAAAATGGAAAGCAGATCTGCGATCTGGCTGAAGAGCATGATATTCCGTTATTGTCTGCTTCAGCTTTGCGATATTCACAGAACCTGGTTGATGCAAGCAGCGCTATTCCTCAGCCAAAACAAGCTTATATCTATGGTCCGTTGGGAGTTCCGCCGGTTGGAAGCGGTATCATTTGGTACGGAGTTCATTGTTTTGAAATGTTGGAGAGAGCTATGGGGCGCGGCGCAGTCAGTATAGATGTCCTAAAGGCAGAAGCCGGTGCTGTTGCTGTGGTCAGCTATCCTGATAAGAGACAAGGAGTTGTGGTGCTCACTGAAAGCGATTATTCCTATGGCGGCAATTTGAAAGGTGACAACAAAATTGAATCCTTTGTTGTGAATTCTTATTGGTTTTACACCGAGCTTTTGCATGATATGAGAGAGTTCTTCCAGACTGGTGAAGCTTTGTCAAAGCCGGAAGATGCGCTGGAAATCATGGATCTATTGGATTGTGCATCTAAATCCTACGAAACAGGTCGGTCAGTGAAACTGAATGGAGCTAATTGAGCCTTAATTATCTATTTGAGCCTTAATTAGCCATATAAATCACCGGAATTTGTCATTCTGAGCGTAGCGAAGAGTCTGGTTTTTAGACCCTTCATATAATTCAGGGTGACAAGAGAGTATAATGGTATCAACTATAAACATGTAATAGTAAGCAAACAAGGGGTAAGCAAACAAGGAAGGAATGTAATCAAATGAGTAGTGTAAAAGAGTTTAACGCAGACAAGTTGCTTGTAAAAATTTATGATTCCCGTGACGCAATGGGTGAGGATGCCGCAGTGGAAGTTATTGCGAAGATCAAGGAATTACTTTCTACAAAAGAAGAGATAAGCATGGTATTTGCTGCAGCTCCATCCCAGAATGAGTTTCTGGCAGCTCTGGTTGCGGATAAAGAAATATCCTGGGAAAGGGTCACTGCTTTTCACATGGATGAATACATAGGGCTGGATAAGGACGCACCTCAGGCTTTTGGAAATTTCCTGCGAGCTAGAATCTTTGACAAGGTTCCTTTCAAAGCGGTTCATTTTATTGATGGTAATGCAACAAATATCGAAGTAGAAGCTGACAGGTACGCCCAGTTGCTGGGGAACACAACCATAGATATAATTTGTATGGGAATTGGTGAAAATGGTCATATAGCATTCAATGACCCGCCAGTTGCGGATTTTAAAGATTCCAAACTGGTTAAAGTAGT
Source organism: Firmicutes bacterium UBA5454 (assembly GCA_002426555.1). GTDB lineage: Bacteria > Bacillota > Clostridia > Caldicoprobacterales > DTU083 > UBA5454. The sequence continues at coordinate 313 of DIQU01000009.1, read as the reverse complement.
GGAGTTGGATGATGCCTGCAGGAACCAGCAGGTAAATGACGGGGCCTTTGCTTCAGTGGATTTAGTTCCGACCCATGCATTAACTTTGACAATTCCTGCTTTAATGGCTGGAGAAAACCTTTTCTGCATGGTACCTGCAATAACCAAGGCTCAGGCAGTAAAGAATACAGTCCAGGGAGAGATTTCTGAGGCTTGCCCGGCTTCTATTCTAAGAACCCATGACAATGCCATATTGTATTTGGATCCGGACAGCAGCTCGTTGCTGTAGATACTGTTACGGGATACGGGATACGAGATGCGGGATGCGGGGTAC
>DIQU01000091.1:4848-28578 GCA_002426555.1 Firmicutes bacterium UBA5454 | reverse complement strand
AGCGTACATCTTTTCTTCAAAATCGACGCTGAGTGGAAAGAAATCAATTCCTTCTCGTGGGGCGTCTGAAGCGGTAGCTGCTACAAAAACCACAGTGTCACCAAATCGTACTGTGCAGGCTCCGTTGGCCTGCTCTGCCAGCTTTCCCACTTCGATACTAAGTGGTTGTCCAGCTAATTCTGTCGTATAAATTTTATGTTCCAAATAGTGAACCTCCTTTCGCATCGTTTCAATGCGATATCAACAAATTGTTGATTCAAAATGTATTATTTCCACAATGTCGCTTGTTAATCAAAGCTTACTGTGTCTTACAAATATTACCACGCCTTAATAAAAGGGAGCGGGATTTCCGCTCCTAAGCTTATTTTCTTAAATTAAGTTTTTCGATAATATCCCTGTAACGATTGATATTTTTCTTAGCCAAATAATTCAGCAGGCCTCTTCGACGACCAACCATCATAAGCAGACCTCTTCTGGAATGGTGATCTTTTTTGTGTACTTTCAAATGCTCATTCAGGTGATTGATTCGTTCAGTTAATATGGCAATTTGAACCTCGGCGGAACCTGTATCACCATCATGGAGTTTGTAAGCATCAATAATTTCGTTCTTTTTCTTCTGATCCATGATTTTCACCTCCTTAATATAAATCGCCAGTATCCCAGTAAAGCGTTGGAGATTCGCCAAACCGGGAAATTGGTTTGCTAATCAATGTCAGCTGTAAAAACATTCTATCATGACTTGGTTTTTTTGTAAATCAACTTTTTTGCTTTTATCCAATCCTGCTCCATTTGAAGTATCAAATCTCTGGGATCATTAAACTTGATTTCTCCGCGCAACCAGTCACAGAACTGGATTTGAATTTTCTCCTCGTATAAGTTTTCATAAAAATCCAGTAAATAGGTTTCAATATGAACGTCTCCCTTTGAAAAGGTAGGGTTTGTACCAACACTGGTCAATCCCCAATATTCATTATTTTTATATTTACAATTGGTTAAGTATACACCGTTTTTAGGAATCACTTTTCCAGAAGAATAACGAAGATTTGCTGTTGGAAAACCCAGACTCTTCCCTCGTCCATGACCGTGAATCACAGTACCGTTGATGGCATATGGCTTTGTCAGTAATTCTGCTGCAACTGCCACACGACCATCCATGATTAATTTTCGAATTAAAGAGCTGCTTACCACCTCACCCCCTCGTTTTACGGAGGGAACACATATAAGATCCCAGTTCTTGTTTTCTGCAGCTTGCTCCAGGTGGATATGATTTCCTGCGCCTTTGTGTCCAAATCTATAATCAAAGCCAACTACAAGACTTTTAATATGAAAATTATTAAACAGCTGATCTAAAAATGTGTCAGGTGTCTGATGGGAAAAATACTTATCAAAAGAATTCAATACAAGTACATCAATTCCCAGCTTCGTTAACTCTTTTATCTTTTCGCCCAGGAGCATTATTTGTGGAGGCTCCATTTCTGGTTTTAGATGCTTTAAAGGATGACTAAAGAAGGTATATACTATGCTTTGATATCCAAATTGCTCCTTTTTAGCCTGAAGTTTCTGAACAAGCTTTCTATGACCTAAATGGATTCCATCAAAAGTGCCCAGTGCTATGGCAGAGGGAAGGTCGGTTTTATAATTTCTGTCGTAGTTGAAAATTACTTTCATAGTTTCCTCATATCAATACAGACTTCATTTTAACTATCTTATGCTTATCTTTATCCATGGAAATATAACCAATTCCCATAAAGGTATCACCGCAAAAGATACTATAAAATTTATTACTGCAGCTGCTTGCATTATTCGTGGTAATCATGTTGTTCACACTCACCGAATTTCCATGACTAATCTTTTCTTTACATTCTTCTCTCAGAACAATGGATGGAATAATAGGCTTAAGGGCCTGTTCCATAGGAATTAACATGCTCGAAAGACTCCCTTCGCTCCTGGCTGTCAGGATTTCATCCAGGGTATGAGAGTTCTCCAGGGAAAAGCTTCCGCTTGCCATTCTTATCAAATGCTGCATTGTGCCTCCACAGCCCAGCCAACTTCCTATGTCTCTGCATAATGAACGGATATAAGTTCCTTTTGAGCAGGTGGTTTCAAATTGTACAATATCCGGAGGCGTAAAAGAAAGAAACCTGCTTTCTCTAATTAGTATTTTTCTGGGTTTCCGTTCTACTTCTATGCCTTTTCTTGCTAATTCATAAAGTTTTTTTCCATCAAGCTTTATAGCAGAATACATAGGCGGGGTTTGATTTTGCTCCCCTTGAAAGACCTTCAAGGCTTCCTTTATCTTTTCAAGTGATGGGATTGCATTGTTTTTTGAGATTATATTACCCGTTAAATCTGAAGTATCAGTGCTTAATCCAAGTTTCAAATGACAACAGTACACCTTGTCTCCTTGCATGATATAATCCGAAATTCGTGTGGCCTTCCCCAAACATATTGGTAAAACACCTGCAGCCTCAGGATCCAAGGTACCGGTATGACCGACTTTTTTTATCTCCAGCTCTCTTCGAAGGAATACTACTACATCACTGGAAGTCATCCCAGGTGGTTTTAAAACGTTAATTATTCCAGTCAATTATAATCCTCCAAAGCTATTCTGGCTGCATATAAAACTCCAGCCCTGGCCTGTTCGATATTCATATTTAAACTGGCTCCTGCAGCTGCCCTGTGACCGCCGCCTTCAAACTGTTCAGCCAGCTTGCTGACATCAATCCCGCCTTTGGAACGAAAGCTGATTCTTACAGTTCCATCATTCATTTCCTTCAATAAAATTCCCAACTCAACACCGATAATATCCTTTGCATAGTTGACAATGTTTTCTATTTCGGACTCCACAGCACCTGTTGCGAAAAGATCTTCTTGTGTAATGCTTATTATGGCTATTCGATTGTCATCATAGAGGGTCAGGGAACTCAAAGCTCTTTCCAATAGACGAACACGCTCCAGACGATTGGTTTTGTAAAGGTGGGTGTTAATTTGCTCCACATCAATCCCACAATCTACCAATTCTGCTGCAATACGATAAGAATGTGCTGTGGTGTTGCAAAAACGGAATCCGCCAGTATCTGTAGATATGGCAGTGTAAAGTGCTTCTGCAATATCCCTGCATGGTTTATCTGTAAAAGCTCTTACCAGCCTGTATATGATTTCTCCCGTAGCTGCTGCTTTGGGATCCACCAAATTGGTTTTTGCATACAAAGTATTGCTGATATGATGATCAATATTAACTGTATGAATAGCAGACAGGTAATCGTTGGAAAATATGCCTAAACGCTCTTTATCGCTGCAATCTATAGCAATGTTGAGGTCATAATCCATTTCTTTTTTATATTTTGCCTGAAATAGTTCTGTTCCCATAAGAAACTGCAAATAAGCAGGCACTTTATCCTGGCAATATACATCAACTGATTTTCCTGTAATCTTAAGCAAATGAGCTAATGCCAAACAAGAGCCGATGGCATCGCCATCGGGCTGTATATGTGTAAAAAGTGCTACTTGATTTGAACCATGAATATAAGTGAGGATGGACTCAATAGACATCATCATCATCCTGCCTGATATTCAGCTCATTCAACTTCTTGTTAATTTCCACGCTATACTCAATGGAATGATCGGAAACAAATTGAAGCTCCGGTGTATAACGGATATCCAATCGATTTCCCAGTTCTCTTCGTATAAAGCCGGCAGCTTTTTTCAAACCTTCCATGGTAGCCTCTCTATCTTCTTCGCTGCCTAATACGCTTATATAGATTTTGGCATAACGCAAATCCCCTGCTACTTCCGCTTTCACAACGGAGGTCACCTGGGAAACTCGAGGGTCTTTTACCGAGCTGCGGATAATATCACTGATTTCCCTGCGTATCTCTTCCGAAATCCGGTTGATGCGGTATTTTGCCATAATCTATCAACCTCTCTCTTATCTTTTGATTTCTTCCATTATAAAGGCTTCAATAACATCCTCTTCTTTAATGTCGTTAAAGTTTTCCAATCCAATTCCACATTCATAGTTGGAGGCAACTTCACGAACATCATCCTTGAAACGCCTTAATGAATCTATATTCCCTTCATATATTACAATACCGTCACGAACAACACGTGCACCAGCACTTCTGGTTATCTTACCATCGCTTACATAAGAACCTGCAATTGTACCAATGCCGGATACCTTAAAAGTAGTTCGTACGGATGCATGACCAATTACAACTTCCTTAAACTCGGGATCCAGCAGTCCTTTCATGGCTGCTTCTATATCTTCGATGGCATTATAGATTACCCTGTAGGTTCGAATATCGATTTCTTCCCGTTCTGCCAAATCCACTGCATTGATTGAAGGTCTTACATTAAAACCGGTTATGATGGCATTGGAAGCTGATGCAAGTAAAACATCAGATTCTGTTATAGCTCCTACACCGCCATGAATGATTCTAATCCGCACTTGCTCGTTGCTTAGTTTTTCCAGAGCCTGTTTGATTGCTTCTACGGATCCATGTACATCTGCTTTAATTATGATGTTCAAGTCCTTGACTTCTCCCTCTTTCAGTTGGCTGAACAGCTCATCCAGCGAGGTTCTGGCAGTTATATTTACCTGTTGTGCCTTTACTTTATCTCTACGCTCTTCACTGACTTGTTTAGCCAGCTTATCGTCTTCTACAGCATACATGATGTCCCCTGCGGCTGGTACTTCGTTTAAACCCAATACCTCAACCGGAATGGAAGGACCGGCATCTTCGATTCTTCTACCTTTGTCATCTATCATGGCTCTGACTCTCCCATAGGTGGTACCGGCTACTATGGAGTCTCCGATTCGAAGGGTGCCATTTTGAACCAGAATTGTAGCAACAGGTCCGCGACCCTTATCCAATTCTGCTTCCACAATCGTACCTTTCGCAAAGCGCTTGGGGTTTGCTTTCAAGTCCTGAACCTCTGCTACCAACAGAATCATTTCCAGGATGTCATCGATTCCCTCTTTTTTTAATGCTGATACAGGTACGGCAATGGTATCACCACCCCATTCTTCAACCAATAAACCATGCTCTGTGAGTTCCTGTTTAATTCTCTCAGGATTGGAAGTTGGTTTATCCATTTTATTGATAGCGACTATGATAGGTACTTCGGCTGCTTTAGCATGATTGATAGCTTCTATTGTTTGAGGCATGACGCCGTCATCTGCTGCTACAACCAGTATGGCGATATCGGTCACCTGAGCTCCTCTGGCTCTCATAGAAGTAAATGCTTCATGACCGGGGGTATCAAGGAAAGTAATGCTTTTATCATTAACATTAACTGTATAAGCACCTATATGCTGTGTTATGCCACCAGCTTCTGCATCTGTTACACGGGCATTTCGAATGGCATCCAACAAAGAAGTTTTGCCATGATCTACGTGTCCCATTACTGTCACAACAGGAGGTCTTTCAGTTAAATCCTTTTCCTCATCTTCGATGTCAACATCCTCCAACTGCTCTTCATAGGACTTTACCGCTTTACGTTCCAGCTCAATATTGAACTCAGAGGCTATCAGGTTAGCTGTATCGTAATCCAGTTCCTGATTAATTGTGGCAAGTACACCAAGTCCCAATAATTTTTTTATTATTTCGGATACTTGTATTCCAATTTTCTCAGACAGTTCTTTAACTGTTATGAAATCACCCATAGTAATAGCTTTTTTCCTTTCAGGAGGCGGAGCAGCTGGTTTTGCTTTCTTATCTTTCTTTGTTCTTCTTGGCTTTTTCTGGAGCATGTCTATATTTCTGTCCTGCCAATAATCCTTTTTGCCTCTTCGATTCCTGTCACGACTTTGATCGCCATATCTCGGTGCAGAACCTTTACTGCTGTCAGCCTTTTCTTTATCTGCTACAGGCGGCTGGGAAAGGAATTTGTCAATAATATCTCCACGGTAAGTTTGCTGCTGCTTGTTAGCGCTATGAGACTTTCTATCTTTTTTGGTGCCTGCAGACTGCTCGGCACTTGCTGGTTTTCCTGGTCTTTCTGTTCTTGTCTGCTGTTTGCTCGCCGAAGCTGCAGACTTGTCTGTTGGTTGTTTGGGATCCATTACCGGTTTATTCTGTTCCTGTTCTTTTCTCTTGTCTCTCTCCTGCTGTTCTCTCTTCCGTTGTTCCTTTATTTGTTTTTCTTTTTCTTTCTTCTCCAACTGTTCTTTTTCCTGCTTGTCTTTCTTCCGCTGTTCCTCTATTTGTTTTTCTTTTTCTTCATTCTCCAACTGCTCTTTTTCCTGCTGCTGCAGTTTTGCCAGTCTCTCAATTTCAAGTCGAGATTCCTCTTCTTTATTTTTGGTATCTGCAATTATCTCTTCTTGTTTTCTCTTGTCTTCCAGCTCACGGGCTTTCTGCTCTGCTTTTATTTTAGCTTCATTTAGTAAATGGAAATATTGATCCATATCGGATTTCAACTCATCCAATTTACCGGACAGCCCCTTCATATTCTTACTAATTTCCTTCGTCGTTTCATACAAGTTTATTCTTGCCATTATCTATCACCCCCGTGCTGGATTTCTTGATATTTTTTCAGCAGCAATTTCTTGAATACAGGATCTGATACTGCCAATAAAGTCCTGCTGTGTTTTCCAATTGCGCTTCCCAGTTCATCTTTATCGCCTGTAATTATCAGCGGAATATTTCGATTGGTACATAGATGGGTAAATTCATCTATTGTGGCTTCCGAGGCTTCCTCGCTGATTATGAGCAAGTGAACCTTTCCGGATCGAACAGCACTTTCACATTGCATGCTGCCGGATATCATCTTTCCCGCTTTTTGACACAAACCTAAAAGAGATAAAAACTTATCGTTAATCAACTTCACCTTCATTCAACTGTGCTTTAAGTTTCTCATACACTTCCTGTTCTATTTTGATTGAAAAAGCTTTCTCAAGCTGTCTGCGTTTAGCTGCCATATCCATACAAATCTGATTTTTGCATAGATAAGCGCCTCTGCCGGGAACTTTTCCTTTTAAATCTATATTAATTTCCCCTTCAGGGCTTTTCACTACTCGAATGAGCTCTTTTTTAGCTTTCATTTCATGACATGCTATACACATTCTCATTGGCGTTTTCCTTTTTTTCAATAAATATCACCATCACCTTGTTCTATATCCGATATACTGCTATTTATGAGCTGCATTTGAGTCTGGCTTTTAATATCAATTTTCCAACCGGTCAGTTTGGCAGCCAACCTTGCATTTTGACCTTCTTTACCGATGGCAAGGGACAATTGGTTGTCTGGTACGATTACCACAGCCGATTTGTCATCAAGGTTGGGGAGCACCGTTAATACACGTGCCGGACTCAGCGCACTGGAAATATAATCGACAGGATCATCACTCCATTTGATGATATCTATTTTTTCTCCCCTGAGCTCCTCTACAATACGCTGAACCCGGGTACCTCTGTGACCTACGCAGGAACCCACAGGATCAATTTCTTTTTCATCCGAGTAGACGGAAATTTTTGTACGGGAACCAGCTTCGCGAGAGATATTTTTAATGATTACTTCTCCTCTGATAATTTCTGGAACTTCGAACTCAAACAGTCTTTTAACCAAACCGGGATGAGTTCTGGAAACGATAATCTGAGGACCTTTAGTTGTTTTCTTCACCTCTGTTACATAAACTTTATACCGATCATTAAGCTTGTATTTTTCTCCAGGCATTTGTTCGCCAGGAGGTAAAATTGCTTCGGCTTTATCCAGATCGAAGAACACATTTCGCGGTTCCACCCGTTGTACCAAACCGGTAACTATTTCATTTACTCTCTCAATATATTTTTCATAAATCAAATCTCTTTCTGCTTCGCGTATGCGTTGCACCACAAGCTGCTTGGCATTCTGTGCTGCGATTCTACCAAAATCAGCCGGGGTAACTTCAATATCCAAAATATCTTCTGTTTGGATGCCCGGGCTTAAGCGCTCGGCTTCAGAAAGTTCGATTTCCAGTAAATCGTCCTTTACTTCCTCTACGACTTTCTTTTGAGAGAATACTTGAACCAAGCCGTTTTTTCGATCAAGTGTCACCTTGACATTAGGTGCTGAACCAAAGTTTTTCTTATATGCTGAAACCAGCGCTGCTTCAATGGCTTCCAGTAAAATTTCCCTATCGATGCCTTTATCTCTGCATATATCATCTACTGCTGCAATAAGTTCACTAGACATGATACTGACTCCTCCTTGCCCTGTCCTAAAATTCAACTGCCAGCCTAACTGCAGCAATATCATTACGCGAAAAGGATAAAAGTGTATCCCTTTCCTGGACCAATAGTTGTTCTTCTTCCCATCCAATTAGTTCTCCTGTAAATTTCTTTTTGCCCTCTATTGCTTTGTACAAGGAAACATCCACTTTGTATCCCTTATATCGTATAAAATCAGCAGGCTTTTTCAAAATTCGATCTAAGCCCGGTGAAGATACCTCCAGAATATAGCTGTGAGGTATGGGATCCTTCTTGTCCAGCCACATGCTGACCTGCTCACTAACGGTCTGACAGTCATCTACTGTAACGCCGCCTTCCTTATCTATGTAAATTCGTAAATACCAATGGCTTCCTTCCTTAGTATATTCGATATCTACCAATTCGTAATCATTTTGCTCCAATATGGGTTGCAGTATTTCTTCGACCAAATTCTTCGTTTTTACTCCTGCCAATTTATTCCCTCCAAAATATTATCTGGATAATCCATATATAACATTGTTTCAATGTTTGCTTTTATTTATCCTGACAGCTCCCGGTTGACGGTTCAGAAAAAACAGCGGGTAATAACATGAAAGAGTGGGCGTGACCCACTCTCGATACCTTCTATCAATTCATACCATAAAAAGTATATCATTAGCGCATAGGAAATGCAAGGAGTTTTTTCGTTTCGGTCAGGAGGAATGAAATGCGAAATTAAATAAGGACATTTGACTTGTCTCGGGTAGATTATCTAAAACACCTTGCTCCTTCAATGCTTCAATAACTGTTTTAGTCACACGAGTTCTATCATGCATATCTTCAATGGAAAGAAATTCTCTCTGTTCCCTTTCTTTTACTATACTCTTTGCCGCATTGGTTCCTACTCCCTGTAATGCATTTAAAGGTGGTCGTATTCCTTCCTTAGTGATTATAAAACGAGATGAATCGGACATATATAAGTCTATCGGCACAAATCCTATATTTCTCATGTACATTTCAAGAGTTACCTCAAGTATTGTCAGTACATTTTTCTCTTTAGCACTTAATTCATTTCCTATGGAAGTCAGGTTTTTAATGGATTCCCGCACAAATTCAGGTCCTTTCATAATCAATGCTGCATCGAAATCATCAGCGCGGACTGTAAAATATGTGGCATAAAATGCTTCCGGATAGTAAACTTTAAACCATGCAATTCGAAAAGCCATAACAACGTAAGCTGCAGCATGTGCTTTAGGGAACATATATTTGATTTTTTTACAAGAATCCATGTACCATTTTGGTATGGATTTCTCCTCCATTACTTTTTCCATTTCTGGAGTCAAGCCGTTTCCCTTTCTAACACTCTCCATAATTTTAAAAGCTTCAGTGGGCTTCAACCCGCGATTAATCAGATATATCATGATGTCGTCACGGGTACAAATAACCTCAGGCAGTGCAGCGACTTCATTTCGGATAAGTTCTTGAGCGTTATTCAACCAAACATCGGTTCCATGGGACAGACCACTTATGCGTATTAATTCCGCAAAGGTAGTAGGTTTCGTATCTACAAGCATCTGTCGAACAAATTGAGTTCCAAACTCTGGCACACCAAAGGTGCCGACAGGACTGTTAATATCTTCTGGTTTCACCTTTAAGGGTTCTGTACCAGAAAACAGCTTCATCGTAGTTTCTTCTCCCAGGGTAATGGTTTTTGCATCTACCTTGGTAATGTCTTCCAACATACGTATGACGGTAGGATCATCATGACCCAGAAGATCCAGTTTGACCAAGGTATCATGGATGGCATGAAAGTCAAAATGTGAGGTTATTATACCTGATTTTTTGTCATCCGCTGGATGTTGAATAGGAGTAAACTCATAGATTTCTCTGCTTTTAGGTACCACTAAAATCCCGCCTGGATGTTGACCGGTGGTTCTTTTCACACCTGTGCAGCCTGCAACAAGGCGATTGATCTCCGTATTGGTGGCCTCAATCTCTTTGCTTTCAAGATACTTCTTAACAAAACCAAAAGCAGTTTTTTCTGCTATTGTACCAATTGTACCGGCACGGAAAACATGTCCTTCCCCAAACAGCTCTTCGGTATATTTATGAGCAGCTAATTGATATTCACCTGAAAAATTCAAATCGATATCTGGAACCTTATCTCCCTTAAAGCCTAAGAACACTTCAAAGGGAATATCAAATCCATCCTTAGCATAAGGCTGCCCGCAATTTGGACAGATCTTATCAGGTAAATCTGCACCGCATCCAAATTGTTCAGTATCAATTTCAAAATCAGAATGTTTGCAGCTTGGACATATGTAATGAGGCGGCAATGGATTTACTTCGGTTATGCCAGTTAAGGTAGCAACAAAGGAGGAGCCTACTGATCCTCGCGAACCGACCAGGTAGCCATCGCTGTTTGATTTCTTTACCAATTTATGAGCTATTAGATATAATACCGCATAACCATTTCCAATAATTGATTTCAATTCCTTATCCAGTCTTTTTTGCACGATATCAGGCAGAGGTTCGCCATATATGGATACAGCTGTATCAATGGACTTACTGCTGATTTCATCCTCAGCCCCGTGGATTTCCGGTGGAACAAGCTGTTCCGGGATAGGTTTTATATCATCAATTTCATCTGCTATACTGTTGGGAGCCTCTATTACCACTCGATGGGCCTCTTCAACTCCCAGGTAGGAAAATTCATCCAGCATTTCTGCTGTGGTTTTAAAGTATAAAGGTGCCTGCATGTCAGCATCTTCAAATTTTTGACCATCCATCAGGATGCGTCGGAAGTACTCATCCTGGAGATCCAAAAAATGAACGTCGCCTGTGGCAGCAACTTTCTTATTATGCTTTTCACCTAAAGATACAATCCACTGATTAATCTGTCTTAAACTCTCTTCATTGGATATCCTTCCTTCACGAATGAGATGGTGATTGTTGGCAATGGGCTGTATCTCCAAATAATCATAAAAATTTACAATTTCATCAATCTCTTCTTTTGTTTGATTATTCAATATACCTTGATATAATTCACCTGCTTCGCACCCTGAACCAATGATCAGACCTTCTCTATACTGAGCCAGTAAAGTCTTTGGTATTCGGGGTTTTCTATAGAAAAAGTCCAAGTGTGACTTTGAAACCAAACGATACAGGTTTTTAAGCCCAAGATAATTTTTTACTAATATTACTGCATGGAAGCTTTGCAGGCTGTTTAGATTTGTTCTTTTTTTCAGCAGTTCGTTAATCTCATCTAAATTGCTTGCCCCCTGTTTTTCGAGAATATCAAACAATTTGAGCAATATTCCACCGGCAGCACCAGCATCATCATTTGCTCGGTGATGGTTTTTCAGTTCAATACCCAAATGCTCTGCTACCAGGTTCAACTTGAATCTTTTCAAATCGCCTAGTAATTCTCTGGACAATGATAGGGTGTCTATAATCGGCTGGTTGATTGTATAGCCGAAAGTCTCGCCCTTTTCTCGTATAAAACCTAGATCGAAAGGAGCATTATGAGCAGCCAGAGCAGCATCTCCGCAAAAAGTCATAAAATCAGATAAAACCAGCTGAATAGGTGGAGCGTCCTTTACCATGTCCTGAGTGATTCCTGTAAGTTCTGTAATATCAACAGGTATCTGTCTCTCCGGTTTAACGAAGCTTTGGAAGGAATCAACAATTTTTCGTCCCATTATTTTCTTAGCTCCAATTTCAATAATCTCATCGTTTACGGAATCTAAACCTGTAGTTTCTATATCTAAAACAACAAATGTCTGATTAAAATCATCTGGTCGGCTATATTGTATTATTGGCTGGCTGTCATTTATCAAATAAGCCTCTAGTCCAAGTAGAATCTTCACACCATTATTCTGCCCGGCAGCATATGCTTCAGGGAAAGCCTGTACAACCCCGTGATCTGTTACTGCAACAGCTGAGTGACCCCATAATGCAGCTCGCTCAACTATGTCATTTGCAGAAGTTATTCCGTCCATGGAACTCATCTGCGTGTGTAAATGCAGCTCTACCCTTTTTTTCGGTGCTTCGTCCAGTCTGGTACGAGAAGGAGCAGTAATTATATCATTGGGACTCAACACGATTTCCTTTTGATATTTATCGTATTGGCAGTCTCCCCTAATACGATACCAGTTGCCCACCTTTAATTTCCTTAATAACTCTTTAGCTTTATCTGGTTTCAGGAACATTCTGATGGTGATGGAGCTTGTGTAATCGGTAACATCCAGAAGCACAAGATATTTCCCGCCTCGAATCTCCCTGCTTTCCATATTAAAAATACAGGCCTCAACTGTAACCTTGCCGCTGTCTTCTTTTAAGCTTATGATGGGTAATGGTTCTTCCTTCACAGATCTGCCTAGCAAGATCGTTCCGCTCTTTAGGTTCATTTTTGTTCCCGTTACAGCAGGAATATGTTCAGTAGCTTGACGAATAAGTTCCTGTTCCTCTTTGTCTCTTTCTTGAAAGTAGTCATCCTGGATATTATCGGAATCTTCATTATCCTCCGACAGAATTACCTGGATTTTTTGCTGAAAGCTGGTCTGCAACCATTTTTCAATCCACTTGGGAACTTCCATTTGACTGAGTATATCCAGCTTACTGGCCTGTTCGGAGAATATGTGTAAAACATTGCCTTCCAGATGATATGAACAGTTACTCAGCCAGCTTATCGATGGCTTTTCGATTTTAATATATTCCTGTATATCCATCCATATATTATGAAATTGCTGAGTAATATCCTCTAGACTTTTTGAACAGACAATTCGTATTCTGATATTGTTTATATCAAAAAAATACTCTTTAAGTTTGCTTTCGAGGATTGTGATTTTCTCATATGAAATATAATGGGAAGATCTCAAGTAAATTTCCCAAGTTTTACTTTTTTTATATACCAGCGTTTTTTCGATATCCAATTGGATATTTGCTGTATTCAGCATGTCATATAACTGATCCAGCCAGATTTGTTCATGTGCGGCAGATCTCCGCTTTGACATTTGAATCCCCCTATATAAACGTGTGTCCTGTTTCAACCCATTACATAGCCTTTATCTTGTTTGTTTTTGCTTACGCAACTGGTCAAGTAGTTTATCATATTCAGACTACTGATTTTACAAGCTCCAACTTCCAACTTCTATCTTCCAAGCTCCAACTTCCAGCTTCTATCTCCTTACTTCCGACTTCTGACTTCTGACTTCCAGTTACTATACACAACTGGTATTCTGTAGCACTTAAACTTGTCATTCCAAGTTTACCAAGGAATCCGAACAGGAAAGACCCTTCGCAAATGTTCAGGATGACATTGAAAGATTTTATGGAAGTATAAGATATTACTATTAACTATTTCTGCTGAACTCTTTAACAATCTCCCAGTACATTTTGAGTCGAGCTTTCATTCCATTGCCCAAACCGAGCTTTTCTTCCTTCATGGTTTGTGATACATTTTCCAAAGGGATTTCCATAATACGTAAATGATGATCTTTTGCATAACGGGTCAAAGCAACTTCTATACCAAAACCAGATTTCCAATCATCATCATTGAGATAGATCAGACTCTCTCTTTTTACACCTCTTTGGCCGGATAAAAATGGAGTGAGCTTTTGTGCCAGATCTGTTATACTTCTTCCAGAATAAAAAACACCCACAGTCATATCAGCGTAACCTTCCTCTATAGGAGCAATCAACCATTTGATCTGTTCAGGTTTCAGACCGACTAGATCTGCATCCAGAAATAGAATGATTTCACCAGCGGTTTTATTCAGGCCTGTCCACATAGCATAACTTTTACCCTTGTTTTTCGGCAGATCCAATACCTGTATTCCGAAAGAACGGGCTATGTCAGAGGTTCTATCTGATGAACCGTCATTGACTACCAGTATTTCGTATGGCTCTTCCATGGAACAAAGCGGCTCCAAAACCAGCGGAATATTGTTCTCTTCGTTAAAAGCTGGAATAATGATTGAAACTTCCATTTTTTCACTCCTGATTTGTCGTTGCCTGTTTCTCTTTGCTAAATCTTAAGGATGTCCTTGTAAGTTACCACAATCATCAGAATTATCAGCAATGCAAACCCAATCAAGTTAAAAAGACCTTCTTTGTTGCGATCTACAGGCTTCCCCCGTACTCCTTCTACTATAAGAAGGACCAAGCGTCCTCCATCCAAAGCTGGAAAGGGAATCAGATTTATTATACCGAGATTAATGGTGATAATAATACCAAGGTTTAGCAATTGCTGTATACCCGCCTGGGCTGCTCTGCCAATTTCAGTAACGATACCTATAGGACCCATAACATCACCCAGACCCTTCCCTGCAAAAATAAGATCCTTTAGTATGACAAACATCATTCCGATTATACGGTAGGTTTGCATAAACGACATTGCTATGGACTCAAAGAAGCTGACTTTGCGTATCCTGGGTTGAAAATAAAAGCCTATTTGCCAACGCTTGTTTTCTTCGTCCAAGCTGGGCATTATATCATAGCTTAAGGTTTGATCATCTCGTTTGATAGTTATTTTGAAAGGTTTTGGACCATTATCGTTTATAAAATTACGGATGCTTTCCACAGCTTCATTATCTTCCATCTGAGTAACATTCATATCCCCTATTTCGATGATACGATCTTCCGCCTGCAATCCTGCTTGTTCTGCAGGATAACCTGAAATCACCTCTTTGATGACAGGCATGTCCGCTTCGTATACGCCAAAGGAAAGAAAGGCAATATTGAACAGCAATACCGCTAGAAGCAGGTTCATCAATGGACCTGATACTACAACCAGAAAACGTTTCCATACTTTTATATTGTTAAAGGCTCTGGGCTCGCTGCTATCCTCATCTTCCCCCAGAAAACGCACATAACCTCCAATGGGAAGCAGTCGAAGGGAATAAACTGTTTCCTTTCCCGAGATTTTCAAGAGCCTCGGTCCCATACCGATAGAAAACTCCTCCGCATATATTCCAGCTGCTTTGGCTGCTAGAAAATGTCCCAATTCGTGTATCATAATTATGATACTGAAAAAAAGTAAAGCTATTAAAATAGTTGTCATAGTTTATCATCCCTTTCTAATCGTTCCCTGGTTTCCTTGTCTGCAAGTAAAATGTCCTCCAAAGCAGGTCTGCTTACAGCTTGATGGTGAACCATGGCTTTTTCAACAATTCGAGGAATATCAGTAAAGCTTATTGAGGATTTCAAAAATCTCTCCACTGCAAGCTCATTGGCTGCATTTAATACGGCAGGCATAGTGCCGTTGATACGCAACGCTTCGTAGGCCAGTTGAAGGCTGGGAAAAGAATCCATATCCGGTTCTTCAAAGCTAAGGCTCTCTTGCGATGTGAAATCCACCCTTGGTAAATCAGCAGCCAGACGATTCGGCCAGGTAAAGGCGTACAAAATTGGAAGTCTCATGTCAATGGGTCCCAGTTGGGCAATTATGGAGCCGTCTATGTACTGTACCATTGAATGTATGACACTTTGCGGGTGAATCAGAACTTCGATTTGCTCTATATTCAATTCAAACAACCATTTGGCTTCTATTACTTCCAAACCTTTGTTCATAAGGGTTGCACTATCTACAGTTACTTTTTTGCCCATGTGCCAACGAGGGTGATTCAGCGCATCTCTTGTTGTTACCCCTTCCAGCTGTTCCCGTTTAAATCCTCGGAAAGGCCCCCCCGATGCTGTCAACAGGATCTTTTGCACCTCTTTATTTCCTTTACTGCCTTGCAGACACTGAAAAATTGCAGAATGCTCACTGTCTACAGGAAGGATTTTGCTTCCGGACTGTCGAGCGGTTTCCATAACCAGGCTTCCCCCTGCCACCAGGGTTTCCTTATTGGCCAATGCTATGTCCTTGCCTGACTCCAATGCAACCAGAGTAGCTTCCAATCCGGAAATGCCTACAACAGAAACCAGAACAATATCAACTTCTTGTAGGGAAGCCAATTCAACCAGAGCCTGTTTTCCCGATAGGACTTCAATTTCTTTGGGCAGTCTGTCCCGCAGAATCACGGCTTTCTCTGCGTTAGTCACAGCAACCTTGGCAGGGCGGAATTTCAAAGCCTGTTTTTCCAGCAGATCAATATTTTCATTGGCAGCCAATGCAATAAACTTAAATTCGGGGTATTGACTTAATATGTCCAAAGCTTGGGTTCCGATAGAACCGGTTGATCCCAGAATTACAATCCGTTTCACAAAACTATTCCTTTCCAGGCAGTCATAAACAACTGGGAATACACGTAGACAACGGGCAGCACGAACAAAAGACTGTCGATTCTGTCCATTATACCTCCATGCCCCGGCATGATATTCCCATAGTTTTTCACTCCGCAATAGCGCTTGATAGAAGAAGCAGTTAAGTCACCAATTTGTGAAAACACCCCGCCTAAAATACCAATAGCTATAAAATGGATTAAATTTACCTGTATATTGTATACCCAATTTAAAAGAATTCCAAGCATTGGCGTTAAAATGATACTTCCTACCATTCCGCCTATGCTGCCTTCTATAGTTTTTGCCGGGCTGATAGCAGGGCAAAGTTTCTTTTTGCCCAGTGTTTTGCCGGTAAAGTAGGCAAAGCTGTCTGTGGCATAACTTGCAGTGATGGACAGAATAAGTAAATAATTGGGATTTGTACAGGCGGCATCTCGCATTAAACTTGCAGTAGTTAAAAGAATACCGGGATAAAAGAAACCTAATACTGTAATTGCAATATTATCAACTTTAACAGAATGCATGAATACCTGTAAAGACATAAAGAGTACCACTGTAATCAAAATATGGAAAAAGTCATAACTGCCTTGATAAAGAAAATGTTGTATATGGAAAAATATAATTGCCAAATAAGCGGCTGTGCTCTGAGCTTTCATTCCCTTTAGACCAAACGCTCGGTATATTTCATACATCCCAATCAGGGAAGCTGCAATCAATGCTGCATTAAAATACCAGCCTCCTGCCCAAAGTATGATAGCTACAAAAGCAAGTGCTATAACAGCTGAAATTATTCTTATACCAAGCATGCTTAAACCTCTTCCTATTCTGTAATTCCACCATACCTTCGTGAACGATTCTGATATTCAAGAATAGATTCCAGCAGCTTCTGCCTATTAAAATCAGGCCATAACAACTGCTTTTTTGTAAAAAGAAACTCGGTGTAGGCGGATTGATATAAAAGGAAATTGCTCAACCTGAATTCCCCGCTTGTGCGTATCAGGAGATCTGGATCAGGAATGCCATCGGTATACAGGTAATGAGAGAAACATTCTTCAGTGATATCATTAAGAGTAAGTCTGCCTTTTAAAATATCCTCGGCAATGTTTTTAGCTGCTCGCACAATCTCGACACGGCTTCCATAGTTTAATGCAATATTTACCTGCAACCCTTTGTTATTTTTCGTCAGTTTTATGGCATATTCTATTTCCCGGGTAGCTTCCTCGGGTAAACCCTGCATATCTCCCAGCATCCAAATTTTAACACCCTTTTCATGAAGTTCTGCAATTTCTTTTTGCAGGAATTCAACCAAAAGGGACATAAGGGTCTGTATCTCGGCTTCCGATCGTTTCCAGTTTTCAGTAGAAAAAGCAAATAGAGTCAGGTGCTTAATGGCAATCTGAGAGCAGATGCTTATGATGTCCCGTAAAACTTCAACTCCCTGGCGATGACCAGCTGATCTGGGCAGCTTCCGCGCCTTTGCCCATCTGCCGTTTCCATCCATAATGATAGCTATATGCTTCGGAATCGGTCTTCCTTCAACAGCGTGAATCAATTCTGTTTCTGTCTTTAATCTCTTTCTATAAAATGGTATTTTCCAGCTCATTTTGCTCGTCCTTTTTGCATTAAGCTCTGCATTTGAAAAAGCAGCTTGAACGCTGCTTTTTATTCATTCATCCTCGGGAATGGTGAAATAATCAGTTCCAGATTATTGTCTTCTATGGTTCTTTGTCGAATGACAAGGTAAGCAACATTTATTGTATCCTTTTCATTCTTACTTATAGGCGAGTGATAGGTTCGAAATTCATAGGATATCTTTGGAAAAGCTTCAAGCAAAACTTGTGCTGCCTCTTTTACAGTCAAACCAACCAGGTCGGGGATTATCAAAACTCCATGATCTCCTTTTCCTTTTCCTTTACCAGCTCATCTACTTTTCTAATATGATCGTCGGTTATATTTTGAACCTCTACTTCACCGGTTTTTTGATCATCTTCGGTAATATCGACAGCTTTTTTCATTTTCTTCAAAGAGTCATTGGCTTCCCTGCGTATCGATCGAACAGCAATTTTTGACTCCTCACCATATTTATTAATAAGCTTGACCAAATCTCTTCGTCTTTCTTCAGTGAGTTCAGGAAAAATTAGGCGGATTACTTTTCCATCATTGCTGGGAGTGATACCGATGTCAGATTTCATAATCTCTTTTTCAATTGCAGTAATCAGTTTTGACTCCCAGGGAGAAATGACTAACAGCCTTGGCTCAGGAGAACTGATATTTCCTATTTGATTAATTGGGGTAGGAGTGCCGTAATAGTCTATAGTGATTCGATCCAACACATGAGGGTTGGCGCGTCCTGCTCGTACACTGGCAAGTTCGGATTTCAAAACCTGTAGTGTTTTCTCCATTTTGTTAGTTGTTTCCTTATATAGTTCCTTCATGGTCTTACTCCTCCTTTATGATTGTTCCTAATTTTTCTCCCATCACGGCTGCTTTGATATTTTGCTGTTTGCTTAAGCCGAATACCTGTATTGGAATTCTATTTTCCATACACAATGTAACAGCAGTGGTATCCATAACAGTCAGCCCCTGATTAATAACATCAATATAACTGATATTATCCAACTTCTTTGCATTTGGATTTATTCGAGGATCATCATCATAAACTGCATCTATGTTCTTGGCTAACAAAATTACTTCAGCTTCGATTTCTGCAGCACGGAGAGCAGCGGTAGTATCAGTTGAAAAAAAGGGATTTCCAGTACCACCTGCAAAAATTACCACCCTGTTCTTTTCCAAATGACGGATGGCTCTTCTGCGGATATAAGGTTCAGCCACTTGGCGCATTTCAATGGCTGATTGAACCCGGGTTTGCATTCCTTTGTTTTCAAGGGCATCTTGAAGAGCAAGTGCATTGATAACAGTAGCCAGCATTCCCATATAATCGGCTGTACTGCGATCCATACCAATACCGTTCCGCCCTCTCCAGATGTTTCCTCCGCCTACCACAATGGCTGCTTGAACACCCAATTCGTTAATCTCAATAAGCTCGTCTGCTAATTTGTTGAGTATGGTATAGTCGAATCCGTGACCTTGTTCTCCTGCCAGGGCTTCTCCGCTCAATTTCAATACCACTCTTTTATAAATGGGACTCTTTCTGTTTTCTACATACATACGAGAATCTCCTTCTTTAAAAAAGAGAACACGAGAAGTGTCCCCTTTATTGTCAACCTTTTATCTGGCTCATCACTTCGTCGGCAAAATTGTCCTGTCTTTTTTCCAAACCTTCACCCATTTGGTAGCGGACAAATCGACGAATGCTTACTTTTTCACCAATTTCGGCAATCTTCTCATTTACCAGATTGCTGATGGTTTTATCGGTATCCTTGACAAATGCCTGTTCCATTAGACATATTTCTTTAAAATATTTTTCTATACGCCCTTCTACCATTTTATTAACGATTTTTTCAGGTTTTCCCTCATTTAATGCCTGTGCCCTCAAAATTTCCTTTTCTTTTGCGATATGCTCCTCTGGTACTTCATCCTTGCTTAAGAATAGTGGATTTGAAGCTGCAATATGCATGGCAATATCCCTTACAAAAGATTTAAATTCTGTTGTTTTAGCAACAAAATCAGTTTCACAGTTGACTTCCACCAATACTCCGATCTTGCCGCCTATATGTATATAAGATTCAACTATACCCTCTGCGGCAATTCTGCCTGCTTTTTTAGCAGCTGCGGAAAGCCCCTTTTCTCTTAATATCTCTACTGCTTTTTCCATATTACCATCTGCTTCCTGTAATGCACGCTTACAGTCCATCATTCCTACTCCGGTCAGTTCTCGTAATTCTTTCACACTGGATGCAGAAATCATGTTAACTCCTCCTTTGTCAATTTTAGGCACTAGGCTTTTAGGCGCTAGGTACTGGGCTTAAGGTTATTAAAAAATTCTTTAAAAAGGGAAGAATGGGGCTTCTTTCCCCAGTTCTTCCCCCAATCCTTTAACTATTCTTCATCGTTGTCCTGTTCACCTTGGTGACCTTCCAAAACTGCATCTGCGATTTTCGAAGCAAATAATTTTACTGCTCTGATTGCATCATCATTTCCGGGGATTACATAGTCTATTTCATCCGGATCGCAGTTGGTATCGACTATGGCAACTACAGGAATGTTTAGATTTCTGGCTTCTGCAATTGCAATACGTTCTTTTCTGGGATCAACGACAAATATTGCTCCCGGCAGCCTTTTCATTTCACGGATACCACCCAGGTTCTTTTCCAATTTTTCTCTTTCCAATCGAAGCTTTATAACTTCTTTTTTGGGAAGCACGTCAAAAGATCCGTTAATCTCCATTTGATCCAACTCATTTAATCGGTTGATACGCTGACGAATGGTTTTGAAATTGGTGAGCATACCGCCCAGCCACCTCTGATTTACATAATACATGCCGCAGCGTTTTGCTTCGTATTCGACGGATTCTTGTGCTTGCTTCTTGGTTCCCACCATTAGGATATCTTTGCCTTCCATAGCGAGATCACGAATAAAATTGTAGGCTTCTTCCATTTTACGAACTGTTTTTTGCAGGTCAATAATGTAGATACCATTACGATCCGTAAAAATATAAGGAGCCATTTTAGGATTCCATCTGCGTGTTTGATGTCCAAAATGAACACCGGCTTCCAGCAGCTGTTTCATTGTTACAACAGCCATTTCTTTCACCTCCTCGAGTTTTTCCTCCCCTGTTTTCGTGCAGCCCTGAAATTAGTACTTCAGGCACCCGAGTTGTAAAACAGGGTGCGTAATCACGTTTAGTAGTATAACATACCTTTTTTCTGGAATCAATAGCTAATTCAATGTTTGCTCATAGACCTGATTTACAACGTCGAATACATCATCCAGCTCTTTATCATCTTCGATGGCTTCATAAAAATCATTGCCTTCTTCGTCTTGTTCTACTCGCAAAATTATGATTTCGTCCTCGGCTGACTCAATCTCAGGATTCAATGGTATTAGAACAATATATTCCTTACCGTCATAATCCAAAGACATAAGATACTCAAAACTGATTAATTCATTGTTTTCGTCTATTAACTCCACGATATTGTTCATTTCTTCATCCATTGCTTACTCTCCTCATTTTTGGTTAAGATAATCTAAGTAGTTTTGCAATATCAATACAGCTGCTATTTGATCTACCCGCTGCTTTCTCTTCTTTCTGCTGACATCTGCCTGAATCATAAGCTTATGGGCAGATACAGAGCTTAACCTTTCATCCCAGAACAGGATTTCCTGCTGAAGATGCTCTTTCAGGTTTTCAGCAAAAGTTTTGGTTTTCTCCCCCTGAGGCCCAATACTGCCGTTCATATTCTTGGGAAGACCAATGACGATACGTTCCGGCTGGTATTCATCAATAATTTTCTTAATAAATTCCAGATCGGATTTTTTGCTGCGACGCTCCAGAGTTGGAAGGCCGTGAGCTGTCAAGCCCATTTCATCGCTGACTGCTATACCGATTCTCTTGTCGCCTACATCCATGGATAAAATCCTCAAATGTAATTATCCCCCCATTTAATGCTTCATATGACTTTAATGGCCAATTCCTTACATGCAGAACCACAATAACCGCAAAGAATACACTTGTTGTGGTCTACCTGCACCTTTCCATCCTGAAGCGACAAAGCACCTTGACTGCATTGTTTTATACAGTTGCCGCAGCCCTGGCACCAGTACTCTACTATAAGCTCTCTGTCATATTGCTTCAGCTTTCTGCTTAAATCATTGGCGATGCGACCATCAGCGAAATAACAGATATTTGCATCTACTTCCTCTTCCCGCTGCATGCCTATGGCTATGGAATGGGCATAAGGAAAGCTTTTAATGTAATTTAAGGCATCTTCATATTGTTTCAAAAGATGCCCGCCGCCAAGGGGCTTCATTGTGTAAATGCCCTTTCCTGCCTTCCATGCCTGAGCAACAGCTTGTTCCATAGCTGCACGATTTCCATCTACAATACCTGTCCCTTTAATATTCAAAATAGGATGTATAACATCAATTTCCTTCATTTTAGCAGCTGCAACTACTGCTGCTATAAAATGAGTAGAGATCCCAACCCCGCGAATAACACCTTTTTCCTTCTGACGTATAAAAAATTGCAGTGCTTCGTAATGCCCTTTCAAGGTAAGATGACTCTCTTGCTCATGGAGGAGAAAAAAATCCACATAGTCTCTACCGATGCCTTTCAACGCTCTGTTTAAGGTTTCCTGTGCAGATTTGTTATCATAAGCGTAAGACTTTGTAGATACAATCAAATCAGGCTTGCTCTTGATTGCTTCTTTAATATAAGGATAGGTTTCATATAAGTCGGCTGTATCCACAAAGTTAATTCCGCAGTCTATAGCATGATTGAGCACACGGCTGCCCTCTTTTAAAGACAGATTTCTCTGGAGGGGCCCGATGGTAAGTGCACCAAAACAGATGCGTGATACTAAGACTCCAGTGTTACCCAAGCTGCAATATTCCATTAATGATTATCCACCCAATCCATTGTTCTCCATATAAGAATGAACCAGCTCTTCGAGGAGCTCATCTCTTTCCAGTCGTCGTATTAATACTCTGGCATTTTTGTGACTTGTGATGTATGTAGGATCACCAGAAATTAAATATCCTACCATTTGATTGATTGGATCATAGCCCTTTTCTTTTAAAGCTTGAAATACCTCCGTAAATATTTCTCCCGGGGTATTCGAAGTCTCTTTTGCCAGGTTGAATTTCATGGTTTCATCAAATTTCCTGCTCATAGCAACTGCCCTCCAACTTATCCTGATTCTTCCACAGCTTTACTTTTATGATACCACATGCCCTTCGGTTTTGCTACTATAATATGCATCATACTCAAATTTTCAAAGCTTCTCACGGTGTTCCTCTGCAATCTTATCCAATTTCCCTAAACGATGATTAACACCGGATTTTCCTATCTGCGGTGAAAGCATAGCACCTAATTCTCGCAGACTGGCATCAGGATACTTTATTCTCAAGTCAGCGATTTCTCTGAGAGAAGGAGATAGATTACCAAAACCAATTCTATCTTCAATATATTTAATGTTTTCTATTTGCCGCAAAGATGCATTGATGGTCTTACCCAGGTTTGCCGTTTCACAATTAACAATACGATTGATGTTATTGCGCATATCTTTATATATCCGTATATTCTCAAAGTTAAGCAAGGCAGTATGGGCACCTATTAAGCTAAGAAGATTAACAATATGCTCTCCTTCTTTTAAATACACTACATATGTATTTTTACGCTCAATCAGCTTTGCATGCAGCTCAAACTCTCTAATCA
>DIQU01000091.1:0-4597 GCA_002426555.1 Firmicutes bacterium UBA5454 | reverse complement strand
CCTCCCCCAAGAAAAGCACCTCTTAGATATGCCTTTTTACAACATCTTTTGCGTATCAATTGCGAATTCATATCCAGTTGCATCTCCTTGCTTCCATTGATATTGCGTGCCTTTATGCAGGTTTCCTCCAGAATCCTGTTGCTAACATCAGATACGGGTATTAACAGAACATAGCTGTTATTTTTCCGCAATCGTCGGTTCCGCCGTACCAGCACTTCTGGTATGATCTGATAACATTCTTTTATAAGCGTGAATAAACGACGGGCTATGGAAGCATTTTCTGTAGTTATTTTCAAACCTGCTTTTCGTTCTCTGCCTTGCTGAGTGCTCCCGCTTGTATGGATTAGGGCGGCAAGTTCAGCCAGTTTACAGCAGGATCTTTTCATATTGATTCTACATATTTCATTTTTTGCTCTGGAGGAAAATGTCATGCTTATGCCCCCGTTCTGTGAATATATTCCTCTGTATTAATAATTCGATGGGAAGGTACGCCGGCAGCTATGGCAATATCCATTCCCTTTTTAAAATCTCCTATCCGTTTAGGTGTATGGGCATCACTATTAACAGCAAAGTCAGCTCCTTCATCTAATGCTATTCTAACATATTCATCCGTCATAAAACCATGACTTGCATTTATCTCCAAGGCAACATTATTTTCAGCCGCAGCTTGAGCAATTATTCTGCTATCAAAATCGATATTGGCTCCAGGGTGTGCTAGAATCCGGATAGGATATCGTTCTATGGCTTTTACAACAGCCAATGTATTTATCTGTCGTGTTCGACTTTTATTTACCAGACCAAGCTTGTCCAATCCATTCTTAAGAAAAAGATTCTTAAAGTCTTGCCAGCCAGCAGGTTTGACAAACCTATGAAAGCCCATAAGAATGATATCAAAGGCATCCAGGTAAGGAACCGGGATGTCTATTTTTCCATCCAAACCTATTAAATTGGCTTCTATACCCAACAGGACTTTAATATCAGAAAAGCATCGGTTGAGGGATTCAATCTCTTTCTTCATTTTTTTCAGGCTGGAAATTGATATTCCAAAACCAATATGATTAAAGCCATGATCAGTAATGGCTATGATTTTCAAGCCCTTATTCCGGGCTGCTTCCACATTGTCCAAAATGCTTCCCCTGCCATGGCTATAGCGAGTATGGGTATGGTAATCAGCAACTAAGCTATACAATGATTAATACACTCCTTGTCATATTATGCTTCTCCCACGATTCTTACTTCGGGCTGCAATTCTACTCCCTCCATTTCTTCAACTTTGGATTTGACTTGTTCGATCAACTGGATCACGTCGTTGGCAGTGGCATTACCAAGATTAATGATAAACCCGGAATGCTTTTCAGAAATCTGAGCATCTCCTACCCGCATTCCTTTCAAACCGCAATCTTGAATCAATTTACCTGCGTAATAGCCTACCGGTCTTTTGAATGCACTGCCTGCACTTGGGTAAGCCAAAGGTTGTTTTTCCTGCCGTCTTTTACTGAAGTCCTGTATGAGGGCATAGGATGTTTCATAGTTACCTGATTTAAGTTCCATGATAACTTCCAATATTATCTTTTCCGTATTTTGTATAATGCTGGTACGATACCCCAGACCCAGCTGCTCATTATCCAACAGCTGGATTTTTCCATCTTCGTTCAGAATTGAGACAGATTTTACAACATCCTTCATTTCTCCGCCGTATGCTCCTGCATTCATGGTAACAGCACCTCCCAAGGTGCCTGGGATACCGCTGATATATTCCAAACCTGTTAAATTGGAGTTTAATGCCAATTTTGAAAGGGTAGACAATAAAATGCCTGCTTGAGCCTTTATTGATTTACCCTGAACATGCGCATTGCTGAATGTGTCTGCTATTTTTATAACAGCCCCGCGAATTCCATTGTCACGGACCAATAGGTTGGATCCGTTGCCCATTACCATAAAAGGAACTTGATGCTCCTTTAGAATTGCAACAGCATTTTGGATTTGTTCATCTGTTCCTGGTAAAATCATAAGGTCAGCCAAACCCCCGATCCGAAATGAAGTATGCTTTTTCATGCTTTCATTTCGTAAAAGCTGCTCCGGCTGAAAAATAGCACTTAATGCCTGGTACGCTTTGTCTATGCTCATAAAATATAAACTCCTGTTATTAGATTCCATTGTTTTAATATCAGCTTCAGGAAATCAATCCAGCCCGTTGCTTTCAATCGATGGACCTTCACTTGAAAGATCACTCCATAAATATTCTGCCAGCGCTGCGTTTGCTCCAAAAGGCCCTGTATTCATATGATTAAGGGATTTTTCCATTTGCTTCATTTCATTGTCCTCGCTGTATAAATCCAGTCCCAAGCAAGTAGAAAACATACCAATATCAGACAGGCTTCTTTGAACATCTTCCTGCAAAAGACCTTTTAGAAAGGATATGCAAAGTTCTTTCTTGCTCTCATTATCTTGCTGTAACAGAGAGTAAGCTGCTATTTGATCGATATAATAAGCTGTTTCATCCTGCATTGGAAGAGGAAAAAACTTAAAATCCACACCTTTCCCCGCTTCCTCCAAGTTTCGCAAATCAAAGAGCACCTTGCTGTCTCCCAGTAAAACAGCCGAGCGTTTCTCCGATCCAAACAAACGAAAAGCATTTACATAAGTCATGCTAATCATATGCTCTGGTGTTATACGAAGTTCTCCGCTCATCCATTCATGTAACTGTAGATAAGATGCATTATCTTTAATTTTGACACCTTCTTTATAAATCATACCCAGGAGCGGTTTACTGTGAAAACCGGTATAAGTGCAAAAACCATAATAGTCGATTGTTCGTCTGCCGATTTTTTTTTGATGGGCGGCCTTATTAACTATGGCGTTCAAATCATAATAACTTAGTGATCCATCAGCTTCCGTAAGTTCAGTATCTTGTAATGCATCCAGATTAATATAGAATCCATAGGAACCCATCATCCATGGTATACCGATCAGCCTGCTGCCTGACTGTACCCGCTGCAATGCCAACTTATTAAGGGCTGTTCTATCTTCTTCAGAGAAATATGAAGACAAATCCACTAAATCGTTTTCCGGCAGCAACTGATCATAAATTCCCAGAGAAATCAAGTCAGGCAGGACATCCCTTCCCGTATCCCCGTGAAGATACATGGCTAATCGCTCACTGCTCAAGGATCTCACATCAATGAATACACCTGGATACCTCTTCTCAAAACTGCTTATGTAACTGGACAGCCATCCTAAATAACTGCCTTTTCCAGCTCGTACATAGGGTATGTCCCACAGAGTAATAACTCCTGTCCATTTCGGTTTTTCAACTTGAAAAGGATCTTCCGGAGGACTCTGACTTTTCTCCTTGAACCAGGAAGGAAATAGAATCAGGAACAACAAGGTAAAAATCACTAAAAATAAAGCAAATGGCTTTACTTTGCATTTCTTCATAAAAACATCTACCACCCTCCATACTATTTAGCTGACTTCTTACTCCATTTATATGGATTGTCAGAAAAAAGTATGACTGATGGTCCCTGCTTATGATTCTTCTTCCATATTGGTCTGCATCATGGCAGTCAGACGATTGTCAAGCTCTTGTGCCGCATTATAGCCCATTTGCTTCAATCTCCAGTTGCGGACAGCTACTTCTATAATGATTGCCAAATTACGACCTGGTCTTACCGGTAAAATTACTTTTGGCAGTTTTGCACCTAAAATTACCGTATGCTCTTCTGACAACCCCAATCGATCATATTCCTTGTTGCTGTCCCAGAATTCCAGGTAGACCACCATATCTATGGCCTTTGTATTTATAACTGCTCCTACCCCATACATAGCCTTAACATCAATGATACCAATTCCCCTGATTTCCATGAAGTGGCGGATTAGTTTTGGTGATTCCCCAATCAGTCGATTCTCTGCTACTTTTTTGATTTCCACTGCATCATCGGCAACCAGCCTGTGGCCTCTCTTTATCAGTTCAA
The DNA here is from genome assembly GCA_002426555.1 of Firmicutes bacterium UBA5454. GTDB lineage: Bacteria > Bacillota > Clostridia > Caldicoprobacterales > DTU083 > UBA5454. The sequence continues at coordinate 623 of DIQU01000091.1, read as the reverse complement.
GTGCGGTTTCACTTTTACCAATACCACTTTCGCCCATCAGAAGAACCCCTTCTCCATAAACATCAACCAAAACCCCATGACGGGTAATTCTAGGAGCAAGAGCAGAATTCAGATAGTTGATCATTCGTTGAATGATAGTGGTAGTAGCCTTACGGGAGCGTATTACAGGGCATTGAAATTTAACGGCGGAATCCATGAGGTACTGTGGAACATCCATATTTCTGGAAATCAGTACACAGGGAATACCGGAGCTGAAAAATCGTTCAAGCTGTATTTTGCGAATATCCGGATCCATGCTTTCCAAGTAGGTCATTTCCACTTTGCCTATAACCTGTATTCTTTCAATGGTAAAATAATCAAAAAAACCTGCAAACTGCAGCCCAGGACGATTAATATCGCTTGTTTCAATATCAATGGAAAGAGATCTTCCTTCGTATATTACTTCCATGTCCAATACCTGAATCATATCTTCTATTGAAATTCGACTCATGAAGTTACTCCTTCCGTATTATGAACCTTTCAACTACATCTGCAACTCCATCCTCATCATTGCTGCGAGTTATGTATTGTGCGAAGCTTTTTACTTCATCAGGAGCATTACCCATAGCTACGCCCAAACCTGC
>DIQU01000103.1:2688-9514 GCA_002426555.1 Firmicutes bacterium UBA5454 | reverse complement strand
ATGGCTATGAACTATGGCTATGTTTATGTAACACAAATTGCCATGGGTGCTAACATGAACCATACAATCCGTGCCATAAGTGAAGCAGAAAAATATGATGGTCCTTCCCTAATCATTGCATACTCACCTTGTATCAATCATGGAATTAGAACAGGTATGGGAACCAGTATGAATCAAGAAAAATTTGCGGTAGATACCGGTTACTGGCATCTGTATCGTTATAATCCCGAATTGAAGGCTCAGGGCAAAAACCCCTTCCAGTTGGATTCCAAGGAGCCTAAGGAAGATTTCCAGAAATTTATTAACTCTGAAGTTCGATATACTTCCTTAAAGAATACTTTCCCGGATATCGCAGATGATATGTTTGCAAAGGCCGAAGAGCATGCAAAAGAAAGATATGCCGGCTACAAACGGATGGCTGAAGCGGATTATTCCAAGGACTAACACTATCGGTGGGAAAGATAGATATTAAAGATAAGAAGCATAGATATTAAAGATGAAATAAACGAGAAGCAAAAAGCTGCTGCAAACTGATAAAGCTTGCAGCAGCTTTTTTCCTTCGTATTACTGGTATTCATTATCTTCTTGGGTCAGCCATGACGGTATCAGCTGCAGAACAATTCATAGTGCAAAGCAAACTGTCCTTACTTCTGGTTTTCATCAACATATTCCTTGGCGTTGGATACTTCATCTTCGCTGGGCAGGTGGACACGAGTAACAGGTTTTTGATCTTTAATATTTGCCCAAGCAGCAGTGTCATGTTTTTCAACCGGCTCTTTCTTCTTCTTCGATTTATTATTGTCCTTAGTCATGTGCCGACCTCCTTTACTGTATTGTGAGTGAACTCCTAGAAAAATATACTATGTCAATAATTATTCTTACCCAAGGGAGAGTAAATCTAAACAGCAAAGGCTCGTTACATATTAATTTACAATTTTCAGCTTGAGAATAGTATTTAAAAACCAAGGAAATCTAAAATAATAGATAAAAGCTATGAATATGGGGTACATATATGGTATATCTTAGTATGCTGTAACACTTAAATCTTGTCATTCCGAGTTTACTGAGGAATCTGAACAGAAAAGATCCGACTCAATTCCACAGGATGATATTGAAAGATTTTATGAAAATGTTGTTACAAGCTACTAGTACAATGGAAAATCGAGGAGGTACAATATGAGTATTCAGTTAAATGCCAGCGTAAGCTGGGTAGGGAAAAAAGACTGGGAGCTGCGTGAGTTTCATGGTGTGGAATATTCCACCCATAGAGGTTCGTCTTATAATTCTTATCTGGTACGAGATGAGAAGGTAGCTTTGATTGACACAGTGTGGCAGCCATTTGCAAAAGAATTTGTGGCTGATTTGAAAAAAGAAATTGATCTAAACAAAATTGACTACATAATAGCCAACCATGGGGAGATAGATCACAGCGGAGCCCTTCCCGAATTGATGAAGGAAATCCCGAACACGCCGATCTACTGCACTAGAAATGGCATCAAATCGATCAAAGGTCATTATCATCAAGACTGGAATTTCGTAGAGGTTAAGTCTGGTGATAAGATTAATCTGGGAACCAAAGAACTGGTCTTCCTGGAAGCTAGAATGCTCCATTGGCCAGACACAATGTTTTGCTATCTTACAGAAGATAATATTTTGTTCAGCAATGATGCTTTCGGGCAGCATTATGCTACCGAGTTCATGTTTAATGACCAAGTGGATCAGGCTGAGCTGTACCAAGAGGCAATAAAATATTATGCAAATATCTTAACACCATTCAGCAGATTCGTTAAAAAAAAGATAGAAGAATTTGTAAGTCTGAATCTGCCAGTTTCCATGATTTGCACCAGCCATGGGATTCTTTGGAGAGATAACCCTCTTCAAATTGTAGAGCAATACGCAAAATGGGCTCAGGACTATCAAGAGAATCAGGTTACCTTGATATACGACACTATGTGGAATGGAACCAGGCGTATGGCTGAAGCCATAGCTGCAGGGATCAAGGCTGAGGATCCTGAGATTGTGGTTAAGCTTTACAATGCAGGTCGTACAGATAAAAACGACATCATAACTGAAGTATTTAAATCAAAGGCGTTATTAGTTGGTTCACCAACCATAAATAAGGGAGTTCTAACTTCTATTGCTGCCATTTTAGAGGAAATACGCGGCTTGGAATTTAAAAATAAAAAGGCAGCTGCATTTGGATGTTATGGCTGGAGCGGCGAGTCAGCAAAAATGATTGGCAGGCTGCTGGAAGAATGCGGATTGGAGCTTGTAGATGATGGAATAAGAGCTCTATGGAACCCAGATGAAGACAGTATTGCTCAATGTGTAGAGTACGGCAGGAAATTTGCAGCTGCACTATAGAAATAAAGCAACATCCCGTCTGATTTAATCGTAAGCTTGTGTTATACATGTACAAAGAGAGAGGCAGCATCCAATCCAGGATAAAATCTCTCTTTTTCTAACAGCTGCTAGTACGCTATAGCTGTTCGCAGCCCATCTGTGCCACCGCCATGGATGAAATGTCACAAATGAAACACACAAATGAAATCCACTTGACGAAAGCCATACGATCTGAAAAAATAGTGATGAACAAATTGAAGTCAAAGGAAAGGCTGATTAAAGTATGAGCGGATTGGCTAAGCCCAATTCTGAAATTAATATAGTTGTTGGTATGTCCGGTGGGGTGGACTCTTCAGTTGCTGCTCTGTTGCTGAAGAAACAGGGCTATAATGTTATTGGTGTTTTTATGAAAAACTGGGATGAGCCGGACGAGGATGGAATCTGTACAGCAACAGAGGATTATGAGGAAGCAGTTAAAGTATGTAATCAGCTGGAAATCCCCTATTATTCTGTAAACTTTGTTAAAGAGTATTGGGATAAGGTGTTTACCTATTTCCTGGAGGAATATAAAAGAGGCAGAACCCCTAATCCTGATGTTTTGTGCAATAAGGAAATCAAATTCAAGATGTTTTTAGATTACGCCATGAAAATAGGGGCTGACTACTTGGCTACCGGGCATTATGCAAGAGTTTCAAGACATGATGGCAGAACTCATCTGTTTAAAGGCGTGGATAAGGGTAAGGACCAGTCTTATTTTCTGTGCGCTTTGAATCAAACCCAGTTAAGCAAGGCCATATTCCCAATTGGAGATATGGAAAAGCAAGAAGTTCGTCGCATCGCAAATAAGGCAGGATTAACTACAGCCGAGCGGAAGGACAGCACAGGAATCTGCTTTATTGGAGAGCGTGATTTTAAGGAGTTCCTGGGTAATTATCTTCCTGCCCAATCTGGAGAAATTCGCAATCTGGAAGAACCGAACCAGCTGTTAGGTGAACACGATGGTTTAATGTACTATACTCTGGGTCAACGAAAGGGTATGGGCATAGGTGGAGGCTTTGGGAATGGTGATCCTTGGTTCGTGGCAGATAAAGACTTAAAGAACAATATCCTGTATGCAGTACAGGGAGACAAAAATCCAGCCCTTTATTCTATAGGGCTTACAGCTAAGGATATTAACTGGATAGCTGGGCAAGTGCCAGCCAAACAATTTGCATGCCAAGCGAAGTTCCGTTATCGCCAACCAGATCAAGGAGTACAAGTGGAGATCACTGGGGAGAACACCTGCAGGGTAAAGTTTGATAAACCCCAAAAGGCAGTTACACCAGGTCAGTTTGTAGTATTTTATGATGGTGATGAATGCTTAGGTGGAGGTTCTATTGATGGAATTATCAAATAGAAGTGTCCCAATAGGACGCAATAGAACAATAAAAGCTTAAAATAATGTTAGCTTATTTACTGCAATGGTTAAGTATATACTGAATTATTTACTGAAATTATTGCAGGAGGTTTTCCATGGGTGAAAATGTTTTAATAGCTTTTGCACTTACTCTGATGGCAGGTTTGGCTACAGGTATAGGAGGTGCCATTGCCTTCTTTACTAAACGAACCAATGCAAAGTTTCTATCGGTTGCTCTAGGTTTTTCTGCAGGGGTTATGGTTTATGTTTCTTTTGTTGAAATATTTGGAAAGGCCAGAGAAGCTCTAGTATCGGAGTTGGGAGCACGAACAGGAAGTTGGGTTACAATAATCTCCTTTTTTGCTGGGATGTTTGTCATAGCCCTCATTGATAAATTGGTTCCAGATTACGAAAATCCCCATGAAGCTCGAAAGGTAGAGGAAATTTCAGGGGAGGAACCATCAGATTTGTCAGAACACTTGATGGAACATAAAGAAGAGCAGGATCAGGTGATAGCAACCAACAAAAACAAGTTGCTTCGTGCTGGATTAATGACTGCTTTAGCTGTGGGCATCCATAACTTTCCGGAGGGCTTTGCTACTTTTATATCTGCCCTGCGTGATCCCAGCCTTGGAATAAGCATCGCAATCGCTATAGCAATACATAATATACCAGAAGGAATTGCAGTTTCGGTACCAGTATTTTATGCTGCAGGAAGTCGAAAAAAAGCTTTTCTTTATTCATTTTTATCGGGTATGTCCGAGCCGGCAGGAGCCATTATAGGTTATCTGATTTTATCTCAATTTTTAACAGATACCCTCTTTGGAATTGTCTTTGCTGCCATAGGCGGTATTATGGTCTTCATTTCCTTTGACCAGCTTCTACCTACTGCCAGAGAATATGGAGAACACCATTTGTCCATATATGGCTTGGTTTCCGGGATGATTGTAATGGCTGTCAGCCTGATGCTATTCTAAGGTAAAACAAATTCTTTGACTTCAAAGTGTATAAGTAACCTGCTTGCATTAACGACGTTTGTTTTTAAAGGCATCCCTGAATCGTTTTCGATTTTTGTATGTTAACCAACGAAGCTTCAAAGTGGAAATCAGCTCCGGTCCAAAGAAAATAAAGTAATTTACAACAGAAGCCAGTGCTGCAAGCTTCATTGGTATCGGATTGGATATTAGAGACAATGCAATAAAGCCCCAGTTTAACCATGCCAGGTATTTTACCTTCAGGGGCAGGATAAAGAAAATTAGAACCTCAAAATTCGGGAACAAATGAGCGAAGGCTAAAAAAAGTGAAAGATTCAAATGCTCTGTTGATACAGTGCCAAATCCAATAAAGGCAGCAGCGATGGTGCTAAGCACACCGATAAGGTAATAGAGATTGAAGTGAAAACTTCCCCACTGCTGCTCAAGATTACTGCCCACTAAATAGTAAAAATACAGGGTAAAAACAATCCACAGTGGATGGGATGTGGGGGGAAGGAATAAGAAGGTGACTAAGCGCCAAACTTCCCCACTTAAAATTCTGGTTGGATCCAGTGAAAACTTATCATATAAATTGCTTAGGGGTACGAGCATGTTAAGAACGAAGACCACCGCATTAATGATGACAATGTACTTCATCAGATCGGGTATGGCGTATTTTCTATATTTTCTCTCCAGTTTCTGATACCACTTCAGCTTCATACACATCGCTCCTGACAGATAAAATGCCTTGACAAACATTATATTATCAAGTATCATAAATTGCAAATGGAATCAATAAAGGCTGTGAAGAGGACAGTAGGTCAGGGTCTGATATTAAAGAGACGCGGCTAATTGGTGAAAGGCTGTGATGATGTCCTGAACTGAATATCACCTCCGAGCTGAAGGCTGAAAGGTATACTCTGTATTCGGGTAATTACTGTGTAAGTCTCTCCGCTTTTGAAAAGCGTTACCTATTAGGAGCGATAAGGCTGTTTTCTGCCTTATAATACGGGTGGTACCGCGAAAAATTCGTCCCTTGGCATTTTGCCAGGGGTTTTTAACTTTTATTTGAAGGGATGAAATTATGGAAAAGTTTAAGGCGTTGTCCAATCAACCGGTAAGCGATAATGAAAAGAAGATATCTGCATTCTGGGACGAGATACAAATACTGAATAAAAGCATTGAAACAAGGGAAGGCAACAAGCAATTTATCTTCTATGAAGGGCCGCCTACAGCCAATGGTCACCCTGGTATCCATCACGTGATCTCACGTACATTAAAGGATTCCGTCTGCCGTTACAAAACAATGAAAGGTTATCAGGTTAAGCGTAAGGCCGGCTGGGATACCCACGGACTTCCTGTTGAAATTGAGGTGGAAAAACAGCTGGGTCTTTCAAGCAAACAGGAAATCGAGGAGTATGGGATTGCTGAATTCAACCAAAAATGCCGTGAGTCCGTGTTTGCTTACGAAAAGCAATGGCGTGAAATGACCAAGCGCATGGGCTATGAAATTGACATGGATAATCCCTATATCACCCTTGATAACGACTATATTGAAACCGTATGGTGGATTCTTGATCGGTTTTTTAAGGAAGACATGCTTTATGAAGGGCATAAGATTCTGCCCTATTGTCCACGTTGCGGCACTGGTTTAGCTTCTCACGAAGTGGCTCAGGGCTATGAGGAGATAAAGACTACTACTGTATATGTGAAGTTCAAGCGCAAAGATGCAGACGAGTATTTCTTGGTTTGGACTACAACCCCATGGACTTTAGCTTCCAACGCAGCGCTGACAGTACACCCCAATGAGACATACCTGAAGCTAAAGTTCGAGGATACAATTTATTATGTGGAGAAGCACCTTGCACCTATAGTGCTGGGTGGCGAGTTTGAAGTTTTGGAGGAACTTCAAGGCAAAGAATTGGAGCATATTGAATATGAGCAGTTAATGCCTTTTGTAAAGGCTGATAAGAAGGCTTTCTTTGTTACAGTGGCTGATTATGTTACTACTGAAGATGGAACAGGTATTGTTCATACTGCTCCTGCTTTTGGTGAAGATGACTATCAGACGGGGGTTAAATACAATCTGCCTGTAATGCAACCAGTGGATGAA
>DIQU01000103.1:373-2454 GCA_002426555.1 Firmicutes bacterium UBA5454 | reverse complement strand
AAGTTTGTCATGGATGCCGACCCGGATATAATCCGCTGGCTGGCAGAAGAAGGCAAGCTTTTCAGAAGAGAAAAGATGGTGCACAACTATCCACATTGTTGGAGATGCCATACTCCCTTGCTGTATTATGCCAGACCCAGCTGGTACATTGCCATGACTCAGCTGAAGGATAAATTGATAGAAAACAACAATGGCGTTTCCTGGTATCCGGATTATGTTGGGGAAAAGCGCTTTGGAAACTGGTTGGATAACCTGAATGACTGGGCTATATCCCGATCTCGTTATTGGGGTACACCTCTTAACATTTGGCGTTGTGATTGTGGGAGTATTGAAAGTATCGGTTCTCGCAAGGAATTGGTAGAACGTGCAATTGAAACAATCGACGAAAGCATTGATCTCCATAGACCCTATGTGGATGATGTGCATATAAAATGCAGTAAATGCGGCGACACCATGACTCGAGTGAAAGATGTAATCGATTGCTGGTTTGACAGCGGTTCCATGCCCTTTGCCCAGCATCACTATCCCTTTGATAATAAGGAGAACTTTGACGTGCTTTTCCCGGCTGACTTTATCTGTGAAGGAATCGACCAGACTCGGGGATGGTTTTATTCCTTAATAGCTATTTCCACCTTTGTTACCGGGAAATCTCCCTATAAATCAGTATTGGTTAACGACTTGATTCTCGACAAAGATGGCAGCAAGATGTCCAAGTCCAAGGGCAATACTGTAGACCCCTTTGAAATGTTTGATAAATATGGAGCCGATGCCCTGCGTTGGTATTTGCTCTATGTATCACCGCCTTGGATGCCTACCCGTTTCGATCTGGATGGTTTACGTGAAGTGCAAAGTAAGTTTTTCGGCACAGTAAAAAATGTCTATCATTTCTTTACCCTGTATGCCAATACAGACGATGTAGATCCCAGAGAATTTTTCATACCCTATGTGCAAAGAACAGAGCTGGATAAATGGATATTGTCCAAGTTTAACAACTTGAAGGCATCTGTGGGCGAAGCTTTGGATGTTTATGACATGACTCGGGCTATTCGCCAAATGCAGGATTTTGTTAATGAGGATTTATCCAACTGGTATATCCGCCGTTCTAGAAGAAGGTTCTGGGCTGCTGAGCTTGATGTCGATAAAAAAGCAGTTTATAATACCACTTACGAAATTTTGGTGGGCTTTGCCCAGATGTTTGCTCCCTTTGCCCCCTTCCTTTCTGAAGAAATTTACCGGAACCTGACAGGGGACATTTCCGTGCACTTAAGCAATTACCCTGTGGCTTACCCTGAGTTAATTGATCCGGAATTGGAAGAAACCATGGATTTAGTACGAGATTTGGTTACTTTAGGCCGCGCTTCTCGTGAGTCGGCTCGCATTAAGGTGCGCCAGCCCATCGGAGAAGTATTGCTAGACGGAAAATATGAGGATAAGATTACACATCTGATACCCTTGATACAAGAAGAGCTTAATGTTAAGGAGGTTGTCTTTGCAAAGGACCTTAATAAATATATGGATTTCCAGCTGAAACCCAACTTTAAGGTGGCAGGACCGGTATTAGGTTCTAAAATAAAGTTGCTTGGAAAAGCATTGGCTGGTTTGGATGCATCAGATGCAGCTCCAAGGTTGGAAAACAGCGAATCCATGACTTTGGACCTGGATGGTGAACCCTATGAAATCAGCAAGGAAAATGTAATGATTACCATTACTGCCAAAGAAGGTTTCAATATGGCTGCAGATAACAATTTGTTTGTCATTCTGGATACCACCCTTACTCAGGAGCTTATCGATGAAGGCCTGGCTAGGGAGTTGGTTTCAAAGGTTCAACAGATGCGGAAAACTAACGATTATGAAGTTATGGACAATATCCGTATATATCTGTATGCAGATGAAGCGGTTCTCAAAGCTGTAGAGCTTTTTGAAGACTATATCAAGACCGAAACCCTGGCAGTGGATATTATAGATGTTGAAGATGCCACTCTGGAAAAGACTAACCTGAATGATCATGAGACAGGTATTCATCTGGAAAGGATTACTCCTGAGATGTAGGGGCAGACGACTCTGTGTGCCATTTTAGAGGT
>DIQU01000103.1:0-161 GCA_002426555.1 Firmicutes bacterium UBA5454 | reverse complement strand
TAGGGGTAAATGACTCTGTGTGCCCTATACAAACGATGTGTAGTAATGATGTATAATAATTTAATAGTAAATTTTAGCTTAAAATCCACTCCGCAATAATGGGGTGGATTTTGTTATTACACCTGTAAAGATTAAATAAAAGGTGAATTGAAAAAGTAACT
>DIQU01000105.1 GCA_002426555.1 Firmicutes bacterium UBA5454 | reverse complement strand
ATCTCGCAACCCGCAACCTGTATCCCGTATCCGTATCCCAATAGCCTCGCACCTGGTACCTCGCGCCTTAATCATACAAGCTGCGCAGCTCACTACCCGGATAATAGTGTTTTAAAATAGACTGCCAGTTTTTACCCAATAAGGTTAAGCCGTATGTTCCGTATTGGCTCATGCCCACACCATGCCCATATCCTCCGCCATGAATGGACAGTTCGACTATATTGCCATCAGTATCACGATGAAAGTCAATATAGGCAAATGCGCTGGGCAGAAGAGGAAAGTTTTCTCTAATGGAACCATCTTTTAATGAAAGCTCTATAGCCTTACCACTTGAATAATTGACAGGTTTCAATGCCTGGCGGATATTGTATTCCTTCCTGATTTTGTATATGCCATGGGTGGTGGTAATCTCCAGCTCCATCATATTGCCTCCTTCTCCTCTTTGAAGCACTTCAATATTGAGAAGGGTGCCTGTCTCTTCAGGAATTTCTCTGCTTTCATAGCTTCCATCAACAGTTTTCGTCAAAATAAATTGTGCTTGCTGCTTATAAAGGGCGGGCAGGCTCTGTGATAAAACAGCTTCCAACTGTTCACGGGTCATCTTGATCTTCCACCTGAAAAAGGGGGAAAATTGGTCATAGCCTTCCAGGTTTGCTTGATTTAAAAAGGCTCTGAAGTTTTCTTCCCTGTAGAGGTCGGGAATTTTCCCTGGGTACTGGGGGTTGGCTGTTAAATAGGGAATCTCATCACCTGGAAATTCATTTTCCCGATTGCTCCATACCTCATGAAAATTAGCTGTGTAACCACTGGAGGTTGAAAAAAACCTGGTATCTACAATCTCATCACCATACACGGTGACTATACCTGTGGTTTCATTCACTGCGTAATTTGCCACATCCTGTTTACTGATATTATTATATACCTGACTTGCAGTACTGTCATCCAGGTGAGCACCATAAGGGCGGAATCCCGTAGTTTGCATTGCCCTCGCTGCATAGGAACGTGCTGCTACAGCTTGAACTTTAAGGGCTTCAAGACCAAAACTGACAGGCATTTCACTGGGAACAACCGTCATTAGATATTCTTCCAAATCCAATTCGTTGACCAAAGTTAAATATTCCCCTTCGACAGCTGTTTCCAAAGAACCCTGATAAGGGGTCCCTTCAGATGAATCAGCTTGATTTCTATGTATGGATTTTACATATAATGGAGCTTCTCCTTTACTACGAATATGCCAACGAAAACGAGAAGAAGATAATTTTTGTCCGTTAAGGTAGACCTCTCCTTCCTGCCCATTGGAGCAAAATTCTGCAATTTGTCTGCTCTCGAAAGACAATTGGATATTATTAGGGGTGGAAATTACATCGAATCCATCTTGGCAGGTGATTTCAATTTTAGAATGTAAAAACCCTGTATAGGCATCAGTGTTGAGAAGCACCCTGATTTGGTTGTAGTTTTGAAAAGGCTTTGTTATAACAGCCATTATGCCTTCCTGTTCCTCGGAGCGGTATAAAACTACATCCGAAACGCCTATGGGAAGGGCATAATATCCTTGAAACTCATAGCTTTCTTCTTTTTGCAGGAATACGGAAAACCTTTCCTGTACAGGGAATATTCCCAGTTGTTCGTCTTCCAACATGGTGTTTGAAAGGGACAGAACCCTTGTTAATGGGACAGGATGAAGCGGCTTAACCACAGCGATGAGGTCATCCACGACATAAAAACGAATGGGCTGACCTGTTTTCAATCCAGCAGTGGATAGACTATGGAATTCCCTTATCTCTCCGTCCAGATTCATTGTGTAAATACTGCGATTGCTTTCTACCTTGCTTTCAGCAACAGGAATGCCATGGCTATAGAATGTGACTTCGCTTAATCCGGTGATCAGCCAGTGATTGTTGTATCTGGTCATGTCCAGCTTGATGGGGATGTCTCCGATGGGGAATGATGCGGACCCCCATACTTTAAGCTGATCCTTTCCCATGGATTCCACTTGCTCGACTCGAAATTGTGTAATTTCTTGTGCCTGCAGCAAGTCAGCCAGAGGGTGCTCTTTTAACTGAGGGCTCAGAAAGGGGCCATAGTCTCCATTTTCAATTATTTCATGTAAAAAATCATTGGCAATCCGTTTTGCTTGCGAATGGGATGGATGGAAATACAAGTATGTTCCCCCAAGTGCAAGAAAAAGAAAAATCAATAATGAAAGAAAGATTTTTTTATGTGAAATAATTTTCAATTTCATACACACACCTCATCTATTAATATACCATAGGGCGACTTCCAGCCGCAACCAAATAAGTCAGAAGTCAGGAGTCAGAATATAATATAACGGCATTGTCTTTTTGATAACCATTAAACATGCTCTCTGACTGGGTTTCAGCAAATAAGTTTGCCAATATAAAGCAAACTTATTAAGGATGTAAATTGCAAGAATGATTCGTGAACGCAAAAGCGAATGTAACGTATTTATAATTCTACTCAATTTTATATGGAGAACCTGTTAAAAAAGTGCTACAATAGTTAAACAGGGGGGACACTTATATGTTATACAAAAGATGGATAAGCTGGGCTATGGTACTAAGTATAATTTTAGCAGGGGTATTTATTGTTCATTTTCCAGTAAAAGCAGAGGAAGAAGCTATTCCATATACCATAAAAGAATTCAAATCCAACATCAGCTTGTATGAAGACGGTTCTGTTTACTTTGATGAATTGGTTACTTATCAGTTACAGGAAGATGGGGCAGAAATCATCAAGCCCATTCCCATGGCCTACAGCTCCTATATAGAGCAGTTGGAAGTTTTTCACCGGGTTTATTCGAATCCTGATGACAAATTGGGAGATTACAAAGACACAGCACATACTTTTAATTTTACTCAAGCAGATGAGGAAGCAGATACTTATCATATCAGCATAGCTTTAGAAGGGGATAAACTGGATGAAGGCACCTTCGTCTACCGATATAAATTGCAGGATACTGTATTTTTATATAAGGACACAGCGGCTTTTTTCTGGCAATTCATAATGCCGGAGCAGAATATTGAAGCTGATAATGTGACAATTGAAATTTCCTTGCCGAATAAGGCATCTACAGAAGAGTGTGATGGATATGTAAGAGGAGCCGCTTATGCAGAAAAACAACTGCTCGAGGACGGTTTATTTCGCATCACTTCTGAAAGAATTCCTGATGGTGAATTTCTGGAGTCGGTTTTGCTGATGCCAAATTCCATGTTTCCCAGTGGAAGAAAGATCGTCGACAATCTTGCTAAGGATGAGATTGCAGCTGATATGACCAGTTGGGAGGAAGAAACCGCCATAGACCGTAAGCAGGACGAACTGAGGTATTACGGAAGCTGGGGAATTGCCATCTTGTCCATCTTATTGTCTCTCGGTGTAGGTCTTATGTTTTACATCAAAACTAAAAGCCCGAAAAGAAAAGGGGAAATTCCAGATTCACATAAGAAAGGAATTCCGGACGCATCCATATCCCCTGCAGAGGCGGGTATGCTTATTAACGGAAGATTAAGCGGGAAGGAACTGTTCGCCACAGTTTTAAGTCTGATCAAGTACCGATTTTTAGAGATGAGCTTCGGTAATGATGATGGAATTCTCAGTATCCGGGAGGATATTCAAAAAGAAAGACTGAGATCACATGAGGAATATTTACTGAACTGGCTGATTGAAGGCGTGGGAGACGGCAAAGTTCTGTCTCTGAAGGCTTTTGAGAATCTGTTGGACTCATATAAAAAAACATATGAGCATAAGATATCTACTTGGGAATCTCTAATTCATGGCAGGTCAGGTAAATATGCCTTTCAAGTACATGAAAACATAAGCTGGTTGAAGGTCTGGGCTATGGTATGTGCAATCCTTAGCTTATGCGCTGCAATATTGGCCTGCCGGGCACTGGGTAATCTACCGGCAGGCATAATATCCGGGGTAACAGCGTCAGCCTTGATTATATATGTGTTGTTCAGGAAAAAAGTCAATGAAGACCTTAGGCTGCGACAAGTACAATGGGATAAATATAAGGATGACTTGAGAACCCAGCTTTCCAGTAAATCAAAGTCTCTTTCGCTGACCCAATGGGAAGAGCATTTATTATATGCCATACCCTTCGGTATAGCAGAGGAGATGTTGGAGTGGTTAATGCAAAACTATAGCAGTCGTGAATTTGAAGATGGAAATCTTACCATATTATATCACAGCAATCATTCCTGGATTTTGAAAGTTTTGCAGTCTTATAGACGCCATTTCAAGTAACGTTTTTCCAGCCATGCCACCCCCTGATACATTAAAGTAGCTGATACTAACAGAATGGCTACGCTGGTCATAACAAGATCCAGTTGAAATACCTGCCCCCCGTAAACTGCCAGATAACCCAGCCCTGCCCTTGAAACAAGGAACTCTCCTACGATAACTCCCACCCATGACATTCCCACATTAATCTTCAATGCGGAGATAATGGTAGGGATGCTGGCTGGGAGCACCACCTTGGTCAATACTTGAATATTCGAAGCGCCAAATGTTCTGAGCAGCTTTATCTTATCAGGGCTGACATCCAGAAAACCATTTAGTACTCCGATTACCGTCACTATTATGGATACCAGCAGTGCCATGGTAATTATGGCTTTTGTTCCAGCTCCTATCCAAACAATGATTATGGGTCCCAAAGCTACTTTAGGCAGACTGTTTAGTACTACCAGATAAGGGTCTGCTACCTTTGATATAAAATCCGACCACCACAGAATGATAGCAATGGTAGTTCCCAGCAATGTACCCAAAGTGAAACCTATGACGGTTTCGTAAAGGGTGACAGAAACATGCATATAAAGATCACCTGTATCATGAAGATTTACCAAGGTATTCCATATTCTGCTTGGCTGGCTGGTTATAAATGCATCAATCCATTTTAATTGAGCAGCAAGCTCCCACAAGGCCAGAAAAATCAAAAGGATAGCAACTTGGGTAATCCTGACTGCAATTCGTTTTTGCTTCACTTTCTTTAAATAAGCCAGATGCTCCTGAGAGTCTGGTTTAGTTTGTTTGTTAACTGACATGAACATCCAGCTCCTTCCATATGGTATTAAAATATTCCCTGAATTCCGGAGCCTTTCGCAGTTCCACCGGGCTGCGATTCTCTCCGCTGAGTTGTATCAAGTGGTTACTCTTGATGGTACCGGGTCGTTTGCTCAGCACCAGCACTCTATCTGACATACTGATGGCTTCAGAAATATCATGGGTCACTAGTAATGCAGTTTTTTGTTCTTTACGTATAATATTTGCTACCTCATCAGATAAAGCCAAACGGGTCTGATAATCCAGTGCGGAAAAGGGCTCATCCAGCAGCAGAACTTCTGGATTTACTGCCAAAGTGCGAATTAAAGCTACTCTTTGACGCATCCCTCCTGAAAGTTGCTGGGGGTAATGGTTGCGAAAATCTGCCAGACCATAGGTTTCCAATAAGTGGTCAGTGTGTTCCTTGCTTTCTTTGTTGAGTTTATCTTGTATTTCCAGTCCAAGCAGGACATTTTGCCTTATAGTCCGCCATTCAAACAAGTGATCCTGCTGGAGCATATATCCAACCTCGCTTGAGGGACCGTCTACTTCCCTTCCTTCTACAAACACCTGACCTGAGGTAGGTCGCATTAACCCGGCGATTAATGAGAGGATTGTGGTTTTACCGCATCCGCTGGGTCCTACTATGCCGATGAATTCTCCTTTAAAAACATTCATACATATACCTTTTAAGGCAGGGGTTTCTCCTTCCAAGCTATGATAATTAAGACTGACTTTGTCTAGTGCAACAATGCTTTGTTGGTTCATTTCTACCAATCCTTCCGAAAATAAGCTTTATATATCATATTCCTAATACAAAAATATGTTCAACGGTATATTGATTTCTGCCACTCTTGGCTCATTCAGAACACACGGGCTGATTTTCTTCTATGAACATTGACCATTATTGTGTTATAATAAATGCCTGTAGAAAAACTAATCCTTTGAAGTATGAAAGGGGTAAAAACAAAATATGAAAAACCGTAAATATGTATTTTTTGTAGTATTGGCTATAGCCTTGTTTATGTCGTTTGTTGTCATTAACGGGCTGGTGGTTCCCATAGGGCGATCATTGGAACTGGTAATTCCAGGTTCTGAGGAAATGCGCTTCGGTATTGACATTCGCGGTGGCGTCGATGCTGCTTTTGAGCCAGTAGATTTAGACCGAAATCCAAGTAGGCAGGAATTGGAGTCAGCCCGTTCTATTATGGAAACCAGGCTTGACAACTTGAATATTCTTGACCGTGATGTTACCATTGATGAACAAAATGGCTATATAATCTTAAGATTTCCCTGGCAATCTACTGAAACTGATTTTGACCCTGAAAAGGCCATTGCAGAGCTGGGGGAAACAGCTATGCTTACTTTTAGAAATGAAGCTGGCGATGTGCTTGTAACTGGATCCCATGTGGAAAGTGCTTCTGTTGGAACTCACCCAGAAACTGGTGGATATATTGTACAGTTGGAGTTTGATGATGAAGGTGCAGAACTGTTCAGTGAAGCCACCAGGGTACTGATTGGCAAACCTATTAACATCTATATGGACGATACCTTGATTCAATCAGCTATTGTCGAGAATCATATTCCCAATGGTCAGGGTATTATCACCGGCATGAGCGGTCTTGAGGGAGCTAAAGCGCTATCGGACAAGATTAATGCTGGTGCCCTTCCCTTTTCCTTAACTTCAAGAAACCATTCCACCATCAGCCCCTCTCTGGGCAGTGGAGCCTTAAACACTATGGTAACGGCCGGCATCATCGCCTTTGTGGTGATATGCATTCTTTTAGTTGTTTATTATCGTCTGCCTGGCTTTGTGGCATGTATCTCTTTGCTGATTCAGGTGTCTGGTGTTTTACTGTCCTTATCTGTTCCACAGATTACCTTGACTCTCACAGGTATAGCAGGTGTTATTTTATCAATAGGTATGGGCGTTGACGCCAATGTAATCATTTCTGAGCGTATCAGTGAGGAAATAAAGTCCGGCAGAAGCCTGAGCTATGCTATTTCCCTTGGTTTCAAGAATTCTTTCAGCTCCGTATTCGATGGAAATATCACCATGCTGATTGTTGGTGTCATTTTGATGGCTTTGGGATCTGGCTCCTTGTTATCCTTTGCCTACACTTTGATGGTAGGTATTTTCTTCAACTTTGTAGCTGGTGTAACGGCTTCCAGGCTGATGATATACTCTCTCAGCCAATTCAAGTTCCTGCAAAAGCCAGAACTTTATTCTTGCCTGTCAAAAAGAGTTACTAAAGAGAAATTTACCAATATTTTTGGAAAAAGAAAAATTTTGTTCTCTATATCATTAGTAGTAATACTGATTGGAATTATTATGACTTTTGTTCCAGGATTTGGGGCACAACTGGATATTCAATTTAAAGGCGGCTCTTTGCTGAAATATAATTACACAGGGGATATTGATCCTGACAGGGCTGCGAGTATTACTTCAGGCATTATTAACCGGGTTGTAAGCGCTCAGACTACAACTGACTTAAATACCGATCAAAAACGTTTGGTCATCAATATCGCAGGTGACTATGGTCTGGATGTAAGAGAGCAGGAGGAAATGGATGAAGCACTAAAGACAGAGTTCCCCGATGCCAATCTTGAACTATCCGAATCCTCCATGGTAGAGCCGTTCTTTGGGAAGATGTTCCTAACCAATGGTATTAAGGCCATGATACTGGCAGGAATTTCTGTTCTGATATATGTTTGGATTCGTTTCCGCAGGATAGGCGGTCTGTCAGCAGGACTTACGGCATTAATCGCTCTGTCAGTTGACCTGTTTGTAGTTTATACAGTTTATGTTTTGTTCAAGCTGCCTATAGGTGATTCTTTTGTAGCTGTCATATTGACTATCATAGGTTATTCAGTCAATGATACTATTGTTGTTTATGACCGTATTAGAGAAAATTACAAACTACACCGCAGAGATGGTTTGGAGACAATTACCAACCTTTCAATTACCCAGACTCTTGGAAGAACCATCAATACCAGTGTTGCTGTATTTCTCAGTGTAGCCTTGATTTATATCACAGCTGCCATTAACGGTATTGAATCCGTCCAAACCTTTGCTCTTCCCATGGCTATCGGCGTTGTCAGCGGCTGTTATACCTCGGTTTGCATTGCAGGACCGCTTTGGGTAATAATTAAAAACAGAAAAGGCTCAACACATAAGATGTAAGACAATTTATACGATATAAAAAGAGAAGAAACGTGAATAAACGTTTCTTCTCTTTTTGATGCGGAAAATCTATTTATTTACTCATCTATAACTTTCTGGGCATACTTGTTGTTAATAACATCTTCATAAACAGCGCGTTGATCCAATTCACCTGCGGTTTCCATAATGTCCTGAAGAAGTTTAAAAGATTCCTCGGACATAAGCGGATTTAGAGGCCAGGTATCCTGATCCTTGAAACGCTTTATAACCGTGGTTAACAATTCCAAATCACTGTCTGGAAAGGCAGGTTTGATGGTTTCTGCAATTTTTTCAGCTGAATTTTCGCTGACAAACTGTTGACCTTTATAGATGGCTCTGGTAAATCGTAAAATCAGGTCTTCATTTTTTTCGATGAAGCTTTTGTTAGCAGCATATGCAGTATATGGAATAATACCTGCTGCAGCTCCTACTGAAGCGACTATATAACCGCTTCCTTCCAGCTCCAGCGCAGAACCTATCGGTTCGAACAAAGCTACATAGTCACCGGTACCTCCTGTAAACGCGCCTGCCATAAGATCGAATTGTATGTTGGTAAGAAACTCCAAGTCTTTATTTGGCACCAAGCCATGGTCTCGTAATACGTACTCCAAAGCCATTGCAGGCATTCCGCCTTTTCGGCCGCCGATTATGGTAGTTCCTTTTAAGCTCTCCCATTCAAAATCAGGCTCCGGGACTCTGCCGACAAGGAAGGAACCGTCCTTTTGCGTCAACTGTGCAAAAATAACAGGGTGGTCTTCTCTGCCCTCATTATAGATATATATGGCAGCTTCAGGACCGCAAAAACCAATATCCGCCTGACCAGCTATAACGGCAGTCATAACCTTGTCAGCACCACCGCCATTATACAAGTCAATCTCGATTCCTTCTTCTTCAAAATATCCTTCATATATGGCAGCATATTGCGGGGCATAGAAAATGGAGTGGGTTACTTCCCAAAGACGTACTTTGGAACTCTTCTGTTCAGGTTTACATCCAGTCAAAGCCAAAGCAGCTACAAGTACAAGTACCAGAAAAAGGGCAATGCCTTTTTTAATGCTCATGATATCCCTCCTCAAATTATGCGATTTATAATTTATAGTATTCCTGCATGAGAAAAGTGTGAAAGCAATGGTATTTTATCTTCTTTCAATTTTCATCAAGGTATGGTAAAATTTCCATACAAATAAGCGACGAGGAGCATGTTTATGTTTTTGATAAGTTACGAGTACAATGACAGGCAGGACTGGGGTTTGGCAGTTCCTGATAAGAGATTGGTTTTTTCTTCCAAAGTAATATTCGGAAAGAATGCGCCTGATACATTGTTGGAATATATAGAGGAAGGAAGGGAAGCAGAACTCACAGCTGCTTATGCTGAACAAGGCATAAATATTGATGAAGTAAAGTTTTTGGCACCTATTCCAAAGCCTGTTCGCAATATCTTTTGTGTAGGAAAGAATTATCTTGATCATATTATTGAAATCGCCGAACACGAAAATTCAGATAAGAAAGCACTGGAGCATCCTGCATTTTTTACTAAAGCGACCAATACGGCAATTGGAGCTTTTGACAGCATTCCATCTCACACCGGAATTACAGAACAAGTGGATTATGAAGCAGAGCTGGCAGTAGTCATAGGGAAAAAGGGTGTTAACATCCCTGTGGAGAATGCTATGGATTATGTGTTTGGATATACCATTTTAAATGATGTGACAGCAAGAGAACTGCAGGAAAATCATCTTCAATGGTTAAAGGGCAAGAGTCTGGATGGGTTTTGTCCTATGGGTCCCTGGATTGTAACCAGAGATGAGATATCGGAACCTGTTGAGCTCAATATTTCAAGCAAGGTTAATGGAGAAGTCAGGCAGAAATCCAATACTCACCATATGATTTTTGATATTCCAACACTTATAAGCATTCTGTCACAGGGGATGACATTGGAACCTGGAGACATATTGGCTACCGGCACTCCGTCAGGCGTAGGAAAGGGATTTAAACCTCCCAGGTACCTTAAAAAAGGTGATGTGGTACGTGTGGAAATTGAGAAAATCGGCTATATTGAAAATGTAGTGAAGTGAGCTATAATGTAAACAAGGATCGAATAAGTATACAACATGGGAGATTACAGCATATTAAGTTGAAGCATAATTGGAGGAGTAAATCTGTATGAAGATAGGGATAGGAGCAAAATCAAAGCTGATAGAATTCACGCTGATTGTTTTTCTAATAACAATTGGTGTGTTAACCGGCTGTGTCCCGGGTGAAGATATAGATCCTTCCATGACCCAAGATGACACAAGCTTTCCAGTGGATACTAATAACATAGAAATGCCTACCCCAAGTACAAACAGTAATAGCGTAAAGGAAACTAGTGCTCCTGTAACAAACAGTAGTTGTGCAAGGAACACTGATACTCCTGGTAGTGTAGAACCAAATAAAAATGCAAATACAGTTAACCAAACCGGCACAGTGAAAGAACCAGAAGTCATAAGTATTACCATTTCAGCTGTGGGCGATTGTACTCTTGGCACTAATTATAAAATGTCGTATGAGAATTCCTTTGATGCGGTTTACGACAGAAAAGGCAAATCTTATTTTTTCAAAAATGTATATGATATATTGTCTAAGGACGATTTCACAATAGCAAACCTGGAAGGACCTCTCACTAATTCCAGGGATAGGCAGGCAAAGCTGTACTCACACAGGGGAAAACCTGAATATGTAAACATTCTGACTGAAGGCTCCATTGAGGCGGTGTCATTTGCCAATAATCATACCTATGATTTTGGTCAATCAGGTTACGACGATACTGTGAAACTCTTATCAAGCGCCGGAATTTCATATGCCTGTGATGGAGTATACGGAATATATGAAACAAAAGGAATTAAGATAGGTTTTGTGTCTGTAAATGAGCATTATGATGGCAAGCTTATTGAAGTTTGGTTGGAGGATGGTATCTCCAAGTTGCGTCAACAAGGTGTGGATTTGCTAATAGCTGCTATTCATTGGGGACGTGCTGAGAATGAAAAAACATCCAATGTAGACGAATACCAAATTGAGCTGGGAAATAAGTGTATTGACTGGGGATATGATCTTGTAATTGGTAATCATGTCCATGTACTTGAAGGAATAAGCAAGTATAAAGGAAAATACATTGCATATTCACTTGGTAACTTTGTCTATGGTGGGAGCAAGAATCCAGTTGATAAAGACACTGGCATTTTTCAACAGACATTTACCTTCGTTGACGGGGATCTGCAAATAGATGATAATGTGCGATTTATTTCATGTTACAGCTCGTCATCGAAAAAGGTAAACAATTATCAACCTATAGTTGCCACAGGTAATGACGCAAGGCGGATAATAAACAAGATGAATACTTACTCAGCTCAATATGGTGTTGCATTTGACCTAGATGGATATCCCGTGAAAGATATCTCTCTTACTGAGAAAAACAAATCAGATGCCTATTATTTAGTTTTCAAGACTTCTTTCAAAGGGAATATGCCTGTTAGGAGTGTAAAATCTATCGGTGTCGATTTATCATACCTTGGGTTATCAGATACAGCTTATCTAGAAAACATGATAAGTGAATGGTGTGCCTCTAATGGGTACACCGCCTTTTTCGGAACTAAGGCGGAAATGGTAGCGGCAGGCTATAACAAAATGGCCGCAGATGCCGAAGCAACGATTGTTATTTTTGATCCTCCAAGTTGGTCAAATAATCAGGTTCGGTGCACTGTGTTTAGAAATATTACTTTGTTAAATTACTTGAGGGAAGTCTATACTTCAGCTTATGCAGGTGATAAATGGGAGACAGTAAAAGGCACTTACATACAAAAGTAATTATGCGGCGACAGAAGTAAGCAACGCCAATGAGGAAAACGTGGATTTTTTTAGTCTGAACTAAATTAAATGACTTTAACACTAGAGGAAAACACATAAAGGTAAATATTTGATGACACAATCAAAAAACAATGCTATAATAGTTAATCGTAACATGTTTTTGCCAATATAGCTCAGTTGGTAGAGCAGCAGTTTCGTAAACTGCAGGCCAAGGGTTCGAGTCCCTTTATTGGCTCCATATTATCGGGGTGTAGCGCAGCTTGGTAGCGC
>DIQU01000047.1:25233-28363 GCA_002426555.1 Firmicutes bacterium UBA5454 | reverse complement strand
GCTGAACGAGTTCACTTGATGTTTTGCAGCAATAAGGTACTAAAGCGGCAGCTTCACTTGCCTATTTTCAACTGAAGACATATAGATCGCTTCAATTATCTCAACAGCTTTTCTTGCCTCAATTCCATTGACCTCCGGCTCTTTCCCTTCTCGAATGGAAGCAAGTATGGCTGTTAACTGGCTCTTATGAAGTCCATAATTTGTTACTATATTTGTAGAAGCCCCTATGTTGGCTTGATTCGCTTTAAACAGCAGATCATCTTCGGGTCTCTGATCCTTGCATTTGAATTCTATTACTTTATCATCTTCGATTACAATTCCGCCATTTTCTCCATTAATCGAAAATCTGGCGCTAAACCCAGGGTATGTTGACGTTGCGGCTTGTATCATTCCAATTGCTCCGGACTTAAACCTGAGTAAAGCTGCTGCCGTATCTTCTGCTTCGATATAAGTGTGTACGAACTTATCGGTTTGTCCAAAAACATTATCTACCGCTCCCAATAACCATTGAAGCATATCAACGTAGTGAATACACTGATTCATAAGAGCTCCGCCACCGTCCAATGCCCAGGTGCCTCTCCAGCCGGAGTTCTTATAATACTCAGCAGGTCTGTACCATTTCATTGAAACATCGGATAATATGATTTTTCCCAGCCTGTTCTCTTGAATAATATTTTTGATCTGCCTGTATATATCCTTATACCTTTTATTGAAAATACCGGAAATAAACACTTGATTCTCTGAGCAGGCTTCAAGAATACTGTCTATTCTGTCAAGTGTAACTTCTATAGGCTTTTCAGCAATAATATGCTTTTTATTTTTGGCTGCATATATTGCTATATCCTTACGCAAACCACTAGGTGTACATATATCGATAACATCAGCACCTGATTTACATATCATTTCCTTGTAATCAGTATACCATTGCCAATTATATTTCTCCGCAACAGACCTTGCAGCTTTTTCATTTATATCTGATACCGCAACCACCTCAACACCAGATATCTCTAAATATGATTTAATATGTACATCGGATATAGCTCCACATCCGACAATACCTACTTTGATAAGTCTATCCATTCCCTATCTCCTTATAATTGATAATATTACCATAACGACCACCCTGCAATTTTTCTCGCCGCTTTATTTGCTGCGTACACAAGGATAAAGTTTACTACCGACTGGGTCACACCTATTGCAGAGGTAAGTGAGTAGCGTGTTTGTTCAATACCAAGTCTGTATGTGTATGTGCTAATTACATCTCCAACATCGTATACAAGTGGGTTGTAGAGGAGGAATATCTGTTCAAACCCTATGGTAACCATTCTACCAACTTTCAAAACCAAGAGCACTATTATAATCGATCGTAGACCCGGTAGTGTTATATGAATGGTTTGTTTGATCTTTCCCGCCCCGTCCATCTTGGCAGCCTCATAAAGCTCTGTATCAATTGAAGCGAGTGCTGCGATATAATATACAGATTGCATCCCTAGCTCTTTCCATACATTGCTAATTACAATTATTAACCTGAAATACTCCTCTTTCGCAAGAAAATAAATGGGTTCAATTCCAAATGCACCTTCTAAAAATTTATTTATTAATCCCGTAGAAGGTGAAAGTGCTGATGTTATTATACTGGCTGCAACAACCCATGAAACAAAGTGAGGAAGATAGCTGACAGTTTGTACTACTTTTTTGAATCTATTCGACCACAGCTCATTTAGGAAAATTGCAAACATTACAGGAATCGGAAAACCTATTATTATCTGCATGAGGTTTATTATTATTGTATTCTTAAATACTCTCCAGAAATTAGAATCTGAAAGAAAATGCTCGAAATTTTTAAGCCCTACCCAGTTACTATTCAATACACCTTTAAATGGACTAAAATCCTGAAACGAAATAACTATGCCATATATGGGAAGGTAATGAAACACAAATAACAGGAGTGCTGCCGGTAAAATCAGTAAATAGACAGGTATATCTCTGTTTGCATTAAATTTCAGCTTAACATTTGCTTCTGGATACGACTCTTTTCGTTTTCGTTTCTGTTCCATTGCTCTCATTTTACTCATCCGATTACACACTCCTATTTATTCACCACAAAATTTAATCAATTGAATCTAAAAAAAGTAGTTTTTTAATTAAGACCGGAGAAATGACCTCCGGTCTTAATTTCAAATATTATTTAACGCCAAACTTTGTTTTAAATTCAGGAAGTTTCTGGTTAAACTCATCGGTCACACTCTGATATTTTTTAACTAGGTCTGATGTCTGTTGCTTGAATTCATTCATGCTGATTTCACCCATAATTGCCTTTAGAAGTATGCTTTGCTGTGCCGCTATAGCTTCCTTTGAAAGGTCGTTTGATTCACTCGAAAGTGGTATTAATGTATTCATGTTACGTCCAGCTACCGCTACAGGTGCATAACCAACTTTTCCATACTCGGAATTATAAAGGTCATAGAATGCCTCAACATATTCTTTCCTATACGCCTCTTTAAAGCTATCAGTTTCCTTCATTGAATCTATGGATAAATCTACTCTCGTTTCTATTCTCTCAATAGGATTGTAAGAATACAGCATTCCGTAGATACTACGCCAGTTAGACTCTAACACCTTAACCGGATCAAGTACCTTCTTTCCGTCTTTAACGGAATATTCTATACCTTCACGACCATAGACAAACTGTTCACAGTCACTCTCTTTGAGATTGGAAGATTCACCCTCTGTGAGACTGGTGGGGCAAAGGGTTCAGTAATTTTTTTTAAAAAAAAGCCTACACATCAGTGTAGACAATAAGACTAATATTTTAAGCCTAATCAATCGGTTCCATTTCATCCATTGGGGATTCATAAACAGCACTTACAATACAGGCCTTTAAATACTGTTTGGTATTGTAGATTATTCTCTTTTTCTTTGCCTGATTGTATTTGAAAATAGCCCTGTCAATATGGTAAATACTTAATTTTGACATCAGGTGTTTATGGGAATAGCAAAGTTCCTTGATGATATTCTCCAAAGCACCTTTCAAATTATCATTGTAATAGTAGATACCGGAATTTTCGCAGATATTTTGAATAAAAGACTGATCTGTCTGTCGGTTCATCATGAACATCCACTCCTTTAA
>DIQU01000047.1:5110-25085 GCA_002426555.1 Firmicutes bacterium UBA5454 | reverse complement strand
CATCATGAACATCCACTCCTTTAATTAGCCAGGTGAGGTCCGAGATTTTTACACACATAGGAAAACAGTTCCTCAGAAATTGTTTTTACGCCATCCAGACAACCCTGGTTTAGACATTCCAAGCAAAGCCTATTGATCAGTCTTGCATTCCCCTGTGAGCGTCTGAATATGGCCTTTTTTGTTTCGTCAAGGAAAAGTCCGTTTGCACTTCCTGCGGTTTTGACATGCCAGTCGATGTAGCTTAACGATTCTTCCTCTGTCATAGGCTTAAGTATAATCCATGCACCGATTCTCTGCGCCAGAGGAACCATGGCCGGAAGCTTCAGTGTGGAGGCTAATGACGGCTGCCCGAACAGCATCAGGGTTATCAATGGTTCATTTTTAACCTTAGTGTTGGTTAAAAGCCTGAGCTCATTTAGCATAGAGGGAGTTAGAATATGCGCCTCATCAATCATCACCAATGATGGACGGTTTGATTCAAGATAAGAGTAGATTAAAAGATCAATAACTTTAAGTGCGTCAGCGCCAAACCATGTGGTATTTACACCCATTGCGGCGGCAATCCCCCTGTACATTTCTCTCGGCTTGTTCTGAGGGTTTTCAATTCGGATGATTTTATACCGGGTAGATGATAGTCCACTGAGAAATATATCTATCAAAGTGCTTTTACCTGAACCGGACTCACCCACAACCACCCCAATTTCTCTGGTGTAAAGAAGCTGCGTAAGCCTTAACAGCGCATTTTCATGATGCTTGTTCATAAATGTTTTAAAGGGGTCTACGACTTTTGGGAATGGAAGAGTTTCAAATTCCCAGTAATCAAGAAATCTGTTTGCTACCATTTCATCTACTGCGTTACTCATGTTTTTTCCACCTTTCCTATCAATTTTGATTTCTGTTTGTTATTACAGCCAGTCTGATTTCCTCAAGATAGCCTTTTAAATCTTCGGTTGGGTATTCCTCACCCAGAAGCTGCCCTACCGTGTTTCTTGCCAGTTTTTCATCAATGGGTCCGATAGAACTCCAGAGAGTATGTACCGCAAGCCTTTCCGAAGGGGCGAATTGTCTCCTCAGAAGCTTCATCAAAAGATAGATGAATTCATCAACCTCGAAATCTTCTCTTTTATTCGGCGCAGGTACTGTGTTTGAGGATTCTTTTCTGAGAAGATCCGAACGAACCCGATTCTTTTTCTGTCTGACATGTGAAAGCTGCCCATTCAAATCCATCCCTTCAATTTCCTCACGATGCTTGGCGAGCTGTCTTTCGAGGCGTCCATAGAGAGGAACCCTCTTAATGTCGGGAAGTGATATTTCAGGCACAGTAACAATCCTTTGTGTAATCTCCTGCCTTTTGATAAAATCATTTTCCTCCGTGTAGACATATGCCTCGCCATAATACCTGTCGTCGTACCACACAAATACCTTGCTCTTGTCAAAGTACCCACACCGAACCTCAACCCTCTTCCCCCACAGGGTTGAATCATTAACGAGGTATTTAAAGGTGTTGATACGTACAAGCCCCACTTTGCTGACTTTAGAGGTACAAACCGGAAGGAATATCATTAAAAGGCTCTCCCGGCTTATCCATCTCCTATACTTCACAGGAAAGGAAAAGAATCTTTCTTCGGGTATTTGCCGGGTTTCCGAATGAACGTTTCGGTTGTAATCCTGACCAATATACGCCTCAAGATACAGATTGTATTCTTCAAGAACAATGCAGCCCTTTTTTGAGGCTTTCATTTCGTGTTCGAACCTTTCATGACAGGTCTTCAGCACCCTCTCGATTTTTCCTTTTGCCTGACAATCCTGACGAGCTGCATGAATGATATTACAGCCAATCAGGCTTGCGGCACGTTTTAAACATTTCCCCATGTAAGGACTGCCACGGTCTACAAACAAAATTTCTGGAATTCCATAAAGGAGAATTGCCCGGCAGAACAGTTCTATGACCGCCTGCTCGTTTTCTACGATGACATACCATGCCGCCACAATGTATCTGGAATTGTCATCAATCAGCACAATGGGCTTTGCAGCAACCAATTGACCAGGGTGTTCGGGATCCTCAACATACACATCCGGCCCTTTTGTATCCGCCATCCATAGCTGCATGGGATATTCAGCCTCAAACGCAAGGCGTATTTTCCCCTGCGGTTTTATCCCTTTTAGAAGCTCCGACCGTGAAAGACCCTGTTCCCTTAAAAATCTGCCAATTGTTGATTCGGAAGGTATTGGATCCGATGATGTTAATTTATGCTCCATAAGTTCTTCCCTCAAGTCCCTCAGCGTTCTGTATGGACCATCGAAACGCCATCTTTTCAGAGATTCCTTTTGTATATCTGTCAGAGCACTGAATATCCCTCTGTCGGATCGGACTTTGCTCATCAGTACGGAGCCTGCGTCACCATTTTCTCTGAATTCCCTAAGCCACCGGTATATTGTGGTTCTGCTCAAGGTATCGCCCCTGGCATAGGGAATAATGTGTTTTCCCTGTAGAATTCGTTCTATCATGATTGAACGTTCCTTTGGAGTAAGATCCTTTATCCTGTTTACAATATCCATCCTGAACTCCTTTTTTCTAAGCCTTTCAATGTATGTACGCCTCATCCTGTTCCACCCCTGTATGATGTCAATTGTTCAGAAAGAATCCGGTCAAGATGCACAAACACTTTTCTGAAAGAGAAATACTCATCCTGTGGCCACCACTCAATAACCTTCCGGGATTGAATAATTGAAATCAAACTATCCAAGATGTTCCCAGCCTTTGTAAAATGTTTTGCCACTGTCCTTGACAGAACACCGGAATCATCATTTTCAAAACCTTTTGGATCCATATTGAAGCCTTTCGCTTCAACAATCCTGCGCTCATCCTCGCCGGCTTCAAGCCACCATGTTACGAACTCAGACGCATCATCCTTGTTCATATGCTCCTTTCTGACAATCTTCAGCACCCTTTCCTGATCGTTGCCCCGGGGCAACCTTGAAAGCTCCTGAGCCATGCGGGGGCTTAGGAAGCCAAACTCAAGCTCCTTTTTAATCTTCGGATCAAGATGGATAAGAAGACCAAGCCTTCTTGACACCCACGACTTGCTGCGTCCCCAAATCGCACCTATTTCATTCAGAGTAAAATTCTCCCTTTCGACAAGAACTGAAATCATATATGCCTCCTCCATAGCACTCAGCCCACGAACAAGAAGGTTTGATGTGCAGTAGATTACAAAAGAGAGATGCTCATCACATTCCATTACCCTGCACGCAACCTTCTTCCATTTGAGCCTTCTTACAGCTCGTATCCGATAGTGTCCGCTGAGTATCCGGTATCTATCATCCTTTAAGGGGCATACGACAATAGGTTCTAAAAGCCCCGATTTTTCAATGGAACGGACAAGTTCTTCAAGATGCGACTGTGCATAAAATCCAAAATGTAGTGGATGATCTTCAAGTTTACTGCATGGCAAATAGAGGATTTTACCCGCACTTTTAAAATCCTCTGCCTTTTTAACCGTTACAGCCATTTTTTCACCTCCCAACATGTTTTCTTTCAAATATTGATGATAATTTCTTTCAATATCTGTGTTTTTTAATATATCACGTTGGAAGGGGTTCTTGATGTTTCACTTTTTTTAGCTCGTGCATGTTACTTTTTGTAAATATTGCATACGGGTGGATCTGTATTTGACAGAACTAATCTATATGATCTGACGTATAAGTAAAAGAGCTGGAGAAAATCCAGGCGACTACTATAAAATGCAATGAGAAACGATGACAAAAGAAACCGAATTGCCACCTCACGCTTTCTGGTATGCTCATACAGGGATTTTTCAAGTGGCCACGGAGCAGCAAGCAATTCTATGTTTGACTCTTTTAAATACCTGTCATAAAGGTTTTGGACAGCATCCCTGATTTTGTTGTCGCTATCAGCAATGCTTTTCCCAAGACCATGAACTGCTTTGTATATTGTGCTGTGTGCAATCATGTCGTGCTTACAGCAGAATTGCTCCGGAATATCTCTCCACACAAGTCCGGAGTACTCATATACAAATGCAATAAAAATCAATGCAGAAAGAGTTAGTGTTGTTCCCTTGATGACAAAGGAAGGATATGCCCGGTATGTTTCTCCGCAGTCCTCACATTTTATTACCAATATGTTAACCTGAACAGGGTACAGTCTTATCCTGTTCCACTGCCCAAATTCCCAGTCCCGGGGGATATCTATTTCCCACCTCCATATGGGATATTTAAAAAGAAACGAAAAATTGCGACAGGACGAGCATGAGCTACATTCAAGCCCTAATTTGGAGATGTTTGCGGAATTCCCACGATTCCATGTATTGCAATTGTCTGATGGTACATAGTATTTTTTTCATATCGTTTATTCTATTTTATTAATATTATCGAAAAAGCAGGGAACCTCCCTGCTACTTTTTTTGAAATTTATTAATTTTTATTTGAAGGTAGTCTCAAAAAGGGTGACTAAACAAGGTCATACAGTCCTAAAGAGAGTGACTCTTAACAACTTGTTGATTAAAAGAAATACTTCATTGGATTAAGTTTTTCAGTGGAATCAATATATCGCTCCCAGATTTAAAGGAGGCATAAAATGAAAATTATCGATTCACTTTCTTTCATCGGCCAAGGTAAATATAAAAACCAAAATGCGGAAGAATTAATCCGTAAAATGGATCAAAATGGTGTCGAAAAAGCATTGATTGCTCCTGTCGACGAATATGTGGTCGCATATAACACAGAAGGCAACCTGCTTGTGCAGGCAGCTTGCGCTGCTTACCCTGATCGGTTTATTGGATATGCAGTGGCAAATCCCTGGTTTGGAAATAAAGCTGTTAATTCCCTTAAGCGAGCTTTAGAAAATGGTCTTTCAGCTGTTTATTTTGACTCTTCTATTCAGGGCTTCCCAATTAACGACCATATTATCGACCCATTAATGAATGTCTGCAAGGAATATAATGTTCCTGCATACTTTCACACCGGTACTCCTTTATTCGCTCTTCCATTTAATCTTCATTACCTTGCTATTCGGCATCCAGATGTTCGTTTCCTGCTGGGGCACCTGGGAGCCAATGATTTTGTTTCGGATGCTATTCCATCCTTGTATGGGCGAGACAACATCTGGTTAGAAACAAGCTTGGCTCTTACCCCGGCTATGACTCGATTCATGAAAGTAATCCCGGATCGGGTCGTCTTTGGTAGCTGCTCTCCTCGAAGTGAAATCTCTTATGAACTCAAAAAGCTACGCTATGGGGAGCCAGAGCAATCAGCATTGGAAAAGGCATTGTCAAAGAACATAGAAACTGTTCTGGGGGTGAATTATAGATGATTATAGATACGCACGGTCATACCAAGGATGTTAATTATCCAATCAATAGCACCGAAGTGGTTGACGCAGCAACAATGATCGATGCTATGGATCGCTTCGAAATTGAGCAGATGTGGATTAGTCCCACAAGCGGAATGGTCAATGATTGTCATGAGCACAACATGATACAGTACAAGAATTTTAAAAAGCTTTATCCTAAACGATTCGTCAATTTTGCAGTTATAAACCCTTACTATCCTGAACAGATGAAGAAAGAGATTCGCATCTGTTTTGAAGAATACGGGTTCAGTGGCATAAAGATTCATAGCTGGCTTCAGTCTTTCTTTATTCATCAACCAGGTATGTACTACATTATGGAGCAGGCAATAAAATACAATGTACCTGTGCTTTTCCATGATGGAACGCCGCCCTATGCCAGTACACTACAAGCAGCGGGTATTGCCGAGCGTTACCCGGAGCTACAGGTAATCCTTGGCCACGCAGGTCTGTATGACGAAACTCGGTCTGCAATTCAGGCCTGTAATCTCCACGAAAACATTTGGTTGTGTTTGATGGGTACAACTATCGGTGAAACACGCGAAGTTTTTCGTGACGTGAAGCGGAAGGATCATTTGCTTCTCGGTACAGATTATTGCTGTGGCGGAGCCGGACGCATTCCGGAATCCATCATTCCGAATCGGATTGATACTGTGAAACTAGCCTGTCCTAGTGACGAGCTCTATGAACAAGTCATGTATTGGAACGCAAAAAAACTGATCAATCTATAGTAAGAAAAATGCATGGCAAAGTATGCAGTTGACTTTACTGAGAGTTTCTATTTCTCTGAAAAATGAAAGGAAGATGGGCGAATGACTTCCCTAGAAAAGAAAATTATCGATTATGTTGAGATTAACAAAGAAGAACTTTACAAAGAACTATCATATCTCCTCCGCTTTGACAGCACCAATTACATCACTTGGGGCAAAGAACTTGAATGCGCAGAATATATAGCGGATGAATACAGGAAATTAGGGCTTGAACCCGATCTCTATTGCCCGGATAATATTCCCGGACTAACCAGCCATCCTGAATATCTTCCTGGTCGCGGCACAGATAAGCGGCCAAATGTCACTGCTATCCTAAAAGGTACTAAGGGTAACGGTTCAGCTATGCTTGCAGCGCATATTGATACAGTCTCAATAGGAGATCCCGCAGCTTGGAAGCACGATCCCTTTGGAGGTGAGATTTCTGACGGCCGCATATGGGGACGCGGTGCCGGGGACGACAAGAGCGGAATTGCTATGAGTCTTTTCGCTATGCGAACTCTCAAAGCATTAAACATAAAACTAAAGAAGGATGTGTTATTCACCGCTTACTGCGATGAGGAAAGCGGCGGTGGAAATGGCGCATTGGCTGCTTGCCTTAAATACCCTTGTGATGCTTACATCAATATTGATGGCGGAACTAAATGTGACGTTGTATCTCCCGGTGGAGGATGTTTTCGCCTGCGTATACACACAAAGGAAGTTACAGCTACAGCTGTTCCGGTTGCAAAAGCTTTATACCGTGCGGTGGAAGAGCTTTTACCCCTTGGAGAAGAAATACGCAAAGGTCTTGCTGAACACCCTATGCTCAATCGACCGGAGCTCGTTGATAATGCCTTCCGTCTCCTCTCTTTTAAGACCGGAGGATCAGGAGTCATGCTTGACAGAGGCGAGCTGACATTTGGTATTTATACAATAATTCAAAAAGAAGAAATGCTTCGAAGATTAAAAGAAATCGAAGACCGTCTGGGTTCTGAATGGGATGCGTTGGGCGTTGAGACCAGCGGATTTGAGCTGTACACACGTTATTTTATATATGCTGAAGGTGAGCAACAAGGATCAAACCTTGAATTTCTTCGTGCCATGAAGGATGTATACAAAGAGCCGGCAACCATGCTTGGCGCACGCGCATTGTCCGATTTGTCTATTTTTCTCGCCTGCGGCAGCCCTTCTTCACTGAACACCGGTATAACCCGAGCAGCTCACTTACCAGGGGGCGCCCATCAGGTTGATGAATATATTGAGTGTGAACATCTCGTGCGCCACACGCAGTCAATTCTTTTATTCCTACTAAGGTATTGCGGAGTTGATAAAGAATAAAAATAAAATGGCTATGACTTTTAGTCAGTAATCCATTGTCAATCGACATGAGGTTGATTTAATCCAACAAGCTGTATTGTTAATAGCTATATTACCAAAAAAGATAAAGAATACTGAACTAACGATAAAATCATTAAAGATAATATATATAGAGAGGGTGTTAAAATAATGACTGACTTAGAAAAAAAGGTCATGCAATATGTTGATGATAATAGTACCAAGCTTTTTGCAGACTTGACAAAGCTGGTGCAATTTGATACGCAAAATGATGGTAGAAATGGCAAAGAAGAAGAATGTGCTCGTTATATCGAGCAGTTATACCGGGACTTTGGCTTGGAAACTGAGCTCTATTACCCTGATGATATTCCTGGCATCAAGGAGCATCCTGGATACCTTCCTAACCGTCATATGGATACACGGCCAAATGTAACAGGAGTTCTATGGGGGGAGGACAGGGAACGTCAAGTTATGATCTATTCCCATATTGATACAGTTCCAATTGGAAACCCTGATGCATGGACTGTGGATCCCTTTGGAGGAGAAGTAAAGGATGGTCGAATATGGGGTCGAGGTTCTGGTGACAACAAATCAGGTATTGCCGGGTCTTTATTTGCGCTTGAGGCTTTGCGTGCATGCGGGATAAAACTGAAGAAAACCGTTGCACTTTCCTCATGTGTAGACGAGGAGTACGGCGGCGGCGATGGAGCATTAGCGATGTGCTTGAAGTATCCAAGTGAAACCATCATCAATACAGATGGTTCAGGCTATCAGGTTTGGGTCTGCGCTCTTGGTGGTGGTGCATTCCGCCTAACCATGGAGTCAGATTTTATAACTGCAACTGCTCAACCTTTAGCGGAAGCAGCAGTTCTCGTTTGGCAAAAACTGATACCATTTGCCCAAAGGCGTTTTGACCAATTAAAAGTAAATCCGCTTTATATCGGCTCCTACCCGGCAAAAAATGCCTTTCGTCTAACGCAAATGCATATCGGACATGAAAGCGGAGCGATCATGAATCGCGCCATAATTAAATTTGCGATTTATACTGACCGAACGAAGGAAGAAATCTTTTCTGAGCTTGACGAGATTCTCGCTGACTGCCGCAAAGAGCTTGCAAAAATGAGAATCACTTTAAAGCCTATGGAGATGGCAACGCGCTGGTTTACTTACCAACGCACAAGAGATGAACTTGGTGCAGCTGCATTAATGCAAAAGGTAGCGTCAGAAGTTTCCGGTCAAGAGGTTCCAATGTGCGGCTCCTGCCTTACAGACCAATCTGTAATCATGCCATATGGCTCGGACTCAAGTTTTTGCTTTGGAATATTTCGTGATTTTTCGGTGCATGGCGGCGCTCATCAGCCTGATGAATATTGTGATTGCCAGGAATTTATCAACTTTACAAAGTCGCTGATTTTATTTTTGATTCGCTACTG
This sequence comes from Firmicutes bacterium UBA5454, assembly GCA_002426555.1. Classification (GTDB taxonomy): domain Bacteria; phylum Bacillota; class Clostridia; order Caldicoprobacterales; family DTU083; genus UBA5454. Next base: position 16,200 of record DIQU01000047.1, on the reverse strand, counting down.
CGGAGTTGACGAATCAAGTTTTGACTGATGCAGAAATCAGTTTATCCCCGCTTATTCGTGTTTTTTAGCCCTCGCGGCTAAAAATACACTTCCTCTATTCGTGGCCTTTAGGTCACATGAGGCAGGGGTCTTAGGGGCATTTTGATAAAAACTAGTATTATACTGCAACCAACTAACTTTAAGAGGAGGGATTTTGTTGAGTAGTAAATGCTTTATCACTTCACCAGCATCATGGCTTCCTTACCGTGATGCAAAGATTCTCTCAAAAATCCGGGATATTCACTATATCGATCGTGAAGGATCGACATTTGAAAATCCAGATTTTACAATGAAAATTGTTAATGATGCAACCAACTATTTTGCCGCTGACCTTTTTCATCGCATCCGGATGTCAGATGTCAACGACAAAAAATTGACAATAATACTGCCATCACCCGAGAATGCTGTATATATAAGTGTTGCAGACATTCTAAACATGAACCATGTAAGCGCACGTAACGTCCATGTTTTTTTCCTGAGTGAATATGCCAATGAAAATGGCGAGGTTGCTCCTGTTGATAGTCGCTATTCCCGCACAGCAGACTTCATGCGATATTTTTATGAACGCCTGGAGCCATCATTGCGCATGCCGGAAGACCATATTCACTTGATTACAACAAAGAATATCAGCTATTACTCAGACCTTATCGATGATTGTGGGAATGGAGGTGCAGATGTTACCTACACCTCGGTAGGATGGACATGCCGAATCGCCGGTATCGATCCGGTAGATTGTTATCGAACTGATTCTACGGAAGAATTTCTGACATTCGGTTCAGCTGTAGTCACACCAACTGAGGAGAGCATTGCCGAGGATTCCCTCCATGGTATGTTTGGGTGTTCAGGCGATATTGCAAATGTTCCACCCAGAATTGCTACCATCGGGCCACGAGACATAGCACATGCTCGTGATCATGTGGAGTTACAGTTCAAAACGCACTATGGCGCACCAGCGTTGTGGCAAAGAATGAGTTCACGTCAAATGCTCTTTGCTCCTGTAACGCCTGCCATTCCAGCCTCAATTCTTCGGCTTTTCAAAGGCATTGCTTATGTCAATACAGAAATAGCCGTTGATTTACTCTACCCGGATGACACCAACCCTCTGCAGGAACATTTTCATTGAAAGGATGGAGAGTCATGAACAATAATAATTTTTCATTTTCCCCTTCGGAATGGATTCCGTTTCGAGATAAAAAGGTTTTGGATTATTGCCGAAATATCCGGCGAGATGAGATGGAAACTCATCCACATCCAAACCCTGAATACAAGGTTCGAGTTGTTCCACATCCTCAGAGCGCTATTACAGCTGAGCTCGTTAACCGAATTTGGAAGTCAGATGTAGAAGATAAAAAAACCGTTATTATATTCCCAAATCCCTGGCGTAATGTTTATAATGCCGCTGCAGACATTTGCAACACTTACAACATTAGTGCGCGCAATATCCATGCGTTTTGTATGGATGAATGGGCAGATGAAGACGGTAATGTAGCCCCAATAAGTTATGCACCATCTTTAGGGGGCGCTTTTTTGAAAGAGTTTTACATGCGTTTCCGCCCCGATCTTCGCCCATCGCTAGAGCAAATGCATTACTACACAAATGAAAACATAGAGAACTATTCAGATCTAATTGAAGAGGCAGGCGATGGTTGCGCAGACCTTGTCATTTCAGCAACGGGCTGGATTGGGCACACCGCATTCGTTGATCCGGGTACAGAAGCTTTCAAAGCAGATTCTCTTGAAGAGTTTCTAACACTTGGAACGCGTTTTGTCGACAATCGTCGTTTAACAATAATTCAAAATAGCATGGCTCCGACCTTTGGAGCCTCGGGTGACTTAGCTTATACACCTGCTTATTCAGTATCTGTTGGTCCACGTGATATTTTCAATGCACGAGACCATTTGGAGCGTCATGATCTCGGCTATTTCGGCAATAGCAGCTATAGTTCGTGGGAACGCATGATTTCCAGACTGCAAATTTATGGTCCGGTGACAAAAGATGTTCCTGCATCGATTTTCCAACGTTGCAAGGGTACCGTATTTGTCAGTGAAGACATGGCACGCCCAATAGAAAAGATGGATTTTGTAGCGTTATAATTAATATTAACTCAACTTTCCCGCAGTGCTTTGGAAGATTGCTTACACAGCAGTTTACCGACGACTTTATGATATCACAGCTTGGTATATCGGTAAGAGTATCCCAAAACACTTCTAAGTAAGCTGATTTGGGAAAGTTGAGTTATTTATTAATAGCAGACTTAAGCCGGATTGTATACATGCACTGGATCTGATTCATCCCTTGATCTGTTTGCCATTGCACAAGTAGCTATTTTAGAATAACACTTGAAAATAATAGAAGCGATAACCTATTTTAAAATAATTTTATTATATCGGCTGCTTGTTCTTTACCAAGAAAAAAATATCCCTTGGTAAAAAATTTACCAGGGATATATGTACTTTTTATATACTAATGCGTTTTCATAATGCTATAGCAAAAAGTATTATGAGATCTCAAAATACCGATTGAATTACTCTTCGAATAAAAGATATATTGTGGGTATCGTTTTTTGAGAGATCAAGTATAAAACTCTCATCTTCTCTAGGGTAAACCAAATCATCAAGATAATCGTAATATATTTCTATTTCATTTTTCCCTACTGGCGTAACATAAACATATGCCCGCATATCTCCAGTAAAAAGAATCAATTTTGATTTGTTCTCTTTATTGAATACCAGCCAATATCTATTATTACGATTATCATCATACAATTTTAATGAGCCGTCAATTCTTTCATCTATTATCTCTGTATAAGAAATATCTGGTGGTACTTTTTCTGTTATGGCAAATTTGAGGATATCAATAACAATACAGAAAAATAATACAATTGACAAGATAGATAATAAAAGAATTTTAAGTATTTTAAGAATTCTCTTTTTAATTAAACTCTCCATTTTTAAAATAATCTATTCCTCTCTGTATAGCAATTTGATCTGTTGGATCATCAAAATAAGTAGATATCCATTCGATTTTGTAATCTCCACCAACTATTTGCATTATACCAGCAGCGAAAGAAATTGAGCAGCCTTTTAATATTTTCTGGACGCTCCTTGTCACTAGCGCTTCCATCACCAACCAGTTTGTTGGCAAAATCATCGAACATAACCAGCGTGCGGTCAGGAGCAAAATCGAAAATATATGCGTTTTCTTTTTTGTAGTACTTGCCTTTTTCTTCGTAGTGATATGAGTTCTGTGAACGGAATGCAGCCTGCATATACAAAGCTGGGCTAGCGATGTTGCTCAGCATCATTACCGCTGTCCACTCAGGAATGGTTACACCTGTGGTCAATTGTCCGACGCTTATGGTGATGGTATACTCATTTTCAGCAATCGCCCTTCGCACCTTATCATAGCTCTTTTCATTGCAAACGAAATCTTCTGCTTCTTCATTTAAATTTTTTCCATCCCCAGCTGCAATTACAACATTATAATGCATAAACACAGCATCGTCAGCTAGTAACTTTGCCAATGCTTTTGCGCTTGCTACTCTGTCAAGGAGCCAAAAGGTATGCTTTAGTTCTCTTCGCAGGGCAGGTGTTGAAAATGGGTACTTCTCATTTTTTGTTAATCTCCCCAACCACTTCTTCACATCTTTCTCGTGTTTAAAGGTGGTTTTTCCTTCTTCAACTGCAAAAAACTCATTAAGGTCAAAGGCAAAATCATAGGTGGTTTCTCCTATGGTCTGCCCCTCAATAAGTTTCTCTTCGATCATTGCAGAAAGCTGGTAGGTATACATGTTGAGCTGTGGTAATGGTTCATAGGGATTACTACCCTGATAATAGTCCCAATCTCTTTTAGCTTCCTGCTCATCGGCATAAGACCAGTTATATATTTGCTCAGCGCTGAATTTGCTATTAGCAATGGCTTTAAAGAGCGTGCCAGACATATGTAGGGTAAACTTCCTCATTATCCTAGAAAAGGCCCAATCTGTCTTTGATGTGTCTACTCCTTCATGAGCCTCATCAACAACTAGTAGATCCCAATTGACACCTGCTACCCATTGAAGCTTATCGAAATTGCCTCCAAAAGCGATTGAACCTTTTAGGTCTTGAAGGCTTACAAAAGTGATTTGTTTAACAGTCCTGTAGTCATCCTTACTGTAATTGTCTAATATATCGAGATATTTTTTTCGAGATAAAGCCTTGGTTCTCTTAAGAGAATCCGTTTCGGACACAAAGAACATATGGGATTCTTGCCATTTGATGAATTTCTCAAAATCATCATACCAAGAATTTGCTACTGCTGGGCGATTGGTGACAATTAGCACATTCTGAAAACCTCCTTTACGGATAAAGTCGTAAGTTGCTAGTGTCTTTCCAAAACGTGGCTTTGCATTCCAAAGAAAGGTAGACGGTTCCTTCCCTGATTTCATATATGCAAGTGTACGCTTAACGGCGTCGATTTGCTCCTCCCGAAGCTGGTACTGTGTTCCACCGGCAGGAGCTTGAATCTGGCTGTAATCTTTGAAGATAAATTTCCTGAAAAGCTCATCTGCCTGTTTCTCCTTGCCCTGGCCAAAGTAAAACCATTCAGAAGGCCTGCCGGTGCCCTCGAACTTCCCCCGTTCGATGCCGGACTGTACTAAATACCAGTGAAAATCATCGTCGATAAAATACTCGCCTCCGTCATACCTGGCGTCGTACGACCATAACAACTCGTACTTTGTATTCGAGGTATGCGTCTGCTCCTTGATGCGCGTTTCGGCGTCACGATCCGTATATCCAATCTTAACCCAGCCCTTTTTGGACACATCATTTGGAGTTATGTATGCATAGATGGTCGGGCTCGCCTGATCTATTGTTTTAATCGTTGTGCTTGCCATTATTCCATCTCCTTTACATGCGATTCGATGAATTCAATTTCCGTTTCATCAAGTCCGTATTTGTTGTATAGCTGCCTGTCGATTTCCGGAATTGGCTTTGACCAGTCGATGTCGGATGTCGCTGTGAAGTCTTGAAGAGGCACATGCTTCCATTTTGGAGATGTAATGTGTTGAGTAACCTTTAGCACCCCCAGCAATGCCCGTGCGAACTTTGAGCAAATATATTTAAGCACCGCCTCAGCATCGCTCTTATTATCGAACGAGCCAATAGTTAAAAATGTTTGTGTAGTAGCAATTTGAGGATTTCCAATGAGAGGGGAACTCAGGGTTTCCCCAAAAGCACCACTTCCACTTACCGATGGAATAATCACTTTGTACTTTTGCAAGCTTTCGTGTTCCAAAATATAGTCGCGGCGAACCCATTTGTAGACACGCCTATTGTTTTGGTATCCTAAGAATTGAATATATGAATTGCCATCACTTGGCTTTTCGTCGAGAAAGATAAAATCCAATCGGTCAAATGCGCTGGTTTTGATATCATACTTGTGATTGTCACTAAGAAGGCTCTCCGCTTCGGGATGGTTTTCATGAAGCTTTTCTGTGTATTTATATATTTCTTGACCGTATACAATACTGCTGAAACTGATGTCATTCTTTTTCTTTACTTTGTTCAAAATACTATTCAATTCCGGATGTGCTGTAAATATCCCAATCGCTCCGAAGTCCACTTCGGAGTCGCGATAGGTTACGGCAACACCGCCTTTGATTTCAGTATTTGAAAACACCTTTGAGCTATCCTTTTCGAAGTATTCGACTTTTAAATGCTCATCTTCCAGCATCTTTTGATTCCACGCTTTCGGCGTCGCACCTGCATTGTAGAGAAATCGGGCAGGCGTGATAAAACTAACCCTGTTTGCTATCTTATAGGCTTCATCCATGAACTTGTGATAAATTGGCGGCGATTGTGTCCCTTCACCAGTAGATTCTTCCTGATACGGAGGGTTGCCTATCACAACGTCAAATTTGAATTTACCTGGCTTCTTCTCAGACATATCCTTTTCTTCTTTCCATGCCAACTCGATATCAATAATTGCAAAACATTCTTGCCAATTGCCTTCCGGTTCCCCATTAGCACCCATTTTATCAAACAGACTCAATTGTACACCACCTTTTGAGATATCATCATCACCAAATAGTGACGAGTACGAAAAGGTGGTGCGTCTTACCTGCCTCGGAGATCCTTCGACAGAATTCCACCGGCTAAAGACAATCTCCTCACCGGAATTATTTTTATGAGTAAGGGTATCCCCCTGCACAACATTCGCCCAGATTATCGTCCGAGCAGATTTATATAAATCTGAACGTTTGGATAGAGGGGTGCCATGTACAGCATCGTAGCAATCCAAGAATAGCTCAAGCATATTTTGTCTTGCCACCGCAAGATTATCTTCCAGGAACTCGATGCCGTAGATGCTTGACAACGCCCAAAGCGCATACGTATTCCATACATAATCGCTGTGATTATCAGTAACAAATCGCAATTTTATGTCTTCGATGGCAAGCAGAAATGCACCCTCACCGGCGCTCGGTTCAAGAAACGTCGAAAATATATCCTCGGCTTTTTCTTTGATTCCCGGTATCGCGACCATCTTGTCAACCACCCACTGAGGCGTGAAGACCTCCCCGTGCTTTTGCACACGATGCTTTGATTTCATTAATACAGGGTTCTTTTTATTCATCATATTATCAACAGGTTGGCTATTTATCATTGATCGCCGCCTCCCTCGCTTTTCCTTAACAATATGCTCTTCCATCTATAATAATCCAGTATAATCTTACTCTTAAAATGGCAAATCGTCATCATCAGTATCAGTAACCGTTCCTTCAAGATCTGCCTCAATAGTGGCAACCTCATCCTGCGCTGTTTGGCCAGCTTCCTGCCAATCACGAGCAATAGTCTCCCAATCGGCTTTTCGTGAATTGTCTCCGTGAGCAGTCCAAATATCCCAATAGTCAGGATCATTTGATTGCGGGCGTTGTTCCTCGCTGAGATAATTCATTTGAACCATCACAGGCAGTTCAGACGCCCATCCTAACAATATTGCACGTTGTGATGGTAACGTAGGTAACTCTCGAAGCATTCCTCGCAGATTATCGGGGACGAGTTTACTAACTAAATCCTGATCGCGATCGTTACTGATTCTATGAAGTAAAAATGTGTTGCATTGCGATAAAACCGTAGGCGATAGCTCGCTTGGCCTCTGTGATGAAAGGACTAATCCCAGGCCGAATTTTCTTCCTTCACGGGCAATTTTTTCGAAAACCTGAGTACACATAGAATAGGTCGGCGTTTCTTCCGAATCGCTTGCGTATCTACGTATGAAAGTATGTGCCTCCTCCATTACCAATGTTGTTGGTAATGTTTTTCCGTCATTCAACCGTCTGTATCGCTGTAACGCTTCAAGCGTCATACGTGCTATTACGGCAGTCACAATATGGACTACCTCTGCAGGAACAAGGGATAGATCAATTACTGTGATGGCTCCCTTTGATGAGTCACTCGGGCAGATATAATCGTCAAGCCATTTTTCAAGCGTTAAATCCTCGGCACAGCTTGTTATTGTCCGCATTCGGGAATCCGATAGTAGCGTACGGACGCGCATAAGCATAGTTTCAATATGATCCGATGTTTTCATCAGGTCAGCATTCGCTTGAATACTTTTTAATATATCATCGCCCGAAAATGGACGAGGGACATCTGCGCCAATTGGGAGAACATCTTGGTCAGAACCGCCAAAAGTTGTGTGCGCCGCTTTAAAAGCAGCTAAAAGTGAATCTGACGCAGACTTTGTGTATTTGGGCCAATCGTCACGATTTGCACCGGTACTTTGATTGCTGTTACGAAAATCTTGTATGGCTTGTTTCAATGCCGTGATTGCGTCATTTTCATTTATTGAGAAATCAGTATTATCAACCAATCCTTTTTCCCAAGTGTCAATGCTTTCTTTTAATCCCTTAGTTTTCCCCCCACCAGCCCAAGGGCTTCCGCCTGTGATTTCTATTGACAATTGTGCAACGAGAGTCCGAAGATACCGGCGCATATCTGTACTCGGAGTTAATGCAACATCTAAACGTCCGTCACGAACACACCTTAATGCTTGAATGAGCGTTGGGCGTTGCGTCTTGCTACTTGCCTGTGTAAACGCACACCATTCAGCGCTATTCCAAAACCAAAGTGGAACTTGCAACTGTTTGATGCTTTTTTCTTCATTGCCTTCAACCGCAAAGAGACGGACATTCTCCATATCTATAAACGCTTTTGAGTACTCGCCGTTCGGGTCAAGAATAATGAAACGCGAATTGATAAAGCCGTTTAGTCCCAAGCTTTCTCTGGTTTCATCAGTTATTTCTCCGAGAAGTTCCTCGGTTTGTTTGTTAACTTTTTCTTTCGCTTTTCTCGCCGCATCAATCGACCAGCGAATAACACCTGCAACTGAGCAGGATTTACCGCTTCCTGTATTACCCAAAATAGCTAAATGCCGCCCAAATAGCCTGTCCGGATCAACAGAAACATCGGCGTTAGATGCAAGAGGACTTGTGCCTATTTTTACTCTACGCTTTTCGCCGGATTCTACGATTGATTTTAACTGTTCCTGCGATGGTAAGAGCACCGGATCACCTACGGTTGGGAATGCATCGACACCGCGAGAAAAGGAGTATGTCGATTCTTTCCCGCTCTTATGCTCTTTTAATATGCCAAGCGGCATGAGGCTCATTTTCCGTAATGGAAAGGGTAAGTCTATGACGCCAAAATCCTGCATGCCTTTACGCTTCGGATATTGTGAACGCTCAATCGTAATCCACTCTATTTGAGCCACGAGAAAACCGCTGTCACTCGGTAACAGGACATAGCTACTTATACGCGGAAACGGCCGAGGCGCACCCGTGTTTAATGCAACATCGCTTGGAGCCTCAATATCGAGCAGCACTTTAATCTCATCAGGCGACACAGAATCTACGCTACCGATGCGAAGCGAATCCACATACGCAAGAGGTGTTATCATAGTTCTGGTTCACCTCCGTCACTATTCGCCTCGTCCGGCTTGGGAATAGAATACCGCTGTTTCAGTAACTCACTCATCCTGATTGAAGCACGGTCTATCGACGGCTTCGGCAGGAAATAGTCAACAAGCGTCTTCAAGTCGGCTACGCCGTTGCCTACGATTAGGCTTATCTGTGATGGACGACCAAACTCTTTATACTTCTCCATAATACGCCCACCCGCTTCGTCATACGAGATTACTACAAGATGCGTGGATGGAATCGTCAGCATATCCCTAATAATACGATTTATATGATCATCGCCAAACCCGTATCCGTATGTAACAAGTGTGCTGTTTGGACGGCAAAGCGCAGCTGCAAAATCACGGAAGAGCTCCACATAGGGATACTCCGTTGTTTCCCGGTCCTTCGCCGCATTTGGATATATCATAATTTTTCTTACATCCGCGCCCTCAATTCCGGGAGCATTGAGAAAGTTGCCAATATCCTTAGAACCAAAAGGCAATCCAATACGCCGAATATCCGTACCTGTATTTATCCAGTCAATGGAACCATGCAGTTTTGTGAAACGTGCAACGCCTTCAAGATAACGCGGCTCGCCACGAATGCCAGGCGGATTATAGTGCATATCAATGTCCAAGCGCGATGAGCGGAATATCGGTGCCAGAGTACCAATGAAACGATCGAGTAAATGCAATCCCGCAAGTTCTGACCCCGCTTCTATTAGTCGGTCATAATTTGTCGTAAAAATATTGAGATGTTCACGAGTGCCTGTCCTGCTTGCAAAACTCATAAGAAAGTTAACAAGATAGTCGAATGCCTCGTGACGCTCTTCTTCTCCAGCTATTGCAATGCTATTTTCTATGCCGCTTATGCTGTCAGCAAAGCTGGAAATAGTCTTTTTAAGGCTTTCCGTCAGTTTATCATAAGCGGCCTTTTTGCCCTTATCGGCAGAAATATTATGCTCGAGGATTTCAAGACCACGCAGTAGTTCGTTGATTACTCTTATATAATCTTCGATATTGGCTGCTCCGCGCTTGTTTTTATCAGCAATAGCCTTTGCCGATGCATTTATCTCATCGGAATAGCCCGTGTCAAACGTGGGCACCGACATAGCGGCATTGGCAGAGCCCTTTGCGATAACCTCTATCGCTGTAGAAAGCCCTGTTCCTGTCAACAGCGACAAATGCTCAGATTGAAATAATGAAGTAAGCCACGGTTCTATGCCTTGACGCAAATCCGACTTCTTAATTGCATTTTTACTGCCTGTAGGAATCCAAGACGAGGATTGATTTTCGTCTGCAAATGTAAACTCTCCATCTCTGACTTGCTGTATAAACTCAATAGGGGAATTATCATCTCGTATTTTTAAGATACTCTTAATATTTTCACTCATTGTAGCTCCTCCCTTCACGCTTGAGCCTTTTCTCTAATCCATAATGGAAATGCCGTTCTGCTCACAAAAAGATATAAACACCTGCATCGTCAATTTGTTGGGACGGGTCTTACCGTTCTCCCAACGATTGATTGTGGCGAAACTTACATTCAAGGCGCGAGCCAAATCCTCTTGGCTCATATTCATTTTTTTGCGCGTAATTTTGACTTTTGCGGGAAAATCCACTTGTTTTCACCTCTTGCCGACAATTATAGCATGTGTTATAATTTTTTTCAATCTTGAGGGTTATTTTTTGCGTAATTCAGTAGCTTTTCGTATCGGCTTATGATATGTGTGTGGGCGAAAGGGGTTGATCCATATGAAAAAGCTAATTATCTCCGGAATCGGTGCTATCGCCTGTGTCGCACTGTGTGCCGCCGTTTGGCCACGGAGCGCCGAGGTCGGGGATTCCCCCGCCGTGCCGATAAAAAGCCGCCGTATCCGCCGAAATTGAGGCTCAGTCAGAGGAACCGCCGCATACTTTTATCTCTGCCGATATTCCTGCTCCCAAAACGGAGCCTGTCGCAATAAGTGAGCCAGAGGTGAAAGTGATGACGGCAGAAAAAGAAACGGAAAAACCAGCACCGATACCGACAGCCTCGAAACCTCAAGCTGCATCAAAATCCACACCAGCCTCCGCTGAACCAAAGTCAGGAGATAGAACAGTCATCGACGGG
>DIQU01000047.1:486-4929 GCA_002426555.1 Firmicutes bacterium UBA5454 | reverse complement strand
GTCATCGACGGTGAGCCTCATGTTTGGATACCGGGGTTCGGGTGGATACTCGACGAGGGCGTCGGTAGCGTCTGCACGACAGTCGGCAATCCCGGCGACCAACTCACCGGCCACAAAGTAGGCATCATGGGAGGTGGAACAACCGTTGATGGCAAAGGCGACATTCATAAACAAGTCGGTATCATGGGCGGAGCGGATTCTGCACCACACGAAACATCCGCCCCACCCTCAAAACAGCCCGAGATTACAGGCGACGTCATATACATCGAACTTCATCCGCCGGTAACGAAAGACAGTGCCCCTCCTGTGTTTAGGCCAAACGGTGAGCCACATATTCCATAAATAAGCCGCAGATATTAGCAGGGAGCATACTCAGCCTGTCGGAACGAGTATGCTCCCTTTTTCTGTTCGAGAACACTTTGTGTTGAAGCTGTACGGTACATCTCTGACTGTTCAGCTTCGGGGGACATAGTACGCTGTGAGCGCACTATCATTGACTCTCTTTCTTTCTGTACTTTTCCAAAAGGCTCAGTTCGCCCTGCTTGGAATCCCGTGACTGTTCGACGGCAGTTATGGTGCGCCACTTCGAGTTGGCAGTGCCGAGATCAAGAAAGTTTATAGTCTCAAAATGCTTCTTAGGGTCGAAGCTCATGTTCCCTTCGACAAGCTCCCTCCAGGACGATGAGAACGGCAGCGACTCCGGCACAGAAAACTCCATCAGCTCCAGTGGCTCGCCATCCGGATTGATACGGCGAAGCAGCTCCTCGCCATTGATTTCGCCGGAGAGATATGCGGCGCGGGCGTCGGCGGCATCCTCCATCCAGTCCTCATAGTGTTCGTAAGAAGTAGCTTCCCGCTTGCGCTCGGCTGCATACTCACGATAGTCGCGCTCATAAAAGCGGGCGCGGATTCTTTTATATGCCAGCAAATATTTGTCCTCCACAGGGGCGTCTTTGCGTTTCAGATTCGGCCCATGTTCCTTGCAGGTTCTGCCATCCTTCCAAACGCGGTCACAGTAGTCTGTTTTCTTCTTCGTCTTCGGTTCGAAATATCGCCAGCAATGCTGACAGCGGGTGATGCGTTTTTCGGAGCGCAGCGCCGCCACGAGGTAAAAGACATAGAGCTCAAGCAGCGAACGTATTTCATATTCCTGCACCCAGCCCTCGCCGTCCGGCGTCCACCTGACCGCAAAGGCGTGTTCGCCAAGCATCGGGTACACCTTGCATATCTTGTCAAACCGCTCCCGCTGCGTAAAACCTTCCGTAGTACCGAAGCAGACCTCCATGATGTTTCGCATCCGGACTCTCGAGAGATACGGCATCTTCATAATATTGAGAATCCGCATTCTGATGTTCAGCAGGAAGCTGGCGCTACCGTCGTCGGGGATGACAAGCGTGTCCTCCAGAGCAATCCTCGTAAAGAAATACGCCTCGGGGAAATCTCCGCGCAGCTCATATGACATTGCAAATGCTCTATCGATAAGGTCAAACAGGTCAGCCTCTGAAACGTCGAGAGATTCTTTGAACAAAGGCTGTGCCTCAAGCGTCTTCAACTTTTTGTAATAGTTCTTTGTCTTTCTGCCCATGAAGCGGATGAGTTCGTCATGAGGCATTACGGCTTCATCAAATATAACCGTGTCGTCATGGTCGGTCAGTATTTTTCTTATACGGCCTTCGCCTAACTCAATCAGGCAGAGGCCTGTTCTTTTTTCGCTCACCCGTTTCACCTCCCGAAACGAAAATTCTTAAATCCGTAAAGATCGCTTCACTATGTAGTGGAAATGTCTCCTGATTTAAAATTCTATCACGGAGGAATCCAAAAAGATACCATCAGATATATCGTCAGAAAGGAGTACAAAATGAACAATGCACAAAAACCAAAAGACAAAAACCGCTTCGACACCATCGATGGCGCGACGCTGATGAGTATGCCACTCCAGCCGCTGCACTTCGTGGTGGACAGTCTCATCTCGCAGGGGCTTCACGTCCTCGCCGGTTCCTCGAAGGTCGGAAAGTCATGGCTGGCGCTATGGCTCGCGGTCATGGTGGCGAAGGGTGAGCTGGTATGGAATATGGCGACGCGGAAGGGTACGACGCTCTACCTCTGTCTTGAGGACAGCAGGCTGCGTATCCAGAACCGGCTGTTTGAAATTATGGAGGACGCGCCGCCCAGCGTTCACTTCTGCACCGACGCCTTCATCATCGGCGGTGGTCTGGAGGAACGTATCGAGAGCTTCATCGCCGAGCATCCCGATACGACGCTCATCATCATCGACACGCTGCAGATGGTGAGAGGCACAGGCTATGACAACACCTATGCCAACGACTACCGCGACTTATCCATTCTGAAAAAGCTGGCGGATAAACATGAAGTCGCAATCCTGCTCATCCACCATCTCCGCAAGGAGAACGCCGACGATGTGTTCAACCGTATCTCAGGTACGACTGGAGTGCAGGGTGCTGTGGATTCCAGCTTCACTCTCATCGAGGACAAGCGCGGCAGCGGCAAGGCAAAGCTCTCCTGCATCGGGAGACTAACTATATGAAGTCAAGCTAATTTTAACGAAAACCGTGATGTAAAATATGGCAATACCTGAACCTTGAAAAGAGCATAAACAAGCAGGCCTTACTCCTATAGAGATCTGCAGAGCAAAGCTCAGGGCAATGCAAAGCTTCCCCAAAAAGGCAGAATCACAACCATCTCTGATGATTTGCTTACGCAAATTTTTGATTCCACCGGAGGCGCTGCCCCCGAACCCCCGGAGTTTATCGCTTTGGTTTTCCAGGGAACAGTAAAAAAGGAACAGTGCAAAACTGTTCCCTGCAAACCTTAACAGCCGCTCAGGTCGCACTCCTGCGGAGCCCTATCCTGCATATTAAGGAAAAGCAGGGTTATTATTACCCAAACTGCGGCGCAAAATTCTGTCCCGTCCTAAGAAGATGGAACAATACCCGTACCAGTTTTTTGGCCACATGGGTCAAAGCTACGTAATAATGCTTGCCTTCGGAGAGCTTTTTCCCGAAGTACGTGGAAAATGTTTCATCCCGGTAAGCAACAAGCCGCGCCGCCTGCATCAAACCCCAGCGCAAATAAGTCGAACCGCGCTTAACCATTGGCGTTGAACTGGCGTTGTACTGGCCGGATTGGTAAATCGATGGGTCGAGTCCGGCAAACGCAAGCAGTTTGGCTGGGTTTGTGAAATTCTCAATACTTCCTATTTCGGAAATGATAATTGCACCAAGCACGTATCCGATGCCTGGAATCGAGAGAACCGGGGATTGAATGTCATCCATGATCTGCCTGATTTCCTTGTCCAACAAAACGATTTCGCTCTGGAGGTTTTGGATAAGCCGGATGGTTTGACGAAGCTCAAATCCAACGGCACCGCTGTTGTGACCTATTGAATTCCGGGCGAGCTCTCGAATATGTTCGGCTTTTTCCCGACCGTACCTGCCCTTTGAATTAGCCGACAGCACATTCGTCAAACGCACAATACTGGCTTTTGCAATGTCCTGAGCGGTTGGGAACTCCGACAGCATTGCGTAGCATGACTTCTGGTTTACAGACCAAACGGCACTTGGCAGTTCGGGGAAGAGTATTGTGATGAGGCGGGAAAGTGAAAGTTTCAGCTTTGACCTCATGGAAACAAGCCTATGGCGGCTGCGGGTAAGGTTACGAAGCTCGGAAATTGGCAATACTGGTTGTGAATAGGACTTTGAATCGTCCGAAAACAGCAGCGTAGCCAAAAACTTGCAATCGGATTTATCCGTCTTGGTCTTTCGCAGGCTCTGCGCCTTGCGTAACAGATTTACAGAAAGCGGATTGTAAATCCTAACGCACAGACGTTTTTGCAGTAGATAGTTTTGGATATTGATGCTGTAATGACCAGTCGATTCGAGTCCTATTTTTGCGTCCGAAAGGTCGGATACGCTCGAAAATCTCGTGATTTCTGCAATCAATTCCTCAAAGCCCTGCTTGTTGTTTTTTATGACGAAAGTTGATAATGCTTTGCCGTTTTCGTTCAAGATACAGCAGTCGTGCTTAGATTTTGCTACGTCGATGCCAACATATAGCATGTAAATGTCCCTCCTAAATGGTTTTGACGCCGTTTTACTCCATAGCTTCTGTGCATCTTAGCCTTGTTCGAGATAAAACGTCAAGCGTTATCTAACTGATCAAAAATTAAGCACAGAGCTGTGGTTGTAGCCTCCAAAGGAACCAGTCGGCTAACAGCCGCTGTAGGTATGAAAACCAAGCCACAGCGTCTGTTGATAGTATGGAGCTATTAACCATTTCTGCAACAGGTTCAGAATGCAACAGCACCTTTGTAATATCAAATTATGAAACAAAAGAAAAGCTGGCTAATTCTCACAAGTCAGCAAGCCCGATTTTCTCAATATGCGATCCTGTATACACCTATACAGTGAACCAATGGCAGACTGC
>DIQU01000047.1:274-435 GCA_002426555.1 Firmicutes bacterium UBA5454 | reverse complement strand
ACTCCATAATTTCATTATACAAGGGATATCGAGTATCGTGAGATTACGCTTGAGCGCAACGAGGATAACGTCTGGGAGTTGGTGTCTGACAGCAGAGAGCAGCCGGAGTTATTGGGCGACGCCATTATTTCTCTTCTCTCTGTATTTATGAAATCCGCTTC
>DIQU01000047.1:0-172 GCA_002426555.1 Firmicutes bacterium UBA5454 | reverse complement strand
TAACTATGATGCAAGAGCAAATCTAATGTGGGGCAGCACAATAGGGCTAAACGGTATCCTTGGCGCAGGTCACAAAAATAACTGGGTCGTCCATATGCTTGAGCATGCTCTTTCAGCAGTGTTTGATGTTTCCCACGGTGCAGGGCTTGCATGTCTTACACCGTACTATTTG
>DIQU01000034.1:8167-8613 GCA_002426555.1 Firmicutes bacterium UBA5454 | reverse complement strand
AAATCGGTATTAACCGACAGCCCCCTTTTACTTGTAGCATGGCAAATTTTCTCTTTATTTATTTCTTTTTTTCATCCTGCCAATTACAGTACAGGTACAAACTGCTGCTGAACCAAGTAGTATTATAATAACCAGCATAAGATTTGAAGTATCTCCGGTTTGTGCAGTCTTCTGAATTTCAGCTTTCTGAGGACTGGTAATTGCTGATTCTTTATCTGCGCCATTGCCTGACCCCGTATTTCCGTCTATTGTGTCTTTACCGCCGTTTGCTCCATTATTTCCTGAATTATTACCATCAGGATCCTGAGGCGTGCCAGAATCACCGCCATTTTCGTTTTCATCGTCACCTGCTGCTTCAATCTCTCTGATTAAATTATCAATCTTTCCGGTCATTTCATCCACATTTGATTGTTCAGCCTCTGGATCATCTGCCATATTCTGTGCAT
>DIQU01000034.1:0-7976 GCA_002426555.1 Firmicutes bacterium UBA5454 | reverse complement strand
CTTAAGTAAAGTTTCCGCCTTCTGTGCCAACTCCTTTGGCAGGTTCCCGGTAGTAAGTGCACGAAGTGCTTCTATACTCTTTTTCAGATTGGACACATCTGCCCTTTCTATCACGCCATTGATACGTTCTGTCAGCCGATTAGTCATATCATTAATTTCTTCCTGGGTAGCAGTATCATTATTTTTAATTGCAAGTGCTTCCTGATATAACTCCTTCAGTCCCTGGATAGAAGAGGGCCTGTATTGGTTCTTATTATCCAGCAATTCACCTGCCAATTCCAATGCTTTATCTAACATCGTATAATCATTCTTAGCAGCCTTCTCACCGTTCTCAATTACCGACCTGATTGCATCAAACAGTGAAAGTATAGCTGAATCCACATCAGAGATATTTGTCTCACCACTTTCATATACAGCTTTGGCACTTTCTAAAATCGGAACCAAAGCGTTGATAGCATCCGGATTATAAATATCTTGGTCTTCTATTAAAGAATCACCTGTTTGAATCAAAGCCAGGAGCTTCGTTTTCAACATTTCAATTCCAGCCACTTCTTTATTATACTTTTTGTATAAATCCAACATGTCATTTACCGCTGTTTCTACTTCTGTGAAACTTATTTCCTCATCCGGCTTCTCTGAGAAAGCTGCATATTTCTGGAGTATGGTCTGATATGCTTCCCATTCTTCTTCACTTGCAAACCCTTCACTGACAAAATCTTTTACCAGATCATAACCCAGATTTACCAGAGCCATATTGCCCCTGAGTACGAGGTTGGCATCGGCGTCTTCCAGTGCAGCAAGTGCCTCGTCTACCACATCCTGTATGCTGTCTTTATCATCTACAATAGTTTTTGCATAATGATAGGATTCCATAAATGCATTCCAGCTGGATGCAGTATATTTTTCTGCATTGTTTGCCTTGCCTTCACATTCAGCCAGCTTTCGCTCAAGTTTACTGAAGTCTGTCACTTTAAGATTTTCGTATTCCGTCTTCTTTTCATTTAGGATATTGAATACATTCCCCAGTTGTTCTAAATCTACCTGATCATTTCCGACAGCCTGAATCTCCCTATTTACTTTTAAGAGTAGAGCTTTAGCATCCTCCAGAGCAGTCCTAAATTGGATGCCCTCTTCTGCTTCTTCATTAATAGAAATATTCTCTGACTCGTCGATCAGATCACACAATTCTGTTGTATCCAGCACCTGAACATAGAAGTCCAGCTTTGCACCCGACACAGTATTGAACCTGATCAGACATTTACCATGATTTAATGACGACATAAACTTTGTGCTCAATGCATAATCATCATTTTCGGCCTGATAATCTTCACCTTCCATGAGTTCTCTCAGCTTGTTTCCTTCTGGTCCAAAATACTCAATCGAATCTATCAGATCACCGTCCAATTTCACCGGAACCACAATCTGATTGTTCTCTTCATCCCTCATGCTTTCATTTTGGTCATATACCGCAATACTCTGGTCAAGTGTAGGATTGAACTCTTTCTCTGAAGCCGGACGCCCAAATACTTGCAATTCATTTATAGTCGGAGTCCAATATGTGCCTTGAAGCTGATCAACAATCACTACTCTCAGCTTACTTGTGGTCACCGGTTCAAAGCCATTGATTTTTTTGTTGCTTCCGATGCCATCATTTACTGTTTTGAAGGTTTCAAACTCTTGCTTCTCTTCATCATACTTCTGAAATTCACATGTTTTTATCCTGAGTTCAGTATTAGAGTCTTTAAACTCATCCATCAATATTTCCTCAATGACAACTTCTTCCTCAAAATCAAGGTCTAATATAATCGGATATCCATCTTTCATATCATCCGGGTCACAGCATGCCCAGCGAGTTGTAAAGTCACCATCTACCATTTTATCTGCAGCTAATTCCTGGTAATTACCTTTAGGATGCGTATAATTAGCAGTAATCGTCTTATTTAAAGCCAGATTATCATCTGCTTTTATTTTCAAATTCTTAATTGCCAGCTCCAGTTTCTTATATGCTGCGTGTATTTCACTGGGGTCCTGCTCAGCCGTCACCTTGCTGACCTCTTTTAAAGTCTGCTGAAAATCCATCCAGGAGGAAAGCCTGTAATCGTCTTTTTTCTTTTCCTGAGCGGTCTTAATCAGTTCTTTCAAATCTTCAAATGTCTTGTATCTAATCTCTGATGCCTTTTCAAGAGCATTTATGCACTGTTCTAAAGCTTCATATGCATTCGTAATCTTAATATCAGCTTCGTCTCCATTTAGTTCCTTTGCATAAGCGAGTGCAGAAGCCAAGCTGTTCCATGACTCTTCTGTATACTCTTCCTCTTTATATGACTCTGCCTGTACAATAAGATCCTTAAGTTCCTGAAAGGTAACATAACTCGTGTCTGCCGCACTGTCTGTAACCTTAATGCTACTTACATCACTTATCCTTTTTCCTTCGTCAAATAACGCTCCTTTGTATGTCAGATTATATGCTGTTATTTGTTCTTTATAAAGAAGAGATCCTATTGTCGGATCAGAACCATCCTTTGTATACCGTATGTCTCCACCATTTGCCCTATTGGTAAACTTCACCATTCCATCCGATTTATCCGGAACGGGTGCCAGGTCTTTTGATAGTTTTTCATCATAAGTTTCCGCTGTCTTTCCGACATCTTCTTTGACTTTGAGAATCTTCTCAAGGTTAGCTTTATCGGAGATGGCTTTTTCTCCTGCTGCGATTGCTGCTTCATACGCATCCTTTGCCTTCTCCACATCTTCTGACGGTTCCAGAAGCATCTGATAAAGCTCTTCTTTTTTCGTTCTTTCTGCCATCAAAGTTTCGAGTTCTTTAACAGCTTTAATTCTTTCCTGTTCCTGAGGATCCGACTTATCTCCTATCTCTGTCTCCTGAAGCCCAATATCGATTCCATTTCCATAATACAGCTCCGTCCCAAAGAAGTCTTTATCTCCGCAAGCTGCTACATACTTTCCTGCATCAATCAAAGGACTGTCCTCTTCTAAGCGGAAGTTTTTGGCTGCATCCCGTATATTTTCTGCCCCTATACCCTTGGGATCGTAATCCAGTGGATCCCCTGCAAATCCCGGGTCTCCGAAATATTCATGTTCATCTTTCGGGTGGTTTGAGGATTTCTTTCCGGAAGCTTCGTAGAATGCATTATTACTGAATACTGCTTTATCCAGCCCATTGGCTTTACGGTTCCAATTAGTAGGGGTCTGGGATGTATTATAAAAGACGTTATTATAAAAATATACTGTATCTTTCAGTACCTCGTCGTGAAAACTCTGGAGCTTTGAGCCATCATAGACAAATACATTATTGAGAACATATGTAGGAGAATAGTTTGTACTCAGCATATTCTTCCAGATAACTCCATTGTCGTTGATACTTAAGTTATATCTGGCTATGGAGTTACTGCTGTTTCCCATATATGACATCCATCCGCCCTTATTATCGTGTGAATAATTGTACTGATATGTTACATTAAAATTAGTAAACTCTAAATCCCACGGAGTTGCATCATACTCATTAGCAGGTCCGTCATAACATTCATTGAACTGCATTACACTGTCACATCCTGCCCATAAGTAAAGCCCTGCCGATACCTGGTTGTATCTTTTTAGAAATCCGTTTACTTCGTTGTATTCACAGACCAGATTCTTGGCATCTGCCAGCTGAATCGCGCCCTGCCCAGTGTTTTCGGCGTAATTATTTCCTATATATATGTCTCTGCTATACAAGTCTCTGCTGCGGACCCATAACTGCTCCCAGCCTTCATGATACTTTCCTGCTTCATCTGTTTCACCAGAACTGCCATCCCTATCATAGAACCAGTTAAATGCAAGCTGTATAGCATGCAGTTCACATCTGTCAAAAGTATTGTTTTCAATACGAACATCCTTAAAATAATATCCGGAAGTCCCGTAGTCGCGATAACTTTTCTCACCGAATACCTGAAATACAATTCCGCCGTAATGAATCTTCTGCCATGTTGACGGGCCGTCAATATCATGAATATCGCAATCAGATATTCTAAAATAATCCATGATATTATCTTCACCTTCTTCCAACAGATCTGCGTTGATTGAAACATGAATCCCGTCTCTTACAGCCATTCCGCTGGTGATATCTGTATTAAAATCATCATCATTAGACAATTCCATATTATGTATTTCCCAGTATTGCTGATTGCGCAGTGAAATTGCCCCGGTCAGTCCAACTTTCTCAACAATCTTGTCACGGTCTCCGGTACCCCTTATAGGTACTTCTACCTTACCGTTCGTTGCAATATACGGTTTTCCATCTGCCGGATCACCATACATGTCGATTGTGATTGGCTTTCCTTCGCTGCCGGAACCCATTGGTCTAAGCTGCTGGTCCTGCCATACTTCTCCGGCCTTTAGCAGAATCCTGTCCCCGGGCTGAAACTCTTTCTGGTTCGCCATGGACAGCGTTTTCCATGCCTTGTCTTTGCCTGTCCCGTCATTGTTGTCATTCCCGTTAGATGCATCCAGGAAATAATCCTGCCCCCCGTATGGGTTCTGCTCCTGTCCTGTATCCGCGGCATAACTTATGATATTGGACGGAAATAGTGTCACTGTCATAACTAAAATAAGAAAACCAGCCAATATTTTCTTAATCTTCCCCATAAGAACCTCCTACTCTTTAAATAGTCTCTCAAGTTTTCCTTTATCAACTGACTCTGCAGAACATTTCTTATATTCATTATCTAAAAATTTATTTAGTTTTTCTTCCGCCAGTATTGACCTGATTTGAGTCCCATACAGGTCATCCGACTTGTTTTTATCAAAGGTTTTATTCAA
Organism: Firmicutes bacterium UBA5454; assembly: GCA_002426555.1. GTDB lineage: Bacteria > Bacillota > Clostridia > Caldicoprobacterales > DTU083 > UBA5454. The sequence goes on along the minus strand of DIQU01000034.1, from coordinate 3,158 downwards.
AATCTTAATTACGCTGACTACATCCCCATTTGTTACTTGTGTAACTTCATCCTGCTCCATTTCATCCGCTTTCACTCTCACATCGTAACGTGCCTTGAGGTCCTCCGAATAGCTTTCCCCGGTAAAAGTATATGTATTGGTTTCAACATCCTCCTTGTATTTTTCCTTGATTGCCTGCACCGGAAGGTTCTGACGAAGCATCGTTTCTATATCCGCAGCTGCAGTCTCCGGATGGGTATGATTGTACAGTCTGACTTCAAGAACCTCTGCTTGTGTGGCATATAGTTTCCATTCATCCTGATTTGCTTCAAGATAATCTTTTATCTCCTGTTTACTGACATAAAGTTTTTGTCCTTCTTTTTTGCTCAGTTTATTAATTAGATCATTCCTGGTATTTGTGACAAGATTACTCAAAAATTCCTTCTCTGAAAACTCTTTTTTCCCATATACTATTTTTTTGTCAGCAAAAGCTTGTTCTTTTTCTATATTTCTACTTTCCCTTGCCTTTTCAATCTCATCATATTCTACAGGAACATCTATCCCGTTCTCCCTTGCCATAGATAAAATCAGTTTATCGGTTATACAATGTTCCAGGGCTTGATAAACCAGCACCTCAACCGGTTTTTCTCCCCCTGTCTCTTCATACCAGTCTTCTTTTTCATTCAGCTCTTTGTGATGGGTATTATGAAAATAGTTCATAACCGTACTTTTTTCCATGTCTGAATAGACCTTTAAATCTTTTTCAGTAATCTTATATTCTCCTACCCTTGCATATACAGTATTTCGTTGCAAAAACACAAGAGCTATAACAAGAATGGCAATAGCAAGTAAAATTGAAATACCTATATATAAGCGTCTCTTTCTTTTTGGTTTTTTCAATCAATGCCTTCCTTTTCTAAAATTGTACTTACTTATTCTTCATTTATCACCTGCACCCCCGAGATTGTCGGATAAATCCGATATTCTGGAAAAGTGATGGTTATCTCACCGGTTTCTACTCTATCAAACCTGAGAATCCGTTTATAGCCGATTGTACCGCATTCAACAAGCATTTTTCTCCGGCCGTCTGTGCGGTAATAAATCTGGCATTTTTCAATTCGCTGGCTGTCGGCTATATACTCTTTGAGTATGATGATATTGCACGAAACCGGCTTTCTCCAATGTAAGGTAATCTGTGGCCGGTTATCATCGGCTGTCGGCTGCCAGTATATATCTTTTTCATCATCAAGTGCCGCTTTATCTGTCCTGCCCGATGAAAACTCCACCTCTGCGGCAATAACTTCATCATTGCTGCGGAGGTTCTTAAGTCTGTTGCCCAGCAGTTCCAGTTCCCGGATATCTTCAGGTGCAATCATCCCCTCCGGTGTCGGCGGCAGGTTCAGAAGAAATGTCCCGTTCCCGCCGACCGAGCAGCAGTACAATTCGAACAATTCATCCCCTGTCCGGACTTTACTGTCCTCATTTTGATGATAGAACCAGCCGGGGCGGATCGAGGTGTTGACTTCAGCCGGGTACCAGACTAATTCGCCTTCATACTCAGCCAGCACTTCCCGGCTTCCCAGGTTTTCTTCACCGGAAGTAAGCTTGCGTGAGAATTTTCCATCGTCAACCTTCTGTGACTTTTCGGCAACCTTTTCAACATCCCGCAGCGCACTTGGTACGACGCTCCACTCTTCTGCCCTTGTCTGTCCGGCTTCATTTCCAATCCATCGGACATCAGGCCCGCAGACAGCGATAACCGCTTCCGGCTGATGCTTACGGATAGTGTCATAATAGCGTTCCCAGTCGTAAACCTGCTTTTTCCCGTCTGCCCCTTCGCCGTTGGCGCCGTCAAACCATACTTCAAAAATGTCGCCATAACCGGTCAGCAGTTCTTCCAATTGTCTGACATAAAAGTCGTCATAGGCTTTGCCTTCACCGTAACTCGCTTCCGTACGATCCCATGGTGAGAGATAAATGCCAAATTTAAGACCTTCCTCACAGCAGGCTTCGGACATTTCTTTTACCACGTCACCATGTCCATTCTGCCATGGCGTTTGAGCCACAGTGTGTTTTGAGTATTTACTTGGCCATAAGCAGAATCCATCATGGTGTTTGCAGGTTAAGATTGCCCCTCTCATTCCGGCTGCTTTCATTGCCTGTACCCACTGCCGGCAGTCTAAGTGCTGAGGATTAAACAGTGACAGATCCTCATAACCCAGCCCCCACTCCCGGTCAGTCATTGTATTCATGCCAAAATGAATAAAACCATAAAACTCCATTTTCTGCCAGGCAAGCTGGCGCTCAGACGGCTTTATTGATACTGCGTAGTTAATGTCCACGTTATCTGTCTCCTCAATTGAATTTTCGATTGTAGTTCCAAATCTGAATCAGGATACCTGCCAGTCCGATTAGCTGAATACCGAGATACTTATATCCGATGGTCTGCCGTCCATAGATAACCAATGCAAAGCAGACCAAAAAAACAACCAGATTAATTAATACATTTAATTTTGCTTTAATTGATTCCGACATTCATATCACCCCATATACTTTCATACGGCTGTAAGGTTAAATTAATCACCTGTCCGCCAAAATGAACCTTTGTTTCTTGCTGCTCATCTGAGTTATTTACAATGCAGTACTTACTCACATCCGGATAGAGACTGGCTTCACAGTTTATATTTTCTGAATAGCCGTTAAGCATCTCTTCTTCTTTATGGGCTGCAAAATAGAGACTACGCATCAATAGCCGTGCATTGCTGAAGGAAAACGGTAAACCGGCTATGTAAACAGTCCGTCCTGCTCCGACTGCCCTTGCTGCCAGATGAACCTCGTCATTGGAATATTCGAGGATTTCTGTTGCTTCATCAAGGACATACACACTGTTCACAGTTTCACCAAAGTCAAAATACTCTATCCCGTCAGTAATAAAATGCCGGTCACTCATGGTTTTAAAATACTTATCGGTGGAAAGGGAAAATCCACGCTCTTCATCGACACCGAGAATACTTGCCAGCTGGAAGAAACGTCCCTGAAAATCAACAGCTGATGGTTCACCGACACCAATCAGACCGCCGCCGTTCATTACCCAGGCGGTGAGAATTTCCGAAAGTCTGGTTTGGCTCCAAATGTCACCACCGGAAAAAGCCGTACCGGCAGCACCGGCATTTATAATA
>DIQU01000064.1:4409-4998 GCA_002426555.1 Firmicutes bacterium UBA5454 | reverse complement strand
ATTAAATACAGCTACGGTGAATCCTTTGCTTTCCATATTTAACACCAGGTTTTCACCCATGACTGCCAGACCGATAAGGCCTATGTCTGCTTTTTTGTTCATAAGGTTCATTTGGGGTTATCCTCCTTTGTTTTTGGTTACGGGTTACGAGATACGGGTTACGAGTGGTTTAGCGATTTATCGATCTGATTAATCCAGTCAGCATCTTCATTACTGTATTAACCCGAACATTAACTTCTTCGTATTCCTCTACCGAAATGTAGCTAAGATCTTTTGCCAACAACAACTCATATTCTAGTTCATTGGCAGATCCTTTTGCTATATTCAAGAATTGTATTAACTCCTTCCTATGCAACCTACCATAGCCCTCTGCAATATTCGTTGGCACTGAATATGCAGCTCTCCGCATCTGAGATTTCAGGCCATATAGCTCTGACTTTGGAAACGCATGTGTCAATTCATATATATCAAGAACTAATTTATGCGAAAGATTCCAAACATCTAAGTTTTTATAATCACTCATATTTACTCACCCTATATCGTACCTACTCGTATCTCGTATCCAGTTCTTCTTTTCGTATCTACTCGT
>DIQU01000064.1:1873-4111 GCA_002426555.1 Firmicutes bacterium UBA5454 | reverse complement strand
ACCTCTTAACTCGTAACTCGTATCACTATATCCCCGCTTGCCTCCTCGCCGGGCTGCAAGTAAATTGTTCCAGTGTCGTCTATGCCTTTCTCCGCCATGTTGAACGCATTATTGCAGTTTGTTACCGGCTCTATGGCAAAGAATGGTTCACCCTTGGGGGTATAAAAAATAATATTTTCATATATGGGATCTGCATCCATGGTCATAGTTACGCCGCTGTTCAGCCATCTGACTGTACTGCTGCCTTCGCTGGCACGGAAGCAGTTATCCACAAACACATTTTCATCAAAGACTCTTTCAGTGGAAAAATCCAGCTCTTCCGGAACAGGAATCCATTTTCCGGTAGGAATGGGTGTATCTCCCGGATACAGTCCCTTCAAGGGTAGCTTTACCATAAGCTTGTCGTCTTGTTCCGTGAGCTGTTTTGAGAAATAGGGATGGGAACCAAAACCGGCCGGCATGGTTTTATCGTCTTCGTTCTTGATGCTGATGCCTATGGTGAACAGATTGTCTTTTAAGGTAAAGGTCAATACCCCGGAAAATGACCAGGGCCAGTTGACATTTTCAAAATCCCTGCTGTCAAAACTGAGCATCATTTCCTCATCAGTGTTGGAGACAAGCTTCCAGGGCAAATCTCTAATTACTCCATGGATGGTATGACCGTCTGCATTGTTTATATCCATGTTGTAAATCTTGCCGTTGTAATTCAGAACTCCATTTTCAATACGGTTGGAGTAGGGCAGTAAATGGAATGACGAAAATAGACCCGGCTTTTTCTGATCTACAGCCTCCTGAGGTGTGGGACGCATGATGTCCACCCATTGCCCCTTCAACTTATAGCACAGGGAATGAATGGAGGCTCCAATTTCCGGGCAAATGCTTGCTTTCAGTTTCTCATTTTTTATAGTAAGCAGTTCCATACCTTAACTCCCTTTCTACTCAAATTCTACTCGAAGTGTTCTCTCAGCGCCCAAAGACCCAGTGCAGGATTGCTGATATAGAATATCTCTTCACCATCCTCCAAAGTATTAAAGCCGTCTTTCAGGGTTTTTGGGTCAAATTTCTTAATAGCTTCTTCATAGGGCATATAATTGAAATGGACGCCCTCAATTTCCTCCTGTGTCATCTTTTCCACAGCATAGCTAATACGGAATCTCCCGTCTGATGAACCGTGAATCAAGTGAGCTGCTACAGAAAGATTGTTTTTCAGGTCTTCATTTTCCTTGTACATCTCCAAGGTTTTCATACGACCCATATATCCAAATTTACGGATAAACTTATCGTTGTCTGCGTCTTCACCGAACATTCTTACACCGGGTGCCAGCACAATCAGATCTCCGTCGTCGGCAATTGCCATTCTGGTTCGATAGACCGATTTGTTGCCAAGCCATGTGCTCTTAAACTCTGACGGATCCAGATAAACAACTACCTTTTTGAAAGGTTCATCTACGAATATCAGGTTTTTCTCCTGGCTTAAAGCAACAGCTTCTTCAAATACTCTACGATTATTTCCGATGAAAAGGCCGTTTACGCAGGTTTGACCTGCTGCTTGCGTGGTTACAGTCAAAACGTACATCAGCGGAATATCCTTTAGGAAGTGTTCTTCAGCATAGTCGAAAACTTTGCGGACAGGAGTATTGTCTCGCCCCATCATACGCTCCATTCCATAGACAGCACCGAGCATGTGGCTTTTATTGATCATGTCAACTCCACCGCAACCAACCACGACATTCTTTGTGTAGTTAGCCATGCCTACAACTTCGTGAGGTACAACCTGACCTATGGAAATAACCAAATCATAAGACTTGTCCAACAGGCGTCGATTAACCTGAACTTCGATGGAGTAGTCTATCAGCCCGTCTGAAACTTCGCTGACATAGGAACCAGGGACTTGCCCTATGGTCTCAATATCGTTGCGCCAATCATGAACGAAGTAACGATCTTTTGGGATGTCTGCACCGAACATCTCGTCCAGTTCTTCATCGCTCATGGGTAAATGAGTGCCCAGTGCCGGCATTATGTCCACCTGACAATTATATTTGCCTGCCAGTAAATGATAATACATATTTGTAAGCCTGCCTGCATACGAATGATTTCTGGTGAAGTCCGGGGGAAGCAGCAGGACTTTATTTAAGGGTTTACCATATTTGGAAAGTGATTCCGCAAGTGATGCCTTTAAAGCTTCGTCGTTTATGCCGGCATCATCTTTGCGAATGATTTCTACCATGGGATTACACC
>DIQU01000064.1:0-1592 GCA_002426555.1 Firmicutes bacterium UBA5454 | reverse complement strand
ACGGGTTACGAGTTACGGGTTACGAGTAGTTTAAAGTACATCTCGTATCAATACTCATCTTTTCGTTCTACTCGCATCTCGCATCTCGTATCAATACTCATCTTTTCGTTCTACTCGTATCTCGCATCTCGTATCAATTATCCTTCTTTCCGTTCTACTCGTATCTCGCATCTCGTATCTCGTATCAATCTTACACTCCCGAATAAGCCGAGAACCCGCCGTCAATGGGAATGACTACACCGTTTACAAATGAAGATGCATCAGACGCAAGGTAAACAATGGTGCCAAGCAGATCCTCCGGTACACCGTAACGATTCATTGGAGTATGACCTAATATCTGTTTTGCACGAGGGGTATGTCCGCCTGTCTTTTCATCGACCAACAGGAAGTGGTTCTGTTTGGTAAGGAAGAACCCCGGAGCGATTGCATTGACACGGATGTCCGGAGAATAATTAAGATTGAAATGTACAGCCATCCACTGGGTAAAGTTGTTAATACCGGCTTTTGCAGCAGAATAGGCAACTATATTGGTTAAAGGTGTATAGGCATTCATAGAGGAAATATTGATAACAGAGCCTCTGCCCTGCTTGGTCATGACTTCACCGAATACCTGAGTTGACATGATGGTTCCCAGGATATTCAGGTTAAACACAAACTGCAGCGCCTCTTTGGGAATGTCGAAGAAACTCAGGTTGGGAGAAACAGTTGCATTCTTGTGGTTGCCGCCTGCACCGTTAATTAGTATATCAATGCCGCCAAACTCCTCCATTACAGCATCTCTTGCCCTAATTAGGCTGTCCTTGTCCAGTACATCCACTACAACACCGATAGCTGTGCCGCCATCATCGTTGATTTCATCTGCAATTTGCTTGGTCAGGTCATCTTCAAGACCCATGACTGCTACTTTGACTCCTCTGCGAGCCAATTCTCTGGCCATATCGCTGCAGAGAACTCCGGTAGCACCGGTTACAACTGCTGTTTTGCCACTAAGATCAAAAAACTTGTCCATGAAAGAACCTCCTTAAATTATTTGTTTGTAGCTTGTTATTAATTCTTGTTATGTAAAGCGCATTTTCTTTGTACTGTACTTCCCGTCAATGACTTAATTTACTGTATGTAAGCGCTTACATGAATTATACCATAGATACATACTGTGGTCAAAGACATTAGAGGGAGAAATTCTAAATGAAATTCTAAGGGATCTAAGGGTTCTAAAGCTCATCTTACCAGAAAACTTCCATTTCAAATTACGAATTTCCGGTGTCTATTGATCCCATTATCAGAATAGACTGTACAGGAGGTGTATGCCCATGAAACATCCCATTCAACAGCCACAAAAAATGAAGTTTATTGAAAAAATCAAACCTCCAGTATCCATTCTGTTCACAATCAGTGTTATTGTTTCCCTATTCCTCTTTAGTTATATCCTTTTTAAACAGTATAATCATAAACGGAATGAGGCATTTATCACAAAGACAGGTGCTGAACCAAAATATTTTGGATATATTCAACCCAAAGTGGTAGACGGCTTCTCAGAAGAGCCTTTGGAAGGGGCTGTTGTGGTTATTCCTGAAACAGGACAAAAATTTATT
>DIQU01000082.1:3931-5219 GCA_002426555.1 Firmicutes bacterium UBA5454 | reverse complement strand
TGGCGAGAACCATAGTAGACAAGGATGGTGCGGAGACGAGAGAATATCCTTACGGTGAAATATTTGCCCCTGTGGTGGGGAGATTCGCCAGAGGACGTTCCGGTTTGGAGGATTCGGAAAATATCCGTTTGCTGACCTCGAACATTAATCCCATTGAGAAAATGTATAATGATCTGATCGGGGAAAAGAGCCCGGGAGATAATGTAATCACCACGCTGGATACCAGACTCCAGCAGGTGGCTTATAATGCCTTAAAGGGTTATCGCGGGGCGGTGGTTGTTATGGAACCCAAAACCGGCAAAATCCTTGCGATGGTTTCCCTGCCGTCCTATGACCCCAATAAAATTGAGGAGCAATGGGAAACCCTGGTCGAGGATAAGGATAATAAATCCCCCCTATTAAATCGTGCCACGCAGGGGCTTTACCCTCCCGGATCTACCTTTAAGCTGCTTACCACCCTTGCCTATATGCGGCAGAATCCCTCCTATGACAGCTATGTATACAATTGTAACGGGGCCATTGAAGAGGATGGAATGGTAATTCACGATCATAGCAGCAGAGGGCACGGCGAAGTTGATTTGACGCGCTCCCTGGTAAAATCCTGCAATACCTCCTTTTCCAACATTGGCAGAAGCCTGGATCCGGATCAGTTCTATGCTCTGGCGGAGGAGTTCTTATTTAACAAAAACCTGCCGATAACCATGGCAAGCAGCAAGAGCAGTTTTACACTGCGGAAGGCAAATTCAAGTGCGAAGGAAGCAATGCAGACAGCGATCGGACAGGGGAAAACATTAATTACGCCGCTCCATAATGCGATGATTGTCAGCACCATAGCGAACGGAGGGGCAATGATGAAGCCCTATGTGGTTGATTATGTTGAAAATGCATACGGCGGCGTTGTAAAGACATATTCCCCGCAGCTGTATTCCAATCCAATGACTCCACAGGAGGCGGAATATATCGGAGGTATGATGCGAAAGGTGGTTACCGAGGGTACCGCAACAAAATTAATGAATATGAAGGCAGAGGCTGCCGGAAAGACCGGTTCTGCCGACCATGGTAAGGAGAAGGCACATTCCTGGTTTGTTGGATATGCACCTTATGACAACCCGGAAATCGCGGTCAGCATCATAGTAGAAAGTGTGGGAACCGGAAGTGAATATGCAGTTCCTATCGCAAGAGAGATATTTGAAGCATACTTTAATAATGAGAATAAATAAAATTCGGAATGCTTTTTGGCAAAGTGACTAAAACGGGGGCATAAACATGTTACTGTTCACACCTGGGC
>DIQU01000082.1:0-3739 GCA_002426555.1 Firmicutes bacterium UBA5454 | reverse complement strand
GGATACATTTGACGAAATCATAACATGGTAAACATGGTGGGTGTGAACAGTAACGTGAGCATTTATGCTTGTGGTATATTGATAAAATTAAAGTTGATATATTAGTCACATTGTTGTATACTTTTATCTAGATAAGACGATACACCAAAAAGCAGGAGGAATTGCGATGATTGAAGCAACGAGCTGTGGTGGTGTAGTGATTTTCAGAGGAAAGATTTTATTACTGTATAAAAATTATAAGAATAAGTATGAAGGGTGGGTGTTACCGAAAGGGACCGTTGAAGAAGGCGAGGAATATAAGGAGACTGCAATTCGGGAAGTTAAGGAAGAGACAGGAACGAATGCGTCTATTATTAAATATATTGGGAAAAGTCAATATTCCTTTAGCACACCACAGAATACAGTATTAAAGGATGTTCATTGGTATTTAATGATGTCTGATAGCTATTACAGTAAACCACAACGAGAAGAATATTTTATGGACTCCGGTTACTACAAATTTCATGAGGCATATCATATGCTGAAGTTCACGAATGAAAAACAGATTCTTGAACGCGCTTATAATGAATATATCGATTTGAAGAAGAGTAATCTATGGGGTAGTAAGAAATATTTTTAACAACAGCCAAGTAATAGGACTGTCCCGAACGAAAGGTAGGGACAGTCCTGAATTTTATTATACAAATACTTTCTATAACAGAGCTCTTACTATAAGCCAGAGAACCAAGAGCCAGATTACCACGATAGGAAGCGCATAGTACCACTTCTTTGGTTTTCCGCTTGCCCACAATCCCTTGGCTTCTTCTCGATAATGTTCAAAGATGTCTTGCGGAATAAACCGAACCGTTAGCGCGATTAGAGCAGGAAGTATGATGATATCATCAAGATAGCCGAGCACGGGAATGAAATCCGGTACGAGATCGATAGGCGATAATGCATAGGCAACTGTTACACAAGCAAATATCTTTGCTATTACTGGAGTATCTGTACTTTTTAAGCACAGATATAGAGCGGGAACATCTGTTTTAAGTTGTTTTGCTTTTTCTTTCAAATTCATAATCGGTTCCTCATCTTAAGCGAAGCTTAATGCGACATAGTTTCATTGTTCATCAATTTTAACCAGACGCTGATTATGTGTATGCTCATGCAGACGATGTGAGATGGACAGCACGGTTCGCCCTTTACACGCCCGCTCTAAGGCCTCTAAAACACGCCTTTCGGTTTCACTGTCCAAATTCGCCGTAATTTCATCCAGTAAAAGAATTTTTGGTTCTGCTGCCACCGCCCTTGCAATCGAAAGCAGCTGAAATTGTCCCTGGGAAAAAGACGCTTTTTCTGCCGGTGTGTCATAGCCTTGCTCCAATTCTAAAATGTTCTCATGCAGACCCACCAGCTTGGCAGCAGTCTCCACCTGTTGCCGATTGATAGAAGCGTCAAACAGAGAAATTTGCTCAGCCACCGTTCCGGAGACCAGGTGAAAGGACTGCTCCACATAGCCAAACAGTTTTCTCTTATTCGCATCCGGAATTTGGGTAGCATCTATGCCCTCCACAAGCACCCGTCCTTTTTGCGGGTAGTACAGACCAAGCAGCAAACGAAATACCGTGCTTTTTCCGGCGCCGGTTCTGCCAACAAGGGTGACCGCCTCACCGGCCTGTACCGAGAGGCACAAGTCCTGCAATACCGCTGTTTTATCATCATAACCAAAATCCACATGTTCACAACAAATGGTAGGATTGGCATTTGCGCAGATCGATTTGCCGCCTTCCGGCATCACGCGCTCTGTTTCCTGCAAAAACTCGTTGATGCGTTTCACACCTGCAACGGCAGATTGAATATTTTGAATCTCCATGCCGATGCTTTCCAGCGGTCCAAATACCTTGCCCACATAGGCGATGATGGCAACTGCGGTGCCAATAGATATACCAAAAAATTGCTGCATTCTGCCACCGGAAGCGGCAAAAATCATCATGAGTGCAATTACACAAGAGCTTACGAAGGTAACTATGGGTGAATAAATCGAATCATACAGATTGGACTGATTCGTAGCACGGTAGCTTTCCTCGATATAATCGTCATACTTCTGCTCCATATATTTTTGACGAAACAGTGTGTGAATGGTGCGGATATTGCGGATGGTCTCCGGAACATGGTTGTTGACCTTGCTGACGGCTACACGGTTTGCAAGCTGCGCTTTCAACATCTTCTTTTGAAACAGGCGCGTCATGGCAAACAACAAAGGTGTGATCAAAAGGATCAATATGCCAAGGCCCTTGCTTTTATAAAATATGACAGATAGGATACTCAGCACCTTGAAAGCATCCGCTGCCATGCTGACAATTCCATTCGTGAAAAGAGAATCCACCACATCCACATCATTGACAAAACGCGAGGTGATCTTTCCAGGCTCATATTGTGTAAAATACGCAGCTGGCAACCGTCTCAGCTTGGCGCAAAGCTCACTTCGCAGTCCGTGTGTCATTTTCTGACCAAAGACGGTAATCATAACGTTCTGACCGGACTCTAATAAGCCCGAAAGTGCCAGCAGTCCAAAGTAGGCAATTGGAAGTGTGAGTGATATCATCTGTTGCGCCGATAAATTGTTTACAATCCGCTCAAGAATCAGCGGTGGGAACAAAGCTACCACCACTGCAAGTGCGATTAGCACAGCAGTCAGAAGCGTCGTGCCTTTATAGCGTAAGATAGTTTTTTGCAAAACCTGCCGTAATCCGTTCTTATATTTCATCTGACGCACCCCCTGTCACCTGTGCACGATATAGCGCTGCATATGCACTGTTTTCCTGCATGAGTTTGGCATGTGTGGAGAAAGCACCTGTGCCTCCCTCCAAAAAAAGCACATGATCCAGTTTGGGAAACAGCTGTAGCCGATGGGAAAACAAGATCACAATACGATCTGTTGCCAATGTGTGCAGGTTTTCAAAAATCTCCCGCTCTGTCTTTTGATCTACCGCAGAAAATGGATCATCCAAAATCAAGATGTGCTGCGCATTATAACAGGTGCGTGCCAGCGCCAGTCGTGCCTGCTGCCCACCCGACAGGCGTATGCCGCCGCTGCCCACCGAGGTTTCGGCTCCCTGTGGCATTTGGGCAATTTCATTTGCCAAGCACACCGTCTGTAAGCTGGCAGCAATTTCACCAGGCTCGCCAAGGCGGATATTCTCCGAAATGCTCTCGCTCATCAGCTCCGGTTCATGTCCCATGTAAGACAGCAGCCGGCTGCGCTCATAGAGGCTTAGTGTATGTAATTCACGATTTCCCACCTGAATACTACCTTCATAGGGCAGTTCGCCAAGCAAGGCTTTGCTCAACATGGATTTTCCGCTGGCAACTGCACCTGTTATGCCGATGACCTCGCCGGGCTGTGCAGAAAAAGAAATATTGTGCAAAACCGATGGCCCGCTTTGCCAGCGCAGCGAAAGATTGGACACATTCAGTGCTGCAGGAGCTTCAAAGTCAATGTCAGATACGGTAGATGGCTCTATATACTCTTTCATGAGCGGCTGAATTCGCTCCCACGAAACTTGCGCCTTTTGTACCGCATTAAACAGCTTAGCTGCCTTAGACGACTTGAGCGCCATTTTGGTAAAGCAGGATAGGAAGGTGGTGAACGCCGCAATGTCCCAGTTGCAAAAGCCGGTGCCCAGCACATTTTTACCGCCCAAATATAGAATGAATACAACGCCGCACATGGAAATGATATGATAAAGTGGCTGCATGG
>DIQU01000029.1:8878-18026 GCA_002426555.1 Firmicutes bacterium UBA5454 | reverse complement strand
AAATGGTTACAAAGCAAAAAGCTCGTTATTGAAAAAGGTTGACTTATTTTTCATTTATTGGTAAACTACATATGTATTATATGTTAGATAATGTCGAAATTTGTATAATACAAAGGAGGGGAAAAATGAAGTCTACAGGTATTGTGAGAAAGGTCGATGAATTGGGTAGAGTGGTCATCCCCATCGAGCTCCGCAGAACACTTGACATCAAGGAGAAAGATGCACTGGAGATCTATGTAGAAGGTGAGCATATCATCCTGAAAAAATATAGTCCAGCTTGTATATTCTGTGATGATGCACGTGATGTCACTCAGTATAAAGGCAAAAACATCTGCAAAAACTGTTTGGCGGAAATGAATAATCAATAAGTGTTGTATGCTGCTCTTCCTGTATTGAAGAAAAATAAAACAAACATACAGGAAAATACATCCAATCTCATAAATGACAGCAACCCATGAGGTGAATAATCGCCCGGGGTTGCTTTTTCTTTACTCCCGATTCAATCCAATGCTGAATGGATATACCTGAGATTTTGGCAGATTCCTGTCCATGGCTACCTGCTTTACTGCTTCCTTTTTTGTCAAGCCGGAAGAAATATATTCTTGTAAATGAGCTTCCATGCTAATCTCACTGAAATCCTTTTGCAATGGAGTTACATCATTACCTTCCAGAACCAGGACAAATTCGCCTCTGGGAGTTGTTTCCTGATAATAGCGAAAAGCTTCTTCCAGCGACATGGACATAACTTCTTCATGCACCTTGGTAAGCTCTCGGGCAATGGAAATTTTTCTATTCCCCATAACCTGGAACATATCCTCCAGCAATGAGTGCAATCGATGAGGTGCTTCATAAAGAATAATTGTTCGTCCTTCCAGTTTCAGCTTTTGTAATCGTTCCTGACGCTGCTTTTTTCCCCGAGGTAAAAAGCCTTCAAAAACAAAGCTTTCTGTGGGAAGACCGGACAACAGCAAAGCAGATAATGCAGCAGAAGGTCCAGGGATTACTGTAACAGCTACTTCAGCTTTCCGAGCCAAAATAACCAGGTCCGCTCCAGGATCGGAAATCCCAGGCATGCCAGCATCAGAAACTACAGCTACCCTAAATCCTTCCTGTACCAAAGAGATAATCCGGGGACCTTTCTCCCTCTGATTATGTTCATGGTAGCTAATTAAAGGCTTTGATATATTGTAATGATTTAACAGTTTCAAGGTATGTCGTGTATCCTCTGCAGCTATATAGTCTGCTTCCTTTAATATTCGTAATGCTCGCAGAGTGATATCCTCCAGGTTGCCTATGGGAGTTCCACATAAATATAAGCATCCTTTGCTTGTAGTGGTCATTTGTTCTATCTATCCTTCCTTTAAGTGGCAGACATTAGGTGGTAAATTTCCTTTAGTTCGTCAGTGTACTGATTATTCTCGTCATAAATTATCAGCGGCGGCATCCAGTTTAAGTGAGGCTTCCCATGAAAAACCGCCTCGATGAGTATAAGGCTGGGGGCTTTGTGTAATTGAGGATGCACCATGCGTATGCGTTTTGGCTCCAGATGAACCCTGCGCATCCCCATAAGTATATCCATCATCCGATCCGGTCGATGAACCATGGCAAAGCGACCGCCTGCCTGAAGCAGTCTGGAAGCAGACAATAAAACATCCTCTAAAGTACATAGAATTTCATGACGGGCAATAGCAATATCATCTTGCGGGTTGAGAATCCCGCTGCCAACTTTCTTATATGGCGGATTGGAGACTACTAAAGAACAGCTCCCTTTGCCTAGTTTTTCCGGTGCATCCTTCAAATCTCCTTCAAGGATTTTTACTCTGGATTCCAAGCGATTCATGTGAATGCTGCGATTGGCCATTTCAGCTGTTTCCGATTGAATCTCCACCCCGCAAATGCTGGCTTCTTCCATTCTGCCTGCCAGCAGCAGAGGAATAATACCGGTTCCCGTTCCCAGATCCACAACTATATCACCTTTACGAATCCCGGCAAAATGGGACAGCAATACAGCATCTGTCCCAAAGCAAAATTTGCTGGTATTTTGGATTATTCGAAGCCCTTTAAATTCAAGATCCTCTATTCTTTCAAATTCTTTCAGCTGAACTTCCACTTCTGTCATCATCCTTTGTAAATGCTTCTAAGCTGTCATATCAAAGCTTTGATTATTCATGCAGCCTTATAATAACATATCGTATGTTATTTTGTACTCAATTGCAGAGCTTTTAAAAAAGCCTCCATTTCCTGCAGACTCGAAAAGGCGCCGGGTTTCAGATATCTGACTGTACCTTCCTTGTCAATCATATAGTTGGCATCAATCCCGTATGAAACAGTCCAAAAAATATAATGAACACACCACTGATGCGGCGTATTACGTGTTGGTGGCGTAACAGATAAGTACCCAGTTTAGTAGTTGCAGCTCCCATTGATACAAACACTATGGTGAACCTCAGGATAAACGCCAGGGAATTTGCAATAAGGATTTTGTGAGATTCTTGTTCCTGTTCAGTATATTCAAAATCAAACTAAAAATGATATAAAAAAAGACCTGATCATAAGGTCAAGCCTTCTTTTTAGATTTTATCATTCCGGCTGAGGTGCACCGATTGGGCATACATCCGCACAAGCCCCGCACTCTGTGCAAAGCTCTGGGTCGATAACGTAGATGTCACCTTCTGAAATAGCTTCTACAGGGCATTCTGGCTGGCACACGCCGCATGCGATGCAATCCTCATTAATAACATAGGCCATTAAAGTCACCCCCTAACATGGAAACCCCTTACTTGAAATCCGTAATTATTTTATCACTTATTGTTGTAAAAGAAAAGTATATTTACTTTTTATTTTTCCCTGGAAACTGCACATCCTTCAAGTGAAACTCTTTAACATCCACTGTGTCATCTTTCAAAATCATTTTCACTTTGACTTTTTCCTTTAGCAGATTGTAATCCAAGATCACAGCCGGGCCATCCGGAGTGGTAACCTCACTGCCTGTCCGGGGCATATTCTTACGTGCATGTTCATAGTGATCCTGCTCGTATTTCAAACAGCACATCAGCCTTCCACAGATTCCTGAAATCTTGCTGGGGTTTAATGATAGATTCTGCTCTTTAGCCATTTTAATTGAAACAGGATGGAAATCTCCCATGAAGGTGCTGCAGCATAAAGTCAGTCCGCAGGGACCCAGGCCACCCAGCATTTTAGCTTCATCCCGAACACCGATTTGTCGCAGCTCAATGCGGGTTTTGAAAACTGAAGCCAAATCCTTCACCAGCTCTCGAAAATCAATCCGCCCATCTGCTGTAAAATAAAAAATTAATTTACTGTTATCAAAGGTAAGCTCCACGTCCACCAAATACATGGGAAGTTTGTGGGCAGCTATCTTTATTTCACCTACCTGAAAAGCTTCCAATTCTTTTTGCCTGTTTTCTGCCACCTGCTTTTCGTCTTCCGCATTGGCCTTTCTAATGACAGACTTTAACGGTGAAACGATTTCTTCATCAGGAACATGTTTGGGGGCAACTACCACATCACCATATTCAACGCCTCGTGCTGTTTCTACTATGACATGATCCTCTTCTTTTATATCCAGCCCATTAGGTCCGAAATAATATATTTTACCAGCTTTTTTAAACCGAACTCCTACTACGAGATGCATTATTTGCTCCTCCTTGAAAATGGCTAAGCATAGCCTCTATGGTTAATTGATAATTGGTATTGCTCTTCAACCTTTTTCGAGCTTGTTCGATACTCCCTATCATATCTTGCAGGGCTTTACTTGTAAAGCAGGAAGCTTGCTTGCGCAACACGGTAGATTGATCCCTGTTGATTATGAAGTCAAGGTCTCCAGTTTCCCTCAGAATGAGAATATCGCGAATCCATAGTTCCAAAATGTTAAAAAGATCCTGTACTCGTTCCTTATGCTCGTTGAAAGGTCCAATCAAATCAAAAATTTTGGTGGTGCCTGTTTGAATCATGCCATTGATAAGCTGATCCCGCATTGCCCGAAACTCTTCATCCCCAGCTAAAGCCAATGCCTGCCCGGGGTTGCCCTGAGATAAGGTTGCATATGTTAATGCTTCCTCATACCCTATGGAAAGGCGCCTGTCTAAAAGCACAGCAATATCTTCTCGGGAAAGACTGTCTACTCGAAATAATTGGCAACGTGAAAGAATGGTTGGTTTAAGAGGACTTGTACTGTCTGCTAAAAGAAAAAACAAAGTATGTGAAGGAGGTTCCTCCAGGGTTTTTAACAGGGCATTTTGCGACTGATCATTCATAAGCTGAGCACCATCAATAAAACAAATTCGCTTTCCTGCCTGATAGGGTTTTACTTTGATTACAGACTGCAGTTCACGAATTTGATCTACAATTATGGCTGTCTTGTTTTCCAGGCGGCGAATCCATATAACATCAGGATGATTCCCGTTTTCATACTGCTTGCAGGGGATGCATGCATAACATGGCTTGTTCTCAGGATTCGTGCAGAGCATTGCTTGTGCAAACAAGCTGCTCATGGTCTTTTTACCTGCACCGGCAGGCCCTTCAAATATATAAGCATGGACAATCCTTCCCCCGGCTAGAATCTGTTCCATTCCAGCAATCAGCGGTGATTGTCCAATAATATGACTAGTGTTCATATATGGAATACCTTTCTATATCTATTCTGTCCACACCAATTAGATTTTTCGAAATTCTTCTACATCAACTACAAAAACAGTAGCACCGCCTACCGTAACCTCTACAGGGTAAGGTACATAAACCCCTGCTACGCCTGCTACAGGTGAAGGGGAGGTAGCAATCTGTTTTCTGCACTTACAGGCCTTTTCAATGAGTTCAAGAGCAAGGTCCAATCGTTCCGGGTCAACACCAATTAAGAAGGTGGTATTACCTGCTCTCAAAAAGCCGCCGGTAGTTGCCAGCTTGGTAACGCTGTATCCATCATTCATTAAAGTAGTTGTAAGCTTCTGGGCGTCCTCATCTTGTACAATGGCAATAATTAATTTCATACTGCTGAACCCTCCTTCGATTGATTTAATTAAGGTGACACTGTCACCATATATGCTTCCTTTCACTATCGTTTAACTATATTTATTATAAACTTTCTATTCAGTTTTAAGCTGATAAATTTAAAAAGCAGTCTCCAAACCTTGCAAAAACCCTGACCTTTGCTGCATCTGAGATGTCACATTTGGCTTTTGCATTCTTGTATATCAAGTATAACTTAATTTCCGTATATTTGCAAATAATATCTGGCAACATCCCAGCTGCTATCAACACTTATACATGTGAAAGCAGCAGACTCCATATTCGCAACCCGTAAGCTGACTCAATGCTTGCATCCCATAGGACATGTGTGACATGCTGACCCTGGTCCACCGCTGTCTTTACTGGTACTCTGCAAAGAATTGTATTTCCCTTCGTAAATTTGCTTGACTTCTCCCTCGCATTGGGGACATCGCACCTTATCCTTATTGTGACTGTAGACCAGTTCATCGAATTTGTTACTGCAATCCTTACACTGAAAACGAATTATAGGCATACTTTATTTACCTCCTGTAAAATATTTACAACCATAATTACTATCGTATTCGAACTACTCAATAATGAACCCGAGTACCAGTTTTGCCCGCAAACCCATCAGATGCTTTTTCCAGGGATGTGATTAGCGCGACTCTATCAGCCTTTGAAGAAGCAAATGATAATGCAGCCTCTACCTTGGGAAGCATGGAGCCTTCTGCAAACTCTTTATCTGCCATGTATTTTTCTGCTGTTTTTACTGTTATCTTTGAAAGCTCTTGCTGATCCAATTTGCCAAAATGAATGCAAACCTTTTCTACAGCAGTTAAAATAATAAAAATATCAGCATCAATTTGCTCAGCCATCAGAGAGCTTGCAAAATCCTTGTCGATAACAGCTTCTACTCCACTTAGATGTTTTCCTTCTTCAACCACAGGAATTCCACCACCGCCACATGCTATGACCACTTGACCGGCATCCAGCAGGGTTTTAATTGTTTCAATTTCTATAATTTGCTTTGGCTTTGGGGATGCTGCTACTCTTCGATAGCCCCGTCCGGAATCTTCGATAACAATATATCCCATGCCTCTTAATTTATCCGCCTCATCTTCTGTAAGAAAGGGGCCAATGGGTTTGGTTGGTCTTTCAAATGCCGGATCCGTCGGATCTACAACTACCTGGGTGACAAGGGAAGTCACAGTTTTTTGAATTCCTCTATTTAGCAACTCCTCTCGTAATGCATTTTGCAGGTTAAAGCCTATATATGCCTGACTCATCGCAACACACATGCTTAACGGCATAAAAGGAAAATTGGGATCTACCTTGGCATACTCGGTAAAGGCATTGTTAATCATCCCTACTTGAGGTCCGTTTCCGTGAGATAAAACAATATCATATCCTTCTTCTATCAAATTAGCAATGGATACAGAAGTATGCTTCACAGCAGACATCAGGTCTTCCAGTGTGCTGCCCAGTGCATTCCCCCCTAATGCGACTACCATTCTTTTCTTCTCAACCTGCTCCATCTTTTGCATCATCTTAATGGTCAAGCCTCCTTTGGCTCAAGTTTATAAAACAATTTCTATTTTACACTATTCTATCTTTGAAGTGAACAGTTTTATTGAATTTGCAGGAAACGAAAATATAAACATATAGTGGTTTTACTACCTTCTTCTTCTATTCTATAGTATAATAAAACCATAAGAATACAGATATGGGGGGATTTTTAATGAGTCAAATGCCTGATTCGATTCAATCCAATTACAAGACTCGAAATATCGGATGGACAATTGTATCCTTGATTTTTCTGTCCATGATACTGTTATTTCACATTATACAATTTGGAAAAGACCTTATTATAAGCTTTAAAGCACTAAACATTGCCCAGGGTATTTTTGATTCACCATGGGTAGGATTTCAGAACTATAGTACTCTGCTTTCCAACTTCATGTTAGGCAAAGTTCTAAGAAACACCTTTGTCTTTAACTTGCTGTTTTCCGGAATATCTTTTATTTTAGTGGTATTTGTTGGTTACTTGCTAAATTCACTTCCCAAAGGGATTTCCAGGGTGATTACAGCTTTTCTGGGTCTGCTGTTGTTTCTTCCTGCTGAAGTTTTTTCAGGATGGATCGTTCAACTGTTTGGTACTGATATTCTGGTTAATCCTGTGTCTATGCAGTATTTTTACCCTTTCCTGTGTTCAATAAAGTACTTGGGACTCCCTCTGATTCTGATTGCAATCAGAAATGAAATTTATACGGAAAGGGACAATCTTGTTCCTGTAAAGCTTGCTGGCTTGTATTCACTGGTTTCACTCATTTTTGTATCCAATAGCTTCTTCACCCTGGCTAATGCTTTTACCAATCCACTTAACTATGAAACAATGGATATGCTGGATACCTTTTCATATCGAGCAGGCCTGGTTCAGGCAAATATGAGTGTAAATGCGGCAGTAGGAGTTATCCAAACGCTGATTACCATTGTATCTGCAGCTGTTTTGTTTGTTCCCATATTGACTTTGTTCCGCAGTATATTTCATGGAAAAAGAAAAGATTCGTACGAAGAAAGCGTCCTTATTAAATGGATTCCTTCCCTGATTGCCCTTGTATTATTTGCAGTGGTTTATTTTCTACCCTACATGAACAAGGGTTATTCCTTTGATTTGGCACAGTTTGGAGAACAAATAGATCTAACAGGATCCATATCTGTTTTTATTATGGTGTCTGCCGTTTCTGCTTTAATCGCTACAACTCTTGCTGCAGCTATGAGCGGAGCTTTTTTAAATACAAACCGCTTTATAAAAATTGCAGCAGGTTTTCTTCTAACCTTAATTACTGTGCTATATATCAGTCCTATTAGATATTCCAGCTATTCTTTAATTAGACAAATGGGTTTATTAAATACAATCTTTGCCGTTGTTGCATCCACTTTATTCTCAAGTGCAGCTGTTTGGGCAATGATATGTATGCTTCGTGATGATCCCATGCCAAAAGGGAAGTCACTATTCCTGTCCATGCTGGGCTTGTTTTTGATTCAAACTGCTCTTATATATGGGAATTCCACAGTGCATTTGGTTTACCTGACACAGATGCATATGTCACCCTTGTTAACTATGCGTCAGCTTGTACAGATGCTTGGGGGGCAAGCCGACCGAAGCGCAGTTGGTTTTTATGGATTTGTAGTTTCGCTGCCACCTTTACTCCTGTTTCTTGCAGTTAACATCTTTCTGCCCAGGGACAAGATGCTGGCTATCATTAGTGCCGGCGTTAAAAACTAGAGGACATAGCAACTACCCAGTAAATGTTTTCTTTATAAAACTAACATTAAGTTTATAGATAGCTGCTGACAATGGCAAATATATCATTGTGGATGTCCTCGATGGATCGAATCTTAGCATTATCGACACAAGGAACCCTGTGCCAGCCATAGGCTTCAGACAGCCAAAGTGACCCCTGATATGATTGTTCCAGATAATTCGCATCCTGCTCATGGATATCCTTTTCCATTGCACCTGTTATCTTATTTTTTCTGTTCCGTATCAATTGACCGGAATATGAAGGAGGCATATCCAAAAAAATAACACAGTCTGGTTTGGGAAGCCCAAAGAGTGTAAACTCAAAATCCAAAAGCCAGTCCAAATACTTCTTTCTAGCCTCCGAATCTGTAATTTTAACTGACTGATGCACCATGTTGGAAGTGGTGTACCGGTCAGCTAGAACTATGCCCCCGTCCTGATAGAACTTCCCCCAATCCTTCTTGTATGATGCATACCTATCCACTGCATAAAAGGTAGATGCAATATAGGGGCTCACATCACCAGGCTTTTTGCCGAAGTCCCCTTTAAGATACATCTTTATTAGAGAAGAGGATTCACTTTCATAATTGGGAAATGATATTTTCCTTACCTGCTTGTGATTAACCTGCAGACGCTGAAAAAGCTTGTTGGTTTGGGTTTCCTTACCGCTGCCGTCCCCTGCTTCGATACTTATTAATTTACCCAGTTTACTCATTAGAGATCTCCCTTTCCATCAGCTTATTTCCCATACTTATATTATTATCCTTAATAAGTTTGTTTTTTAGCAAACTTATTTGTTAAAACCCAGTCAGAAAGCACGTTTGATGGTTATCAAAA
>DIQU01000029.1:6900-8702 GCA_002426555.1 Firmicutes bacterium UBA5454 | reverse complement strand
CAAACTCACTGCGTTCAAACAGTGCGAATTTTGCTTACTCCAGTATAACAGATATCTTACCTTCCTCAGATAATCCAAACAATTGGGCTCCTTGCCCTTGGTTCTCCAGCAGCTCTTCCAGCCCTGAGGCAGTAATAAGCTCTCCCGGATAATACTTGGGAATACCGGGTGGATATGGTCCAACAGGTGTCCCACCGCATATACGTCCCATTGCATGCTTTAAGGATATCCATTCTACTTTTCCCGCAAAAGCCTCTTTTGGTGACAACATTTGTCTCGGTATTTCCCGGGAAATAGTCAATTTTCTACTCTTAATTTCCCGATCTCCTATGTGAGTCGACAAATGTTTACATGCATCCACCAAGTTTTTAAAGTCTACTCTGCGATCAGCAACAGTACAAACCAATACCAAACGATGACTGTCTGACATCTCCACCTGTATGCCTGCCTGTCTTAAAATTTCCTCTCCTTGAAATCCCGTGAGACCAAGTTCAGAAATATCGAGTACCAGCCTGGTGGTGTCGATTTGACAAACTTCCGGTCTGCTATAGCTCTCCATGGTATCAATTCCCAAGGTGCGAAGCTCTTTTCTTGTCCATACCAGATACTCCAATAGCTTGTCCAATGTTTCTTCGCCCTGTTCTTCCATATATGCCCTTGCATAGTCCAACGAAGCCATTATTGGATATGAGGGGCTGGTACTTTGCAACAGTCGGTGATACTGTGTTACCCGTTCCATCAAATGAGTATCCAAGGCATTAGTATGATTGCCTACATGTAGATATGCTGCTTGAGTTAAAGCAGGCAGAGTTTTATGTGCACTTTGCACCCATAAATCTGCATTACATTGAGCCGCAGAAGGCGGTAAATCCGGGTGAAAAATCAGATGAGGACCATGGGCTTCATCCACCAACAGCTTCATTCCATGCAAAGCCAATATCCTTTGTATTTCAGATAGCTGCGGGCACAATCCGTAATAATCCGGATTGGTAATTAGCATACCCTTGGCATTCGGGTTTTCATGAATCGCCTGTTCTACCCTTTCTGGAGATACATGGGTATATAAACAACGTTTCTCATCATATTCAGGCTGTATAAAAACCGGCTCTGCTCCACTTAATATCAAGCCTCCCCAAACTGATTTATGGCAATTACGTGGAATCATAACCTTGTCACCTGATTGAAAAGCAGCCATCATCATAGCATGTATTCCAGAGGTGGATCCGTTGACTACAAAAAAACAGGCATCTGACTGAAAAACCTTAGCAGCCAATTGCTGGGCTTCCCTGATGATGCCTTCCGGGGACTGTAGGTTATCCAAACCTGATATCTCTGTCAAATCCATTTGAGCTAATGAAAAGGATGAAAACTCTGGAAAGAGCCTTCCGCCTTTATGCCCGGGAATATGAAAAGGCAGCTGGTTCCTCGAAATGTATTCTGTCAAACCGTTGACAAGAGGCATGTTCATATGTATCACCGCGAATTTTACAGCTTATTTTTGTCTTGTTTGCTTGGAGCTGTTATTACTTCCTTCATTTTTTTGACATACAAGTCATAAGATAAATCTTCTGTAGAGCTTTGAGTCAATTCGGCTTCACAATCCTCACAGATATTTTTGCCAAAGAGCATCAGGTTTTCTTTCCTTGTTTTTAAACATAAACTGCATACAGCAATACGGATCATAGCATACACTCCTAATTCTTTATCCTTTACTCCAATCATTGACCCTTTGCTGTTATCCTATTCTAATTTTCAGTAAATGTTAAACTAGCATGCTGTAACTTAAATCTTGTCATTCCGAG
>DIQU01000029.1:0-6581 GCA_002426555.1 Firmicutes bacterium UBA5454 | reverse complement strand
TACCAAGATGGCAGCCATCGGAGAAATCTGATATAGGTCTCAGGTACTATCAATCCGGATACTGCCGGATAAAAGAGTATAAATAGGGCAAGAACCAAGCCCAGGTATCCGTAAACCACCTTCCTGGAGCGACCCTTTTCAATCCACTGCTTTATCACATAAACCACTGCCAGCATCATAAAAGGTACCATGGGAAAAAAGTGATAGATAAAGGAAGACCTGGAAATCAGCATCCAGGGCAGCATCTGGGTTATGACAGCTATTACCACTATAAACATTGACTTACTGCCTTTCCATGCTGCACGAACAGCAATGAAAAATGCAGGAATCGCTGCCCACCAAACAGCAGGATTGCCAAAGGAAGCTATGGTAGAGGCCATCCCGGCAGGTAAGTCTCTTCCCTGATAGTACCATATGGGGCGAATCATCAAAGGCCAGGTCCACCACTGGGACTGAAAATCATGAGTGGATTCCAGTCTGCTGTGATAACGGTACATAGAACCTTGATAGTCTATAATGTCAGAAAACTTCATACCGGGCACCAGTAGATAAGGAATGTAAGAAAGTAGATAAATGGCTCCCGGAATTATGATAAAGAAAAAACACAATATACCATGGTCTTCCACATATAATCAGGAACGAATTTCTTCAGCCAGGCTGGACTGTTACCGGAATCGTCTGACACAGCCTGTATCTTGGCAGCTTTATAATCACCATATTCTTTGTACTTTGCTGTGAAGAAGATGACAGCCAGACCCAGCGCTCCATAGATTGCCGACCATTTAGTGGCAGCACCTAATCCGAAAAACAGACCGCTTAGGAAAAGAGGTACCAGGGATGAATAAAAGCCTTTCTGATAAGATTTTTGTAAATAATAATCTGCCATAAAATAATACATCAGCATTACAAAGAAAGTGGTGTAGCTGTCGATAGTAGCAAGACGTGTCTGAGCGAAGTGCATCAAATCAAACATCATTAAAAAAGCTGCACAAAAACCATAAAAGCTCTTCTTGAACAATTTCTTCCCAAACAAATACATGATTGGAATCATAAGTGCACCAACCAAGGTACCTATAATACGCCAACCAAATGTGTTCATTCCAAATGTACCAATACCAGCAGCAATCAAGATCTTACCAAGGGGAGGATGGGTCCATTCATAAGGCTTGATTCGATTCAAGTGTTCATAAGCAGTACGCGGATGATATATTTCATCAAAATAGGTACTGGTCATAAGATCTCTTTCACGATATTGAGCTATATCCTGTTCATCAACAAGATTAAGCAGTTCTCCTTCTGCTTGAGTACCATCCAGATTCCGAATTTGAATGGGAAGAGCTTTGTCCTCAAGGTCTGTAAACACTGCAATTTCCTTTAACATCACGCCTGATTTATCAGCTCTTATTTTAAATCCGGAAGTCTTTTGGGAAACTTCGTAAGCATGCCATTTGTAGAAGTCATCTACTTCCAGGTTCTCCAGGCTTTGGTATGCCCCTTCAGAATCCATATACCAGACCTTGTAAGTTCCCTCTCCCAGACCGCTGTAGAATGTTATACGTGATACCTGCTGCTCAGATTCCAAATCAATAAGAAAACCATCCTTGTTGCTGCTTGAAGCCCATTCTGTCTGAGGCACATCAAAGCTGCCCAGGTTGATAAGGGCAACAGCCAGATAAACAACAGTCATCACCGTCATGGTGATAACATCCTTCTTGTTCACTATAAAAGCCGTATATTCTTCTTCCTGGGGCTTAGCACGTTTGCCCGTAGAAAACCACAATGGTCCGTCTTGGATAACGGATTCCGATTCCCTCATATCCATAGGATCTGCTTTTCCCTGTACTGCAATTCGCCAGGACCAAATAAGCACTGCAATAAATAATATTACATTAATAAGAGAAATGAGTATCAGTACGGGATCATCCGGCGAAACATGAGGATAATCATACTTTATCTGACGATCCAGAACGGCAATGGTATTGGTAAAGATGGTAAAAGAAGCCACCCCATAAAACACCAGACTCCATTTGTCTTTTTTAAGAATTAAAATGACAGCCAGAAAAAACAAAGCAGGAAACAGGTAGCGCTCATGCATGCGAGTAGACAGCATGAACACGCCCATGAAGATAACCAGAGCATTCACATATTTCAAATGTGCGCCTTTACCTTTCCAATGTAAAATGACAGAATAGATGATTGTTGCCATGATAAAAAGAGCGCCCCAGACTTTATAACTGAAAAACAGAAATGTTTCAGAATCTGGTTTCAAATTGGCACCTATAAGGCTGAAGAAATTAAAAGCATTTAGGGAAACATATTTATACCCATCTGCAGTACTCAGGTACAAGCTGAAAATCCAAGCGGGGCCTTCAACGATTGCAAAAGGTAAAATGATGACAATGGCTGTTCCAATGCCATATGCTGCTGTTTTTAAAAGAATTTTCCAGTCCTTGCGCTTTAACAGTTCAAATAATATGATAGGAAGAATTATCAACCCTTGAGGCTTAATCAATACAGCAATTGCCAGTGGTAGGCCAGCCAGCTCCGGTTTCCTGGATTCCATAAGAAAAAGACCCAAGGCAAAAAACATAACCAGAAAAGAGTCCACCTGGCCCCAGATAGTCGAATTAATAATGACTGCAGGATTAAAAATATAAATTATGGATACAAGAATCGGCCAAATACCCGGCAGCTTCTTTTTTGCCAGACGATAGAGAAGATATGCGGTAATCAGGTCTGCAAGGATGGATGGCATTTTTAACAACAGGATGTAGAGAGGTTCGCCACCTGTAAGCCCCAGAAAACCTGCGATCTTGCCAATAATAAAGAGCACATACAGATAGGAGGGAGGGTAATCCAAAAAATAATCTCCCTGATATATTTTAAACAAACCTTCTGCTGCCCTCTGAGACCAGAATTGAAACAGGTTGATATCTGTTGAAAAACTTTCAACGGTCATAGCCAAAATGATTCGAATGATCAATCCTGTAAGCAATACCCAGCGGATTGCATCAGGCGCTATTTTTGTACCTGCAACTGACTTTTTTCTATCCAGATAATAAATGCCAACGGCCCCCATAAAAAAAATCAGATAAGATATAATTGCAATGATCTTCACATAAAACTCCTGCCTATTCTATATATAATTCAGTTCTTGAACACAATAAGCTTGCTCCCAACAAAGTTAACAGCCATGGAACATAGTGTTGCTCCTGCCTTGGCCAGGTATATTGAAAGGTTTACACCGGTTTCCAGATAATTCAACACCAAAGTGGACAGACCCAGAGAAGCCAGATTAACCATTAAAAACTTGAAAAATTCAAAAGGATGGCTCTTGGATTTCTGCTGGAAAGTCCATGTTCGGTTGACAAAATAGCTGTTTAGAACACCGCAGCTGTAAGAGATTATATGGCTTATTGTAGAACCCCATCCAACTGCTGCTGTAAGCAAGGTAAAAACACCAAAATCCACTGCGGTATTCAGGAATCCAACCAAGCCAAACTTAATCAATTGAGAGTTAAGTATTTTTTTCATTAACTTTTTCATGCTGTTTAAACCCTATGGTTTCTTTAACAATATAGAGAGGCCGACCCTTAACTTCTTCATATATTCTACCAATATACTCACCGATGATCCCTAAAATTACCAAAGTTATGCCATGAAACACCAGAATAACAGCCATGATTGAAGCCCAGCCGGTCTGTGCTGTGTTCGTAAACAATTTTTGGTAAAAAACATACAGCAGATAGATAAAGCCGACGGCAGACAATAACAGCCCAATGTAAGCAGCCAGTTTTAAGGGTTTGTAGGTAAATGAAAATATACCATCAGCAGCAAATTTGAGCATTTTCCTAAGCGGATACTTGGTTTCACCTGCCCAGCGTTCATCCCTTACATATTCTACTGCTGTTTGGTTAAAGCCTACCCAATTGACCATACCCCGCAGGAAACGATTTTTCTCCGGCAGTTTTTTGATAGCTTCGCAAACTTTACGATCGATAAGACGAAAGTCGCCGGTATCCTTGGGGATATTGCCATCGGTTAAGGCGCCTAATACTCGATAGTAAATGTGAGCACTGGCTTTTTTGAAAACAGTTTCCCCCTGCCTTTTCAAGCGCTTGCCATAGACCACATCATAGCCTTCCCGCCATTTTTCCAGCATACGGGGAATGACTTCCGGCGGATCCTGTAGATCAGCATCTATGATTACAATTGCCTGCCCCTGGACATAATCCAAGCCGGCAGTAACCGCAATTTGATGGCCAAAATTCCTGGAAAAATCAATCAGACGAATGCTTTCATCGATTCTTGCAAGCTCTGAAATAATCTGAGCAGATCGATCTTTGCTGCCGTCATTTACAAAAAGCAACTCATAACTTTCTCCAGTTTGATCCATTACCTTTTTCAAACGTTGATAGGTTTCCTCTATGACATCTTCTTCATTATACATGGGAACTATTATGGAACATACAGTATCGCTCATTTGACATCCTCCGTTTCTATGCAAAGATACCGATGGAGCTTGTTTACAATACAGTATAGCATATAAAAAAACCATTTACCAACAAAAAAACAGAGTATGCCTTTATGAACTCTTTATGCATACCCTGTTATTCTAATTTTCGAGCTTTTACTTAATAAGTCTTACTGGTCTGATATTCGCTGCTGCTTTTCTTCATGGAATAACTGACTCCTGCTTCTCGCATTTGGGAATCGTAAGAGGTGTCTATTGTTATCCATTTTCCATCTATATACACTTCATTCCAGGCATGGTAACCATTAACCTCTTTTGCATAGCCCATGATTAATTTGGTAGGAATTCCAACACTGCGCAGCATGGAGGCTGTCAGAGAGGCAAAATCATAACAGATACCAGACTTACTGCTGTAGGTGTCATTGACACTGGGAATATAGGTTGAAGGCAAGGTGCCAAGCTTGTCCGAATCATAATCAATATTTTTGACTACATAATTATAAATTTTCTTCAGCCTTGCCTCATCACCGGAAATTCCTGATGTCAGGTCAGCAGCCTTCTTAATTGCAGACATGCTGGAATTCCAGTTGATCATCTGAATAGAGCCCAAATAAGCAGAGTTGGTATTAGAGATGCTGACTTGAATCTTTTCCGACAATATGAATTTATACGTTTTGCCTTCTGTGTTTTCCAATATACTTATTGTATATTCTCCATTGCCTGATTGCAAAGGAAAAGTCTCCAAAGAACCTTTACCATCCAGGTTATAATTGTAACTGGAGCTTCCCTTTACAACCAGTAACTTTACTCTTTTGCCGCTGGTATTAAGGTATCGGACGCCAATGGTACCGGATTTCACCTTGCTGGTATCAAATACCTTATCGCTGGAAGCCGGTGCTGATTCTTTTTCAGGAACACTGCTCTCTACCGGTGATTTGGGCGAATCCGTTGGTTTCGGTGCCTTAGTCGTCTCAGGAGTGGATACAGCAGGTGCTTTACTTTGAACAAGTTCAGCCGTGGCTTTTGGCTCAGCCGGTGTTGATTTTGGAGGCTCTGTCGTTGCCTTTGTTGTTGGTACAGCCTTGGGTTTTTCAGTTGTTTTTGCTGTTGGTGCAAACTTAGGTGCCGAAGCTATTTTTGCTGTTGGTGCGGTCTTAGATGTCTCTGTTGTTTTCGCAGTTGATGTCGCCTTAGATGTCTCTGTTGCTATCGTCGGTAGTGCAGTCTTAGGTATCTCTGTTGCTATCGTCGGTGGTGCAGCCTTAGGTATCTCTGTTGCTTTCGCTGGTGGGGTAAGCTTCGGCACCTCTGTTGCCATTTTTGGTACGGTCCTGGGTTCTTCCAGTGCATTTGTTCCCGGTGCAATCCCTTGCCCTTCATTTACATTTACCGGCATATGTACGCCTGTGATATCCTCACCGGGATTGTTTGTTTTATCTGTATATAACTGTTGTTGAAACAAAGTTGTCTGTTGATTGATAAGCTGTCCTACAGCGGGGCTCATGACTAGAACAAGGGAAATGACCAATGAAACAATCATTCTGAGCATAAAGAAACTCTCCTTTCGGTAGCTCGGCTGCCATATCACTAAGGATTTAGGCCCTTTGGCTTTGCGCCCCATTGTTTCCAATGGTTTGCCATTATCGTTGAAAAGTTGATAACTCGATATTCAGTTCGTTACTTCAAAGATATAAACTTTGTATATATACACAAAATATATACCTAGCAAATATATTATATAGGATAGTTTATCTACTGTCAATTTAAAAATAAAAATTATCAAAAATCGTAAAAACTACTCAGTTTTTGGCGATTCAGCTAAGCATTTTATACAAAATATTTGAGTTAAACGCTGCTGTTGATCTCTCAAGGAATTTGCTTGCAAGGACTAGTTTTTCACATGAGATTTCGGCAGCAACCTACTCTCCCAGGCAGTCTCCCGCCAAGTACCATCAGCGCTGAAAGGCTTAACTTCTGTGCTTTCTATAGACTAGAGGTTAGAGGCTAGAGGCTAGATTTAAGCTTGGCTTTGTAAGGTCTCATAATAGATCGATATATGACGTCTCTGGACAAAAATAATACAATAAAAACACCCAATATCATAAAG
>DIQU01000073.1:2149-5750 GCA_002426555.1 Firmicutes bacterium UBA5454 | reverse complement strand
CATACCTTCCCTTGGGTAGCTCCATGAAATCTGCAAGATTCATTTCTAAAACTTGCAAAATGACCTCTTCTTCATCCAAGTCGTGAATGGTGAACTCCATCCAGTCAAAAATACACTCCAGGCCTTGATGCATCCGGCTCCTAACCTCCTTACAGAAAATGGTTATGTATTTTGCGCCCCCCTATTATTAGTATACGGGGGGCTTGTCTTAAGCCAAAAACGAGAACACTTGTTTTGCAGGATTACAGTTTCAATAAAGCAAGCAAAGGGGCATCCTTCCTTTGCCTTAAGAAAACCCTTAAGAAAAGAACAACCGCTTAAGCGGTTGTATAACCGGTCGTTACGACCGGTCTATATGGGGAAGGAAGAATGGCAAGGCTCAAAGAATGTGAGTTCCCTTCACATGCCCTTTCCCCTGTTTCTTCCGTATGGACAAATAGCAATCCAGATACAAATCAGCTTGTGCCATATCCCCTGATCTTTTTGCTTGGACGTAACTACTATAAAGCCTTCGCAGGGAACGAGAAATCTCTACATCAATGGAGTTGTAGGTATCTGACCAGGTCATCTTCAAATCATCCAATAGATCATGGATTTTTTCCTTGCTGCACTCCTTGTAAGCCAGCTCCTCCTTGATACTGAACTGGATATCATCCAGTATTCTGGTAAAGCTCTCCAAGGCTTCCTGCTTCATCATTAGTTTTTTCATCTGTGCATCCTCCCTGTTTGATTTTACTTGTCTGCATTTCCAGATCAGCTGCAAGAGGCGGTGATCAATGATTGTTAAAAGGGCAGGTCATCATCCACTACCGGCTGGAAGCTACCTGCCATATCGGCTGCTCCCTTGGGCTTGGCTAGAAAGTCGATCCGGTAAATATAGGCATCCAGCGTATAGCGGGTACTGCCGGAGGTGTCCTGATAAGAACCGGATTGCAGCTTTCCGCTGACCAGCAGCTGCTGGCCTTTTACAACATACTTGACCAAATTTTGTGCATTGTCTCCCCAGCACACACAGGGAATGAAGTCTGCTGACTCCTTGTCCCGATCCACCGCAAGTGAAAATCTACAATAGTCTTTTCCTCCGCTTGTCTGCCGGATCTCCGGCTGCTTTGTGATTCTGCCTAGAAAAAATACATTGTTCATGATTTGTTCCCCTTTCATTGATTGAGTTTTATTGATTGTGTTTCCAATTACCGGATCATTCTTTGGCTTGCACTGACTTACCCGATAAATTGGTTTTGTGTTTATCTGTGACGTGGTCGAGATTACTATTATTGAGCCGGCTGTTTTTTAGATGCTTCCAATTCCTCAAATTTAAGAGTTTTAAGGACTTGTCCATGTATATCTTTGATGATGAATGATATCAGCTGGACCAGTCTACGTTCATATTCACTATAGTTCGGATTCCATTTCCGGCAGTCTTCCATGGTTTCTGCTGTGATAATGAGCGGTTCTTCATCAATTTCCAGTGTGATTTCAAATTCAATTTCCTCGGTTGGATCAATGTGTCTGAATCTGTGATTACCTATTTCTTTTGCCCGCTTGTAGAGAGCCCGGTATATATGGCGGTCGTATGCCCCTTCCAGCACGCTCTTGGTGAACTCTTTGATTGAATAACAATCACTATAAAACTGAAACATCTTTTTTCTCCTTAATATTTATTATTGTTTATTTGATTTGACTGCCGGTAACGTTCTGCATTCTTATTGAATTTTAGATTTGCCAAGATCTCTGAATGTTGAAATCGAATAATGGCTACCAATAGCATCATGAGCTTATGTTCTAAAGAACCTGTACCCGGATACCATCTGTAGTTGTGTATCATAACCCATGGGTTGATTATGAAAGGTTCTTCTTCATCGGATAACTCAATTACAAACTCAAAATATGCAGTGGGATCAAGGTTTGCAAACCTCCAGTTATCCATGTTTTTGGACAGTTCATAAAGGTTGTTGTAAATTTTTCGATCATATTCTCCGTCTAGTAAGCTCCATGTAAAGTCTGTGATTGATTCATAAGTATCGTTGTAGGTAAACATTGTTTCCTCCCTTATTTCTGCATTCTTGTATGGTCGCAGCAATCTTTATTTATTCGCATTCGCATATGCTGCATCTGCAGATGTTCCTATTTTTCATATGGCCCTGATAGCGATCCCGCTCCTCATACTTATAGATTGTGATCTCAATACCCCGCTCTGATGGGGTATAGTGAGCCTCCCCATTGATGAATAACACCTTGACAATTCCGAAGTTTCCTCTTTCCACTTGGTTGCCGCAGCATCGATGCCTGCATGCAATGTAATTCAGCTCTGATGCAATGGACATTGGATCCAGGGCTTTGTATAGCATTTTGTCTATCACTTTCATCACTTGCACCTCTTGCTTTTATCCCGCTAGTTTTTTGAAGCTTATAAGCCCCTAAAGCAATCTTCAGACTCCATCAGACGCTCTATCGCTACCCGGGAGAACAACACCTTTTTACCAAATCTCCTGCATGGGAGCTCTCCCCTTTGTGCCAGTTCATAAACAAATCTTTTGCTCATGCCCATGATATGCGATACTTCCTCTGCAGTTAGAGTGATTTTTTCGGTACCAGATTTTTCTCTACGATCTTTCATCCTATCTCCTCCCTCATGTTGCCATATTGGTAATCATTAGCGTAAAAAAAATTTCCATGGCATCATCATCATTCATTTCCAACTCCTTAATAATTAGAGACAACTCCCTCCGATTGAATTCAATGATGCCGAGTTCTTTCCGGTTGTAAGTCTTTGTTGTTACCCCAAGCTTTCGAGCCAGCGTGTCCTGGGTATGACCCTTCTCCACACGGATTCCCTTCAGTTTTTTCAAATCCATAACAATTCCTCCTTATCAAAGCCGGTTACCACGTTGGTAACCTTATTCTACAATCAATGTGTAAAATAATCAATACCAATTTGGTAACTTCTATTGTAATTTTGTTACCATTTGTTATAATAAAGGTAAGGAGGCGAAATTTGTATGACTCTTGGAGATAAGATAAAAATGCTGAGAGAGGAAAAGGGATTGAGTCAAGATGAGCTGGCCATTGCTGCAGGGACGACTAAAGCTACTGTTTCTAGATATGAAAATGGTTTGCGGCAGCCTAAACTTGATATTCTGTCCAGGATAGCACAAGTACTGGATGCCAATGTAGAACTTCTGGATTTGTCCAAGGATATCGGTGAGCCATTGCCAAGTTTAGATGAAAATATTGCAGAGGATAAAGAGCAGTATAGTAAATTCATGGAACGAGCCAATACCTTCTTTATGAATGATGAAGTAGCAGAGGAAGATAAAGAGGCATTCTTCAGGGACATCAGCCAATTATATTGGCAGTCTAGAGAAATAAACAGACAAAAGGGCAGTAACACCAAAGAGAAGAGTAAAGACAAAATGGACAGCAAGGGTACACAAGCCTAAATTGGAGGGAGTAAGATTAGCAACTACATCCGCACCTTCGTAGAAAAACTTGTAGCAATACACCAAACCCGTAATCCATTTATGATAGCAAGAAGCTATGGAATCCAAATAAAGTATTCGTCCCATTATAAAAAAGTTAAAGGCTATTACGCCAACATCCT
>DIQU01000073.1:1560-2003 GCA_002426555.1 Firmicutes bacterium UBA5454 | reverse complement strand
AAGGCTATTACGCCAACATCCTTGGAAATAGGTTTATCGTTTTAAACAGCAGATTGGATGAAGCAATACAAAAGCTTGTTGTAGCTCATGAACTGGGGCATGCTCTCCTTCATAGCGATATAGAAATAGGATTTATCAGAGAAAATACTATGATGAATACCGCAGTATATGAAAGGCAAGCCAATGAGTTTGCAGCAGAACTGCTGATTGACAAAACGGATTTGGATCTAGCACTCCGGGAAGGAATGAACTTAGAGCAGGTTAGTAAAATGCTGAATGTTTCGGAAGAGCTTGTTTCTTATAGTACCAAATTACGTGAGCTGTCAGAAAAGTAAATGAAGTAAATACACTGTCATTCATCTAGATTAGGATGGCAGTTTATTTAGACTCATAGGCCGAACATACATTCGAAATGGGGTGAGAGAATGAGCAGCTTAATGAGT
>DIQU01000073.1:0-1396 GCA_002426555.1 Firmicutes bacterium UBA5454 | reverse complement strand
AGAATGAGCAGCTTAATGGCAGGATTAATGGTAGGATTAAAGGCATTAATATTCAAAGGGACATAGCCCCACTGGCATCACTATTAAGGAATTGTTGTTTTAGTGATCATAAGAAAGGAATGATAAAATGCGAGGTCATATAAGAAAGTATAAAGGCAGATGGGCGGGAGTCATTGAACTTGATCGGGATCCGATTACTGGCAAACGCCGCCAGAAATGGGTATATGCAGATACTGAAAGAGAATGCGAGAAGCTGGTTAATGAATTTATATATCAGGTTGAGACTGGAACGTATATAGAGTCTTCAAAGGCTACAGTAGAGGACTATCTAAATCAATGGCTCAATGTATATGCAAAAAACAATCTAGCACCATCTACTTATCGAAGCTATAACGGGATTGCTACAG
This sequence comes from Firmicutes bacterium UBA5454, assembly GCA_002426555.1. Taxonomy (GTDB): domain Bacteria; phylum Bacillota; class Clostridia; order Caldicoprobacterales; family DTU083; genus UBA5454. The sequence goes on along the minus strand of DIQU01000073.1, from coordinate 989 downwards.
TACACCTTAATCCAAGAATCGGTAATATAAAGCTGGACAAGCTTACACCGATGAAAATACAAGCTATGTATTCAGAATTACTGAAAACTCATCTATCCCCAACAAGCGTACTGTATATTCACCGGATCTTACATAAAGCTTTATCTCAAGCAGTTAAGTGGGGTTTACTAGCCAACAATCCAACAGAGAAGGTGGAGGCCCCAAAGAAGCGCAAAGTAGTTTTCGGTACATGGGACAATAAAACAATACTTAAAGCTCTTGAACTAGCTAAAGATACTCCCCTATACATCCCCATACTTCTATCAGCAACAACAGGGCTTCGGGTAGGTGAAATATGTGCGCTGAGGTGGGCAGATATGGATCTAGATAAAAATCAGATATCAGTCAGATATACATACCAAAGAGTAGATAAACAGTGGATACTAAAAAATACGAAAACCGATGGCAGCAGTAGAATGGTCATTCTACCTGCAGTAGTTTCAAATATTTTGAAAAAGCAGAAACAGAAGCAAAAAGAGTGGCAGCTCTTCCACGGACCGGATTATCAATTAAGTGGATTTATTAACACCTGGCCAGATGGTCGGCCTATAGTGACAGAATATGTTGGGAAGCAATTCAAGAAGTTCGTTGAAGAAAATGGCTTGCCGGTCATTCGATTTCACGATCTCCGGCATTCCCATGCAACCGAACTGTTAAAGGCAGGTGTTAACCCTAAAATTGTTTCTGAAAGGCTAGGGCATTCAAGCATCCGTATTACATTGGATACTTATTCTCATGTAGTTCCGACATTGCAGAAGGATGCAGCTGAGATAGCCGCCAATGGTATTTTCGGCAAAAAGAAACAGAAAAAAACGAGGAAAAAAAGCTGATGTTTGTAAAATGTTTGTACAACTCAATTCTCATCTCACTTCCAAAAATAAAAAAAGCCTGAAACAATTGATTTCAAGCCTTTCTTATGGAGCTGGTGATGGGACTCGAACCCGCAACCT
>DIQU01000057.1:1057-5094 GCA_002426555.1 Firmicutes bacterium UBA5454 | reverse complement strand
TCGTATCCCGCATCCCGCATCCCGTATCTCGTATCCCGCATCCCGCATCTCGTATCCCACATCCCGCATCTCGTATCCGTAAAACAATTGACAACTGCCCTATCTAGTGTTATGATTGAAAAAAATAAATATTTACAGGTAGTTTAGAGGTTGCAGCTTTTATGAGTAGTCCATTGGAGAATGAGGGGTTCTGTGAAATTGGATGGAAGGAAATGCTGCCGAAGGAAATTGCGGTCCTCCCGCTGTTTTCTGGTCCCGAGGTAAAAAATCTCCCGACTGTCATCAAGTAATTGATGGAGCGCTAACTGCTTTCGTTAATGGTACTTAAGGTATTAACCACTGATAAAATTACATTTGGTTGAATATTGAGATAAGTTCCCATTATGCATACGAAGGCGGCTGGTGAACATCAGCCGTTTTTTATTTGACAATCCTTAGCCATATTTTGCGGTTCAGGTGATTTTTAAGAACATTCTACAGCACTTTTTGCATACCCTAAATGTGAGGCATGCATTTAGAGAACAAGGAGGAATTATATTGAAGAAGTACAATATTGCCATTGTGGGAGCCACAGGAATGGTTGGACAAAAATTTCTACAGGTATTAGAGGAAAGACAGCTGCCGGTTGAAAACTATTATTTGTTTGCCTCTGCTCGCTCTACAGGAAAAAAAATAAGCTTTCTCGGTAAGGAATATACAGTTGAAGAACTTAATGAAACTTGTTTCGACGGGAAAAATATCGACATTGCCCTCTTTTCTGCTGGAGGCGGCACCAGCCTGCAGTTTGCTCCCATCGCAGCTTCCAGAGGCATCATAGTTATTGATAACAGCAGTGCATGGAGAATGAACCCTGATGTTCCGTTGGTGGTGCCCGAAGTAAATGCCGAACATATCCTGAAGCACAAAGGCATCATCTCCAATCCTAACTGCTCAACTATTCAGGCAGTAGTAGCGTTAAAACCTCTGCATGATCAATATCAGATTAAGCGAATTGTGTTTTCCACATATCAAGCGGTATCTGGTGCCGGTGCAGCAGGCTATAATGATTTAGAAAGAGGAGTTAAGGGACTGCCGCCGGAAAAATTCACCTACCCAATTTTCGGAAATGTTCTGCCTCATATCGATATATTTCTGGAAAATGGATATACAAAAGAAGAAATGAAAATGATTGAAGAAACAAGAAAAATTCTGAGTGCACCATCAATGAGAATTACTGCCACCACTGTACGTGTACCTGTGTTCCATGGACACAGCGAATCTATCAATATAGAATTTGAGAAGGATTTTGAAATTTCGCAGTTAAAGAGCGTGCTGGCTGAGGCACCGGGAATTGTTTTAGTGGATGACCCCGGACATAATCGCTACCCCATGCCCATAGAAGCAGAGGATAAGGACGATGTTTTTGTCGGTCGGATTCGAAGAGATGAAAGCATTGACAACGGTGTAAACCTTTGGGTTGTTGCAGACAACATCCGTAAAGGAGCTGCTACTAATACTATCCAAATCGCTGAAAGCTTGATTAATTACTGGGAAAATGGAAGCCTGGAAAGACTAAAGGAGGTTGATAGTTTATGAGCCTGTTTACAGGGTCCTGCGTAGCAATGGTGACACCTTTCACAAAAGATGGTGTCAACTTTGAAGCCTTGGACAAAAGCATAGATTTTCAAATTAATGAAGGTACCGATGCACTTCTGGCATGCGGAACCACAGGAGAACCGCCTACTATGACAAGGCAGGAAAAACGTGATGTCATAGCCTTTACCATAGAAAAAGGAAAAGGAAAACTGCCTGTATATGCTGGTGTTGGTGGTAACAGCACAGCTGAAGTTATCCGCGCCTCAATTGAAGCGGAGGAACTGGGTGCAGATGCCTTGTTGATCGTCAATCCCTATTACAATAAATCGAACGCTCGCGGACTAGTTGCTCATTATCAAGCTGTTTCTGATGCAGTGAACATTCCCATTATTATCTACAATGTGCCAAGTCGAACTAATTGCAATATTACTGCTGCTATGCTTCAGGAACTGGCTAAAATCAAGAATATTCAAGCCATCAAGGAAGCCAGCGGAGATATCGCTCAGGTATTGGAGATGCATCGCACTTGCGGCGACCGCTTGGTCATTTATTCAGGTAATGATGACATGGTTGTTCCTCTAATGGCAGCAGGAGGCAAGGGTGTTATCTCAGTTGTGGCAAACGTTGCCCCTCGAGATACCCATAACATGGCAGCAGCCTTTTTATCAGGCAAGGTTGAGGAAAGCCTCCAACTGCAATTGAAGCTTCTTCCTCTGATTAATGCTCTGTTTTGTGAAGTAAATCCCATTCCTGTTAAGACAGCAATGAATCTTATGGGCTTTAACATGGGGCCCTTGCGCTTACCTTTGGCTGACATGGCAGATAATAACCTTGAATTATTGAAAAACGCTATGCAGGATTATGGTCTAATCTTGGCGAAATAAGTGAATATTAAGATATGACCTGAAAGATTGGAGTGAAATTCACTAATGATAAAACTGATTCTGCATGGTTGTAATGGGAAGATGGGGCAAGTAGTGGCAGCTGCAGCAGATATCGATGAAAAAATAGAAATAGTTGCGGGGATAGATAAATTCCCTACTGCCAAACATAATCCTTTCCCTGTATATGAAGATCCATCCCAGGTGAAAGAAGAGGCAGATGTCATATTAGATTTTTCCGTTCCAAATGCCCTTCCCGCTTTGCTGGAATTATCAAGAAAGACATCTACACCCTTGGTAGTGGCTACAACAGGTCTGTCCCCGCAAAATCTGGAAGAGGTACGTCAGCATTCCAAGGAAACAGCTATTTTCCATGCTGCCAATATGTCTGTTGGAATCAATCTAATGTATGAGTTGATACAAAAATCCGCATCCGTTTTTGGAGACAAGTTTGATATTGAGATTACAGAAAAGCACCACAGCTCAAAAATTGACGCTCCCAGTGGCACAGCCTATGCTTTGGCAAATTCTATCAATGAAGTGTTCCTTAACTCAAAGCATTATGTTTATGGCAGACACTCTAAAACCGATAAGCGTTCAGTGAATGAGATTGGAATACATGCTCTTCGAGGAGGCACCATAGCAGGAGAGCATACAGTTATGTTCGCGGGTGATGATGAAATTCTGGAGATTACCCATTCAGCTCAATCTCGCAAGATTTTTGCCCTAGGTGCTTTAACCGCTGTCAAATTTATGGCAGGGAAAAAATCTGGGCTATATACAATGTCCGATGCCCTACTGGACCAAAGCCCTGTAACCAATATCTATACTAATAACTATCGTGCTATGATTACTATGAATGGTTTACCCTACAATCCAGTGATACTAGCCAATCTATTCGGTGCACTTGCCGATGGAGATTTGAACATAGATATGATAAGTCAAACAGCTCCAGTGAATAAATCTATTAACCTCTCCTTCACCTTGCCACTGGAAAATTTGAGCTACGCTATGGAATTGTCTCAAGCTTATGAGGATGAAGGTGCACGTGCAGATGTTTTTGAAGATATTACTCAACTGACAGTAGAAGGTTTAGGTATGGAGCGACAATCGGGTATTGCTGCACGAATCTTTCAGGTACTGGCAAAACAGAATATCCCTATAAAGCTTATTACTACATCGGAAACCAAGATATCCATAATCATTGACCAGCAAAATGAAAAAACCGCTGTTGAATCGATTATGGCAGTCTTTAATTTATAGTAAGAATGTAATAAATCAAATCAATTACCTGAGCAAAGTTACGCTAGCTAGTTATGGTATTAATGCAATTGCCAGTTAAATATCCAGTAAATTAAAAGCCTTTGTCTAAACATATAAATTCAGACAAAGGCTTTTTTAGTGGACTGTTAAAACCTGTAAGCAGGTTATAAGCCTTGACGCTTATAGAGGTACGCTCATTAGTACAAAGTTTAGAATGAACAGTAAGGTAGATATCCAAAGAACTGGACTAATATCCTTACCTTCTCCTTTTACAACTTTGACGATGCAATAGAAGATAAAGCCTGTTCCGATACCATA
>DIQU01000057.1:466-909 GCA_002426555.1 Firmicutes bacterium UBA5454 | reverse complement strand
GATAAAGCCTGTTCCGATACCATATGATATGCTGTAAGCCAGAGCCATGAAGATACCAGCAAAAAATGCAGGAATAGCAACTGACAATTCAGCCCACTCAATTTCTTTGAATGCAGAAAGCATCATGATACCAACAATGATGAGTGCAGGTGCAGTAGCAGCTGCAGGAATAGCGCTGATAACTGGAGCAAAGAATGCGCTAAGTACGAACAAAATAGCAACTACAACACTGGTCAAGCCAGTACGTCCGCCTGCACCAATACCAGCAGCACTCTCTACATAAGTAGTTGTATTGGATGTACCAAAAATTGCGCCAATAGACGTAGCAATAGCATCAGCAAAAAGGGCCTTATCCATTTTAGATTTGAAGCCTGAGCTTTCATCCATAGACTTCAGATCCTCATCTGAAAAAATTCCACTTTGACGACCAGTTCCGATAAAGG
>DIQU01000057.1:0-235 GCA_002426555.1 Firmicutes bacterium UBA5454 | reverse complement strand
ACCGATTGTGTCAAAGGTGTCAGACAAGCTGAAGGAGAAGATAGTAATTAATACTAGAGGCAACTTGCTGGCATCGCTAAATAGAGAGAGCAGCCCAGGGTTACCAAATGCTGCCATAAAGGTAATTGGTAATTGAGATAATGCATCACCAAAGCTAACAGTATCGCCCATTGTTGTAACATTAAGCGGAATACCTGCTAGAGCAGTAACTACGATTCCAATGAAAATAGCACCT
>DIQU01000086.1:10863-13252 GCA_002426555.1 Firmicutes bacterium UBA5454 | reverse complement strand
TTATAAGCATATTCAACCTATCCTCACAGCCGGCCGGCTAATAAAATATTGGTAGCCATAATAAAAATATCGGCACTTTGGCTGGAAAGGAGCGTTCATATGGGCGGCAAAACGAAAGATCAGCTGCTTGAGGAGCTGTCGGAAGTACAAAAAATGTTGGGGGAAAGAACAGGGACTCAAAGTCAAATAATTAAAAGATTTCAGACGCTTATCGAAAATGAGGGGCAGCGTGATTGTGCTTATGCCTTGAGCGGGCGGGATTCAAGTCAAACCGCATGATAAGTATTAGTAAAAAGATAGTGTAAAGTAGCCTAAGAACAATTTGATTCACCCGGCGGAGTATTGGAATGGCACGGCTAGTTTTACAACTTATAAGGAAAATTTTAGTGCATCAAATCTGGATGAACTGATTCAGCAGGTAAAGCCGGGGTGAAGTGTGAGTATGTGCTTTTTTGTTTAGGCAAAGATGTTTATTCAATCGTCTTTCAAGGTATTAGCGGCGATTTTGATAAGCTTGCCGGGGATTTTGAGAAAATACTGGGGTCTATAAGTTTTAATTAAATAACAGGTATTACTCCTGCTGAATACAGACAAAAGTCAAAAGCTAATATTGTAATAGCTGATAATAATTCAAAATCCGGGAATAACGCCGTTGAATAATTTATCCATTACAATGGCGATAGAGCCGATAATTGGGGATTTGTCACCAAAGGCTGAAATTTCTACCGGAACGCTCTTATATCTGCTGCTTATTGTTTTGTCCTTAAGGTATGACTGCAGCCTTTCTGTAACAAGATTTCCCGCAAGTGCAATATCATGGCCGAGATATATTATTTGAGGGTCGAACATGTTTATAAGATTTACGAGCCCTATTGAAATGTAAAGGCAAAGTCTGTCAATCAGATTAAGAGCAAGTTTATCGCCTGCCCCGGCATATTTTATAATATCCGTCCAAACAATCTCATCGAGCTCGGAAAGCCCCGAATCCATTCCCAGGATGATTGATTTTCCAGCCTGCGATACTATTTCGGGTATGTTGGCGTAGAGCTCAAGGCATCCTGTATTACCGCAGGCGCATTTAGGACCTTCAAAGTTGATCGAAGTGTGGCCAATTTCTCCGCTGAAGCCCATATCGCCTGCAAATAGTGTATTATCTGCAATGATGCCGGAGCCGATACCATTTGTTACGCCAACATAGGCAAAGTCACTGATATTTACCGCCTTGCCGTAAAGCTTCTCAGCCAAGGCAGCCGCATTCATGTCGTTATCCGTGTAGACTGCGCATTTGAATTCCTTTTCAAGTATATTACCTATTGGAATGCTTTTTAGCTTGTGAAAATTCGGAGGCTCAAGAATAATTCCGTTTTCGATATCCAGAGGGCCTATGGAAGCTACTCCGATACCGATTATTTTCTTATCTGATGCCACACCTGTATCAAGAACCGAATGAACAAGTGACTTTATTTTATCGGTAAAGGAGATTTCAGATTCTTCGAATTCAAAAGCACATCTCTTTTCGCACAGTATTTCGCATTTTAAATTTGAAAGGGTTGCAGTTGCATGGTCCCTTGATATATATAACCCTATTGCCAGGTGACGGTCCGCACCGGGAGACAGAAACACCGGCTTCCTGCCTATGGAACCGTTTTTTGCAGCAGTTTGCCCGGTCTGCTCAACAACCAGGCCATCGCTTATCAGTTCACTGACAATGTTTGTTATGGACATTTTACTTAGCCCTGTCTGCCTTGCAATATCTATTCTTGAAACATTGGTTCTGGTGCATATTATTTTCAGTACCAGCGATCTGTTCTGCAATTTTGTGGAATGGTGATTAGATCCTAACATTCTGTTTTTTTCTCCTGCTAAGATATATTTTCATAATGTAACGGTACAAGATGTTAGTAAAGCGCTTGTACAATAATAATATTTTACTATTTATAAACATGCAATGTCAATCTCAGTATAAATAATTTACTATTGCAAGCTGATTGATATTGAATTACAATATAATTGGTAAACTAATTTTACTATATAAATGTTGAATGAACAGACTTATGTTTACTGTAATAGTCGCTCTGATTTGGGTACACGAATAGTAATGTGAATAAAGGGGAGGGAAGAGAATGTTTGATGTGACCTGTGTAGGGATACTGGTTGCTGATGTGATTGCAAGGACTGTCGATGGTCTCCCTGAGAGCGGCAAGCTTCAGCTGGTTAATAATATTGAACTATTTTCGGGCGGCTGTGCGGCTAACTCTGCTATTGATATGGCTATACTTGGGCTAAACGTGGCTGTCATCGGAAAGGTCGGCAAGGATGGCTTCGGGAAATTCATGACCGCTGCCTTAAAGGATGAAAAGCTAAATGATCTTTTCTGTTATGTCAATTT
>DIQU01000086.1:10218-10721 GCA_002426555.1 Firmicutes bacterium UBA5454 | reverse complement strand
CCTTAAAGGATGAAAAGCTAAATGTAGAAGGCCTTAAAGCTGATGATACCGCAGGAACCTCCGCATCAATCGTAACGGTTGATGCAGGCGGAGAAAGGTCGTTTCTACACTGCCTGGGGGCTAATGCTGAATTTGGTATTGATGATATCGATTTTAGCATTATAGAAAATTCCAAAATTGTGTTTGTGGCAGGTACGATGCTGATGCCAAAGTTTGATGGGCTGCAATGTGCGGATTTTCTTATAAAGGCAAAAGAATCGGGAAAGTATACTGCTCTGGATACTGCATGGGATTCCGGGGGAAGGTGGATGAACGTACTTGAACCATGCATGAAGCACATTGACCTTTTTATACCCAGTATTGAAGAAGCTGCTATGCTCAGCGGAAAAGAAGAGCCCGAAGAGGTAGCCGATGCTTTTTTGGCGATGGGCGTAAAAACTTCCGTCATAAAACTTGGGAAAAGAGGCTGCTTCATTAAGAATCAGGACGGGGAAAAACATCTC
>DIQU01000086.1:869-10018 GCA_002426555.1 Firmicutes bacterium UBA5454 | reverse complement strand
GGACGGGGAAAAACATCTCATACCGACATACTCAAAATATAAAGCCGTAGATACAACCGGCGCGGGAGATTCATTCGCAGCAGGCTTCTTAACAGGCCTGACGAAAGGCTGGAGTTTGTATGAGTGCGGTAAGTTTGCAAATGCGGTAGGTACTCACTGTGTTATGGCTGCAGGGGCATCCACAGGCATTAAGAGCTTTGAAGAAACTCTGACATTTATGGTGAATAACGAAATAGGATGATAAATAGATGGACAAAAGGTAGCAGCAATAAATGATAAATAATGCGGGAGGATAAGTAATGTTAACCAAAAAGCAATATGAGGCTGCTAGAACCAAAGCATTGGAGTATTTTAAAAAAGCGGGAATTGTGCTTACTGAAGATGAAATGAATAATCTGGAGGTTGCCGATTTTGGACTAAATGAACTTGAGAACATCGGGCTGGAGCTGGTTACATATGTGAATACAGCTAGGTGCTGCGCAAAGGAAATGGTATTGTTCCCGCATCAGACATGCCCTGAACACTGCCATCCGCCCATAAATGGCGAGCCTGGCAAGGAAGAGACCTTCCGCTGCAGATGGGGTGAGGTTTACCTGTATGTAGAAGGAGAGTCGGCAAAATCGCCAAAGGCCAAAGCACCCAAGGGCAGAGAAAAGACTTATACTGTATGGCATGAAATAATATTGAAACCGGGCCAGCAATATACTCTTCATCCGAATACAAAGCATTGGTTCCAGGCGGGCCCGGAGGGCTGCGTAATTTCGGAATTTTCAACGAAAAGCAGGGACGAAGCGGATATTTTCACAGACGAAGATATTCAAAGAATGCCGCAAATTAAGGAGCAGCAGCTCTCATAGCTTACGTGGCAAGTGAGTGTTTGCACCAATATCAGTGCCGGCTTGCAGCGGCGGAATGGGGTTATTATGAAAAAGGCTGTTATGTATGGTGCGGGTAATATCGGACGGGGTTTTATAGGTCAATTGTTTTCGGAGTCAGGCTATGAAGTGGCTTTTATTGATGTGAATATGGACATCATTAATAAGCTTAATAGTGATGGAGAATACCCGGTTGGTGTATTATCAGATACCGGCAGTCAGGAAATTACAGTCACGAATGTAAGAGGGGTTAATGGAGCCGATATTGAAAAAGTGGCTGTGGCGATAGCTGAGGCTGATATTATGGCAACAGCTGTGGGAGTGAATATTCTACCCAAAGTAGCGAAGCCCATAGCCAAAGGACTTAAAAAGCGATGGCAGTCGAATAGAATGGACCCGCTTAACATCATTATCTGTGAAAACCTCCTTGATGCAAATCTTTATCTTGCGAAATTAATTAAACATGAGCTTGATGAGGTTCAAAATGGTTATTTTGATAAACTGGTCGGGCTGGTGGAAGCATCTATAGGGAGAATGGTTCCGGTAATGACTCCTGAACTGCAGCAAGGCAATATACTGAGAATTTGTGTTGAAGAATATGCAGAGCTTCCTGTTGACAGGGACGGTTTCAAGGGCAGGATACCGGACATCAAAAATATGCAGCTGGCAAGCCCTTTTGCTTTTTATATCCGGAGGAAGCTGTTCATACACAATATGGGCCATGCGTTAACGGCATATTTGGGAAAACTCAAGGGCTGCGAATATATTTGGGAGGCTATGAAGGATCCATTCATAAAACTTGCAGTTTTAAGAGCAATGCAGGATTCGGCAAGAGCTCTGTCAGGAGAACACGGCGTAGAGCTTGGAGTTATACTGGATCATGCGGACGACCTGATTTACAGGTTTGGAAATAAACAACTCGGCGATACGGTAAACCGGGTAGGTAATGACGTTGTAAGAAAGCTTTCCCCGAATGACAGGCTTGCAGGGGCGGCAAGTTTATGTATTGCGCATGGTATTAATCCTGCAAGTATTTGTTTGGGTATTGCTGCAGCGATGAGTTTTGATTCAAAGGACGCAGGTCTTAAGGGAGTTAACGGAATCATAACGGAAAAAGGCCCTGAGGCAGTATTAAAAGAAATATGCCGGCTTTCTGAGAACAGTATGATATATGAAATGACACTTGAGCTTTACAGCCTGCTGGATGATTTTTCAATTAATGCAGCAATTGAAAAAACAGCGGAGCTGAAAAGAAGGAAGGTGGGTTAAATACGGCTAATATTTATGGCAGGGAATATACACGACAGGAACTGATGAAGAGGGTGGGAGATATCTCCCAGCTGTCGTATGCCCGGCGGTGTACGCTCGAGTCAGGCTTGTCGGGAGGCGTTCGAGCTGTTGAACAGAATCAGGTATGATGGCAATAAGGTAAAACCATATAAAATATATGTAAGGGTGGGTTGATAATTATGTCTATTGATTTCGACAAGCTGAATACGCTCAAAAGTAAATGCAGCGGATACTGGCCTGAGAGGATCATATCACAGCTTGACTATGCTTCAAAGCTTTCAATGGTAAACGAAGACAGATTTGGCAAGCCGGTCGGGGATGCTGTCCTATTCCTCTATGAAACGTATATTGATGAAGGTGCTGTAACAAAAGCTTCAGCACAGCATGCTGAAAACATGATCATGGAATTATCACCAGCTGCAAAGAACTTCAATTTGATATGTGCAGCCCATGCACATATAGATATGAACTGGTTGTGGGGATATGCCGAGACCGCAGCAATCGTGCTTGACACCTTCAGGACCATGTTGAACCTGATGAAGGAATATCCTGATTTTACATTTTCACAATCTCAGGCGTCAGTATACCGGATTGTGGAAGAGAATGACCCTGCGATGCTTGAAGAGATAAAGGCAAGGGTAAAGGAAGGACGGTGGGAGGTTACTGCTTCCGCATGGGTTGAAGCAGACAAGAATATGCCTAATGGCGAAAGCCTTGCAAGGCATATCCTCTATAGCAAAAAATATCTTTCAAAACTGCTGGATATTGATCCTAACTCGTTGAGGCTTGACTTTGAGCCCGATACCTTCGGACATAGCCGCAATGTGCCTGAGATACTCTCAAACGGAGGAGTAAGCCATTATTACCACTGCAGGGGTTTCGACGGACATAATATTTACCGCTGGGAAGCACCTTCGGGAAAATCTGTCATTGTTTACAGGGAGCCTTTTTGGTACAATGCATCAATAAATTCCGATATAGCAGTCTGCATTCCTGAATTTTGCACGAAGTACGGTATTGATACTATGCTCAAAGTGTACGGAGTCGGGGATCATGGCGGGGGACCGACAAGGAGGGATATTGAGAAGCTGATGGAAATGTCTTCGTGGCCTGTATTCCCCTCCATAAGGTTCGGAACTTTTGCAGAATATTTCAATCTGCTGGATAAGGCTGCCGGCAAGCTGCCGGTAGTAAAGCAAGAACTCAATTTTATTTTTACAGGCTGTTATACGACTCATACGAGGATAAAGCTTGCCAACAGGATAAGCGAGGCCAAAATGAATGAAGCCGAAGCATTCAGTACCCTGTCGTCTGTATTTTCAAACGGCGAATATCCCGGCTGCAGATATGAGAAAGCATGGGAAAAGGTGCTTTTCAACCATTTCCATGATATACTGCCCGGTTCGGGTGTGATAGAAACCAGGGAATATGCCATGGGGCAGTTCCAGCAGGTGCTTGCGGCTGCGAATACAGGTATCAGCCAGGCTTTTAGAAATATTGCATCCAGAATAGATACTTCAAACTTAATTAAAGAAGATTGCAGAGAGAATTGCACGGAAAGCGGCAAGGAAACTATGTCCGAAGGTGCAGGAGCCGGTTATGCAATATATGATTATGGTGTGCCCCAGACGGAAAGGGGCAGGGGTAAAAACAGAATAATACACTTCTTTAACCCTTCAGCCCATGACAGAAATGAAGCTGTTGAAGTAACTATCTGGGATTGGCCCGGAGATACGGGAAGGCTGATAATTAACGATACGGAGGGTAATAGTGCAAAATATCAGATTATCGGCGGGCAGACGCAACAATTCCATCAACCGGGTGAATATTGGGGGCACAAGTATACAAAGCTTCTGGCAGATGTTAAGGTGCCTGCATATGGCTACAGCACCTACATACTGGGGGAAAAGCATATGACATGCACTTCGGCCCTTGATTTTTCAACGGACTTGAGGGTAGAGAAAGCTGATAGCTTTGTACTTGAAAATGACTGCATCAAGGTTGTATTTGATACAAAAAGCATGTCAATTATTTCTTGCTATGATAAATTGAAGAGAATGGAAATGGCCGACCCGCAGAAGCCGGCAGGTATTTTCAGGCTGGTAGAAGAAGATGATGCCAAAGGAATGACTGCCTGGACTGTCGGCAAGCATATGAATATCACAGATCTTAACCGTGATGTAAAGGTACATAATTCGCATATGGATAGAAATGCTTTAAGACAGTGGGTTAATTATGATGTTGAGTTCAGAAATTCAAAATTGTGTGTGAACATATCATTGGATAATAACAGCCCGAGGCTTGATTTCAACGTTGAATGCGATTGGCAGGAGACAGCCCGCAAAGGCAAATATATTCCGCAGCTGAATTTTCATATGCCTTTCGCTTATAATTGCAGCTCTTACAGGTATGATATTCCCTTCGGTACAATCGTGAGGGAGCCCATGGATATGGATGTCCCTGCCAACAGCTGGGCTCTTGGAATACCGGAGGATAGCCGTAATGCGGCAGTTATGGTAGTAACCAATAGTAAGTATGGCTTCAGAGGAATTAATAATTCGATTTCTGTAACACTGATACGCAGTTCCTATGACCCTGATCCGTATCCGGAAAACGGCATCCATAAATTCAGGTTTGCAGTCATGCCGGTTGAGAAACCGGATATTTTATCGTTGATAAACAAGGCTTATGACTATAACCACCCCATAAGTTTTACATCGGGCTTGAAGCATGGCGGAACACTCCCGCCAGTTGGCAGCTTTATTTCCCTTGAAAGCGGAAGCGTTGCAGTTTCTGCAGTAAAAATGCCCGAAGAACAGGGAAGCGGAAGCAACAGAATAATCATACGGTCGTATGAAGTTTCGGGTTTCGCGACTGAAGCCGTATTCAGGTTTGGACGCAATGTATCGAAAGCCTGGTATGTGGATATCAATGAAAATGCGGCGGATAATGGGCTTGACATTAATGTGGAGAGCGATAAGGTAAGGTTCGGTGTTGAAGCAAACAGCATAGCAAGCATCTGTGTAGAGTTTTAAGAATAGCGGCGGCCAATATCGAATAATTATTCTTTCTTCGGTGGGGGTAGAGTACCAAACTGAAGCCCATTGCGTATTTTACTGCGTAAAAACGCATGATGTTCAGCCTTAGCTGAACGAGTTCACTACACTTATGGCTCTCGGGTTCTCCGCTGCTTACAAAAAGCAAATTTAGAGCATCGAGACATACCATACATAGCACATCATGTCAATCCCTTTTGCGTAAACAGCCCGTTTTCTTGTATAAACGGTCACAAAAACTTTTTATGCTATAAAACGGGCTGTTTACGCAATTCATATTTACAGAAGCAAAATAATACCAGTATAATGATTTAAAAAAGATTAACTCAAATCATTACATTATATTTTGTTTTACATTTTTCAGGATAAATGTGAATAATGATGAAACTAAGATTAGTGTGAGGCCGCTTCCATTTAAGCGGTTCGCAGGCGAATGCGAATTATGATTAAACTAAGATGGATAAAATCCATGACAAATATTTATTTTTAGCCCTGTGGACAAAAAAACAAGAATGGGCGAGTATAAACCAATTTCTGTTTCAGCGGCGGGTTCAATCTCACACTGAGGAGGCATTTAAAAACGAAGAATTATAAAGGTATCGAGAGACTATCAATGGAGGATTAGTGTTATGAAAAAATTTAGAAATTTACTGGTGAAAATTTTGTTATCAGCTATTTTACTTACAGGAATATCACCAACATGGGTAACGGGCGCAGGAGAGAATGCAATTAGCTTTCCCGATGTCCCCCAAACTGCATGGTATTTAGGGGATCTTCAATATATCTTAAAAGATTCAAGACAAATTTTTGCAGGCTATCCCGATGGAACCTTTAAACCAAATGATACTCTCACGGCAGATATGTATATAAAGCTTATAGTTACAGTTATGGGGCATAAGGTTGAAAACGGTAAGGACTACTGGGCTTCAACATATATTCAAAAGGCTATTGAGGAAGGGTATGTTGATCCTTCGGTTGATTCTTGGTTTACTCGAAAAAAACCGGATGATCAATATTTTGGATATAAGCAACCAATCAGAAGAGTAGACATGGCACAGGTTACAGGAAGGGCTCTCGACAAGCTGACTGATGATTCAGAATATCGGGATCCACTGGCGGTTTGTGAATTGATTAAGGACTACAAAGAAATATATGTTGGTTGTAAAAGCAATGTTGTAAAGTGTTATGATCTTGGAATATTAACAGGCTTTCCAGATGGCGAATTCAAGCCAAGCAATGAATTAACCAGAGCTGAAGCTGTTGCTGTTATAAGACGTCTTATTGACAAATCAGCAAGAAAAAGATCAGAACTTCCTGTCTTTCCAAATCCAAGCCCTACGCCAATTCCTGTGGCTGAACTAAACCGTCCAGAGAAAAAGGATTTAGGTAATGGTGTGATTGAAGTTGAAGGGATTAGCTTCAACCCAGAAACGGACATAGTGAACAAATCCAACAACTCAATGGGAATACTAAAAGTAGAAGAATTTGTTGGTGTTTTTCTTCAGCACCTAAAATTCTATGAACATGAGGGAAAAGTCAGAGTTAGAGGATATATTCCGGATTTGCCAGAAGGATATGAATGGAATATAGCTATAAATACATCTTTGCACGGCTCAGATGACAGGGGGCTTTCTGGAAATAATCTATATACAAAAGACGGAAATAGACCAGAGCAAATTCTACCTAAGCCGGGAAACTCATTCGATAGAAGTTTATATACAAATAAGGAAAATATAAAGTCTATATATTTAAATTTTGACATTAGAACGCCAAGAAACGCCCGTAGTGGTAACTTCTATATATCCTTAACTTTAAAAAAATACAGCAGGTACGATGAAGACGGGGGGCATTCCTTAGTTGAAGAATTTGATCCAAGGGGGTTCATTGAATGGTGAAGAAATTAGCAATTTTTATCTTATTTTTATTAGCTATTGTATATATAGGTTATCCACCAAAACCGGTTATTGCAAGCTCATTTAAAGAAATAACAATTGGTGTTCCCCCTAATGATGCAGGTAAGCTTATTGCATCAAAAGGCGGGTTTAAAATGATAGAATTCTGGCACTATTCCGGTGGTTATTGGAAAGCGACAACAGTAACTGAAAGCGGAGCAAAAGAAATAATTATATGGGATAACGAAGCAGAGAATGGTGCATGGGCAGATTCTGATTTTTTATTGGAAAGAATATATCAAAATAAATTTATTTTGGAATATAAAATATGGCATCCTCGGGAAGTGCTTAATGCATTGACTTCGGGTATAGAAATAACACCTGTTATAAGTATTGATACAGGTACTCTAAATTACTCTGATGAATACACAATACTAACAAGGTTTTTTAACTTTGAACCCCTACCATCAAATTTACCAACAAATTTGCCAGAGAAACCTGAATGTACTTTATTCGACACATTTTAATACGAGCGTTACCAAAAATGAATTTCTTAGAAACATCATTAATGGGTAAATTGGGTTTTTACTATCCCCATAAAATCCCTATTGTACAACCTGGCTTTGGCAGCTTATCATACGCAATGTATCACCACGATGGTTCCCATGCTGGTGTGGGATATTCTCCTGATCCTTTCTATAAAGATATGTATACAATCCCTTATATAAAGATACAAGATATCCAAGGCAGATTGGTACCGGGCTTTCCGGTAACCACAGCCACAAACCCGGAACGCAAAGATGAAGAAAGCGGAGATCTGCGTATTGGTTATGGTACTTTCCAAAATGCCGGTGCTGTTTGTATACGCTTCTGGTATCCAATCCGCATTGATTATTATGCCAAAGGCACAGGTGAAACAAGTCCAACACCTACTCCAACTTCAAGTACAACCACCCCAACACCATCACCAATTCCTGAACCCGAAGGCCAATCAATCACAGAAGACCTTCAAGACGAAAATATCAGTTCACACGAAACATTATCAAACTGTGTAATTAAAGCAGATGAAAGAGGAAACGAGCGCTTTGACGTAAGTCAGGGCATACCTGTTCGAGAGAACCTGTATGTAAATGTTGTGGCAAAGGAGTATTTATATAATTTTGGATTAACTGAGCATACATATACGGGAAGCNNCGAAGGCGAATCAATCACAGAAGAACTACAAGAAGAAAATATCAGTTCGCACGAAACATTATCAAACTGTGTGATTAAAGCAGATGAAAGAGGAAATGAGCAGTTTGACGTAAGCCTAGGTATTCCTGTTCGAGAAAACCTGTATGTGAATGTGGTGGCAAAGGAGTATTTATATAATTACGGTTTTACTGAGCATACATATACGGGAAGCGAAACAATCCGGGTTAAGAAAACATATAATCTTAAGTGGGAGGAAGACGAAGGAGCCTCGGAAACAGAGTATTGCGGCTCTGGAACTATGCGTCATGTTGCTGGAACGTATTGTACAGATTCTGATGGAGACGGAATAAATGACAGCTGCCCGGGACATCCATATAGCGGCTGTAAAGATACTGACGGAGATTATATAAGCGATTATTGCCCGGGGCATGAAGTATGGGTTTCAAATTGGGTTGACAAGACAGACACGCAAACGGTGTATTCGGAACCGCACACTGTAAACAGAAGCTATTCGTATCGTACAATAAATAACCTTGAAGTGTTTGTGCCGGAAAGCGTAAAGGTTCAAAATGCTGCCCTTCCCGGGGGAAGCGTTTCAATAGCAGCATCCGGCTTACCCATACCTGTAATAAGCTTATCCCATAGCGATGACCTGTCGGAGCATGTTTTAAGTGATCCTTTCCAGCTTGCAAAAGACAATGATAAAATAAAATATGATTCTGCAAATGGCTTTTATGTTATTGAGCTTGAAAGTGAGACACTTAATGGTGGCACATCAAAGCCTGATGTACCTGCAATAACCGATTATATCTCTAAAGCTGAAAATGCCATATCAAGCTATC
>DIQU01000086.1:0-678 GCA_002426555.1 Firmicutes bacterium UBA5454 | reverse complement strand
CTGAAAATGCCATATCAAGCTATCATGTTAAAAATGACAGTCTTGTTTTTAATGGCAGCATAATACTCGACAATACAGTTTCAGAAACAGGAACTGCAAAAGCACCAGAAAACATTCCTGAGGCTGGACTATGTAATAATAATGTTTTTTATAAAAATCAGCTGCTGATTCCTGATCAGGTTTTGAACGGAACCCATGCAAGCAGCGGTAGCATTACATATAAGAGGCTTACAGGAGCTGTAAATCCAACAAACAATGAAACAATAGAGCAGGAGTTACCATCCATTAACAGCGTTAAAATCCATACACCTGTTGTGTGCAATTCCGGTGTTTATGACGAAGTATTCATGGACCAGTCTTTAATACCTGATGAAAACAGGGGAGCAGTAATATTGGGAAGACCATCGAAGATACGGTTCTTAGCCAAAGGGGAGCATCTTGATATTCCGGGCTATAACGCTCCTGCCGTTCCTGCCGATCCAAACAACCCTAACAAAAAAGAAATGGACTGCAGTAAATACACTAAAGATATGCAGGTCAAGTTTCCCTTTGATGTTTACATCGGAACGGACAAGCCCGATAAAGATTATTTTCTACCTAAAAACACTTGGTATTCTATACAAGCACAGGGCATTACCGATTTATATATTCCAACATGGGTTCCCGAGGGTGAATATG
>DIQU01000054.1 GCA_002426555.1 Firmicutes bacterium UBA5454 | reverse complement strand
TGCATTTACTTTGTCCGCCCACGAGATCATTTAAGTATTTCGTCTAAGTCAAGATCATTCAAGAGATAAACGCAGCCAGTTAAGAAGATGCAAAGCAGCAGCTTCTTTAATTCGAAGTCTGTTCCCGCTTAAGTGGAGTTCTTTGGTTTCAGTACCACCATAGCTGGAAAGTGACAAATAAATCAAACCAACCGGCTTTTGCCTTGTTGCTCCGCCTGGCCCGGCGATTCCGGTTATAGCAGCTCCAATGTCTGCGCCTGAAATTTTTCTAATGCCTTCTGCCATCTCATATGCAGTTTGCGAACTGACTGCTCCATATTTCTTTAATGTATCCTCTGAAACTCCCAAGCGTTTCACCTTTGCTTCATTGCTGTAGGTCACACAGCTTTCCAACAGTACATCTGAAGCACCGGGAATATTGGTAATCAAATCTGTGACATGTCCGCCTGTACAAGATTCTGCCAGGGCCAAATACATCTCCTTTTCTCGAAGGGACTTGATAACAATCATTTCCATAGGATCGTCATCATAACCATATACTGCATTTCCCAATCTGCTTTCAATATCTTTCTGCACAGGCACTATCATCTTCTCTGCTTCCTGTCGAGAAGCCGCTTTCGCTGTAATGCGCATTTTTACCTCACCGGCACCA
This sequence comes from Firmicutes bacterium UBA5454, assembly GCA_002426555.1. Classification (GTDB taxonomy): domain Bacteria; phylum Bacillota; class Clostridia; order Caldicoprobacterales; family DTU083; genus UBA5454. The sequence continues at coordinate 11,864 of DIQU01000054.1, read as the reverse complement.
GCTAGAGGTGCAATAGTAGGATTGCTCTGTTTCTGAAGCAAATCTTTGATTTTAGCTTCTACAGAGGACTCTCCAACACCAAAAATTCGCAGTACCCGAGAGTATATCTCATCCACGGTTTTTCCAGCCAGGTATGGCTTCACTTCATTGACAAACATGGGTTGTAATTCAGAAGGCGGGCCTGGGAGTATGATATGGATCCTGTCGTTTTTCTCTATAATAGCTCCAGGAGCAGTACCATTGTCATTTTTCAAGACAATGGCTTCTTTTGGAAACAGCGCTTGTTTTTTATTGTTATCTGTCATCTCTCTACCCATAGTTGTGAAATAGCTCTGAATTCGATTTAAGCTGGGCTCATGAATTTCAAGTTCCATTCCAAGAAATTCTGCCATGGTTTCCTTGCTTAGATCATCCATAGTAGGACCCAGGCCACCGGTAGTGATAATTATATCAGATCGGTCTGCAGCTAATCTAAGAGCTTCCATGATTCGCTTGCGGTTATCTCCTACTACCGTATGCCAAAATACATCTATACCAAGTGTTGATAACTGTTCAGATATGAATTGTGCATCTGTGTTGACAATCTGACCTAACAGCAATTCGCTTCCAATTCCAATGATTTCTGCGTTCATAAAAACCTCCTGTTTTTATAGACATTGTTTCGTTACTTCAGCTTTCCATCTTTCCATTTGAATATGCCCCTGTTTTTATAAATATAATCTACACCTGAAATAATGGTTATCAGGACTGAAACATATAAAGCAATCTGATCAAACGGGATACTTAAATAACGAAAAGGAAAATTGTCCAACAACAGCGCCATTACTGCAATAATTTGGGTTACAGTTTTCAATTTTCCCCACACGCTGGCAGCAATTACCTTTCCCTCTGTGATTGCCAGCAGACGAAAACCGGTTATTATAAACTCGCGGCTGATAACTATAATGACAGCTATGGCAGAAACCTTACCCATTTCAACCAGGATAATTAATGCAGAAGCAACTAATAGCTTATCGGCCAGAGGATCCATAAACTTTCCAAAATTAGTTACTTCGTTTCTCTTTCTTGCAATATGACCATCCAGGCTGTCTGTAGAAGCCGCCAGTAAGAATACAAATGCTGCTGCGTAGATATGGTATGGAAAAGGTATAATAAGGAGAGCTATAAATATTGGTATAAGTAAAACTCGTATAATTGTTATTTTATTTGCTAAATTCATAAGCTTCCCCCAATATATCATAATCAAATATCCTGGTGATTTTTGTGACTACAAAATCTCCTGCTTTCAGTGGCGATGGACTGGTAACATATACCAACCCGTCAACCTCGGGTGCTTCACCATAGGAACGACCATAAAAAAGCCCTTCCGATTCCATGCCCTCAATAAGAACCTCGCATTTTTGTCCTTGCCTGGCTCGCCTGAGACGTTTGGATACCTTGCTTTGAACCATCATTAAACGATTACGACGCTCTTTTTTGACAGATTCGTCTACCTGATTGGCATAAGCTGCAGCCGGGGTACTTTCTTCTCTGGAGTATGGGAAGACGCCAATATGCTGGAAATGCCCTTCTTCAACAAAATCCAACAACTCTTGAAACTCAGCTTCTCCTTCTCCAGGAAAACCTACAATCAGCGAGGTTCGCAAAATTATGTCGGGCATCTTTTTATTCAAGTTGTTCAGCAATGCTCGAATCTGGTCACTGTCTGTAATTCGATTCATCTTGGACAAAATATCCTGGTTTATGTGTTGTATGGGTATATCCAGGTAATTACAGACTTTTTCTTCTTGAGCTATGAAATCAATCAATTCATGAGTGATGCGGTCGGGATAGCAGTACATCACGCGAATCCTCTTCAAGTCCGGTAAAGCGGCCAATTCTTTCAGAAGGAGAACCAAATTGAATTCTCCATTGCTGTCCTGACCATAACGGGATACATCTTGAGCAATGATGACCAGCTCCCTGGTTCCATTTTGAACCAGGGTTTCCGCCTCTCTTTTCAAAGATGAAATTGATCTGCTGCGGAATCTCCCTCGCAGCATGGGTATAATGCAATATGAACAGTAATTATCGCAGCCTTCTGCAATTTTTAAGCAGGCAGTTATTCCATCGGTACTGAGCATACGAGGTAAACCATCTTCCACAGCTGTGGACAAATTATTCAAATAGGCGTGATGATGACCTTCATCAACCTCAGTAATAATGTCCACTATTTTTGAATAATTACCCGTACCTATCACAGCATCAATTTCGGGGATTTCTTCCATGAGTTCCTTACTATATCTCTGACCAAGACAGCCTGTGACTATAAGTATTTCACAGCTGCCTTGTTGTTTATATTTTATTTGCTCAAAAATGGCTTGTATTGACTCTTCCTTGGCAGGACCAATGAAACCGCAGGTGTTAATAATAATAATATCGGCTTCTTCAGACCGGTTGACAATTTTATAACCCTGTTGACTTAGTAAGCCCAGCATTACTTCTGTATCAACCTGGTTCTTGGCACAGCCCAAAGAAACCATTCCTATTTTGTTTCGATTACGGTGCAATTGGTAAAAGACTCCTTTCCTTTCAATTAAAATTTCTTAAATTGTTCTTCAAATTCCTCTCTGCTTATCAGTACATTTCGGGGCTTGCTTCCGTCAAATCCGCTGACCAGCCCCCGTACTTCCATTTCATCCACCAATCTGGCAGCACGGGCATAGCCTACTCGAAGCCGTCGCTGAATCATGGATATTGAAGCTTGTCCCGCATCTACTACCACTTCAATAGCTTCCGGCAGCAACTCATCATCGAAACCATTGTCACCATCTGTCTGATTCGCTAATGTTTCTTCCAATACTTCCATATTATATTGGGGACCTTCATTTTGATTCTTGATACAGGAAACTATGGATTCTACTTCCTTCTCAGTTATAAATGCACCTTGCACCCTTTTTGGCTTGTTGGAACCGGAAGGCAAATACAGCATATCGCCTTTACCCAATAGTTTCTCAGCTCCGCCAGCATCAAGTATTGTTCGGGAATCGGTTTGCGAGGAAACTTCAAAAGCTATACGGGAAGGAATGTTAGCTTTGATAACACCTGTGATCACATCTACGGAAGGACGCTGAGTTGCAATTACCAAATGGATACCTGCTGCCCTTGCCATTTGTGCCAAACGGCAAATGGCATCCTCTACTTCACTGGGAGCGATCATCATAAGATCAGACAGCTCATCAATAATTACCAATATCTGTGGAAGAGGTTTATCATTTTCGCCGATCTGTTCATTGTAACGTTCGATGTCTCGAACTCCTTTTTCAGCGAACATTTTATATCGATTCGTCATTTCCTGTACAGCCCAGTTGAGAGCCCCTGCAGCTTTTCGAGGATCGGTTACAACGGGAATCATGAGATGAGGTATACCATTAAAGGAACTTAGCTCTACCACCTTGGGGTCTACCATGATAAAACGCACCTCATCAGGAGTTGCTTTGTAGAGAATACTGATGATCAGTGAGTTTAGACATACGCTTTTCCCAGAGCCGGTAGCACCTGCTATCAACAAATGAGGCATATTCGTAATATCAGCTATTATATTATTGCCTGCAATATCTTTGCCAAGAGCAAAGGCTATCTTTGATGGGTGATTCAAAAAATTATCAGAGTCCAGAACTTCTCTCAGCATAACCGGAGATGTATCCTTGTTTGGAACCTCTATTCCAACTGCTGCCTTTCCTGGAATGGGTGCTTCTATTCGCACAGCAGGAGCTGCCAGGTTTAATGCAATATCGTCAGCAAGACTTACTATGCGGCTGACTTTAACACCTGATGCAGGTTGCAGTTCGTAACGTGTAATAACCGGACCGCAGCTTATTTGCAGTACTCTGGCAGATACGCCAAAACTTTGCAGTGTTTCTTCCAAAAGCTTCGCTGTGTTTTTAACGGATCTTTCAGTTGCTGTACTGCTTTTTTTATGCAAAGGCTCTCTTAAAAGAGAAATTGGAGGGATCATATAGGGCAGCGATTCCTGGTGAACTTCTATTTCCGGAATGGAAAGCTCGTCCTTTACTAAATGTATCTTTTGCTCCCGCTCCTTGGTTTGAATTTTTGAGATTTGTTCTTTATTTGCTTGAAAGTCTATTATCTTTATTCCCGATTTGATAAGCGGTAATTCATTGGAGGATTCAGTATGCAGAGCTGATGCAGCTTCGCTTTCACCTTGTTCATAACTTGGTTTGGGTTCGGGATCTATCAAGAAGTTGGGTAATTTCTTTTTTTGCTGCGTAATGTCATGCGAGCTCTGTTCCCGCTTTTTCATTCGATTTTCTCTTGAATCAGCCAGGGTTTTTGCTGCCTGATCCAGCTTGAGACTGTGAGAAATGCGAATGCCCATTTGCTTTAGCGATAGATTGGTTAATAACAGCGGGCTGATAAGGGCAGCAGTTATAAAAAAGATAAATGCTCCCGGCAGACCAAAAAGAGAATAAATCATATAAACAACAGGTGCGCATACTGCTCCTGCCCCTATTGACAAAGCTTCCTTACCTCCGGCATAGGAAGCAGCAATAAATGAAGATACGTTTTGAGAATCAAACTGCTTGAAATAAAGCAGATGGATAAAACAAAAGAAAAAATAAATGGATAGTATGGACAACAGCATCTTGGATCGATTTATCTTCTTGGAACGGGCTGCAATTACGAGTATACCGATGATTATTATTGTTACCGGCAGTATATAGGATATAATACCAAAAAGCCCCTTCACTATCGGATAAGCCCACAAACCTACTACTCCTGCAGAGTTGCCTTGACTATATATGGTCAGGGTTAGAAAAAGACCCAACGAAACAATAAGCAGACCTATTATTTCATGTATGCCGCTATTATTGGTGTTCACTGCTTTTTTTCTTTTTTTTCTCATAATACCACCTCATTAATCCATATTCGACGGGTGATTCATTATATCCTGCTTGCACCTGCCATAATATGGAACATAATAGCATGTTTTCAACGCATTTTATTATACCACCTCTTTCATTATGTTTCCATGTAAGCATGAAAAAAGTCTCGGGGCTATTCCCGAGACGTCAATGTGTAAGTAATTTCCATTCCAGGCTGGATTGATGGATTCAAGTAGTGTTTCAGGTTTGTAGTAAGTATTCTATTGATAACAACAGTTTTCTCGTCCTTTTTTATTACCTCCATTGGTACACCTTGCCATATAAGCTCTATTGTTTTTACCGGTTCGGCATCTTGATTTTTCCATATAAGATTCGAATCAACTATGGTATGCAGTATCACTTTTCATTCTCCTCTATCTTGCTGTTCTTCTTTTTTCTTTGATCAATTTTTTAAGTTTGGATAAGGCTTCATGTAGACCTCCTACTTCGTTGATAAGTCCATTTTCCACAGCATCTGAACCTATTAGAACAGTCCCCACTTCATTAGCCAACTCTCTTGTATTATACAGCAGTTCATTTAGTCTTTTTTTACTAATAGAAGCGTGATCCGTAATAAAATTGGATATTCGCTTTTGCATCTTGTCGAAATATTCATAGGTTTGCGGACCGCCTATTACCAAACCTGTCATGCGTATTGGATGAATTGTCATGGTAGCAGTAGAAGCTATAAAAGAATAATTGGTGCATACAGAAAGAGGCACACCAATACTGTGGCCACCGCCTAAAATCAACGAAACCGACGGTTTGGACATGGTGCTGATCATTTCTGCAATTGCCAAACCTGCTTCCACATCGCCTCCAACCGTGTTCAATATCAATAGAAGACCCTCTATTTCCTCACTTTGTTCTATAGCTGCCAGTTGAGGCAATACATGTTCATATTTTGTTGTTTTGTTCTGAGGTGGCAGCACCATATGACCTTCGACTTGCCCGATAATGGTCATACAATGAATATTATTACCAATTGCCGAGGTGGGTATAACCGGAGCGCCCATTTCCTTAATATTTGCTGCAGTGTTCACAGAAGATTGTTTCTTTTCATGTTGATACGGATTGCCCGGCCTCTCCTTGGGCTCATCAGTCAGCATCGGATTGTTTGGATGGTTCTGCTTGCCTTTTTCACTCTTCTTTTCATAGCTGTTCATATAGTTCAATTTCCTCCGTTATTTGAAAAACAGCATTTGTTTTCCGGATAGTCGTGCTCATTTAGTATTACCTGATGTTATAAAATAATGAGCCTTTCGGCTCATTATTGCTTTCTTCTTACTGCTGATAGAGCTTAAACTCTTCATGCAATGCCAGTACTGCTGGTACTGTATCTTCCCCTTTGACCAGGCAGGAAATTGTGGAATGGGAGTCGGAAGTTTGCAGTACTTCAATTTGCTTGCTTCTCATTGCCAGAATGATCCGAGACATAACCCCGGGCACACCTCGCATCCGCTCTCCTACTGCGGAAATTTTGCTGCAATTCATTAATACCCGGCTTGGTTTGGCAACAACATTCAGCACTTGCAAGGCTTTGTCGGTAATATTTCCTTCTATGGTGAATATCATCTTTTCCGGAAAAATGTTAATGATATCTATGCTGATATTATTATCGGCCAGGCAATGAAGTACCTCGTTTTGTTCTTCTATTCCTCTCTTGGTATCTATGCTGATCTGTGTTCTTCCAGTTACGTGAGCAACACTGGTTATAACTCGCTCCGGCCTATAAATTTGTATATCCTGCTTTCTTACTGCTGGAGTAGATATTATAGTGCCGGGAGAATCTGTCATAGAATTTTTAATTAGCACTGGGATTCCAGAACGCATTGCAATCTCTACTGCTTTAGGATGAATCACCCTGGCGCCCTGATCCGCGATTTGAAATATTTCCGTATAAGATATATGACTAATCGTAACGGCATTTGATACAATACGAGGATCAGCTGTCATAATCCCATCCACATCAGTATATATTTCAATAAGCTCAGCATTTAACGCTTCTCCCAAAGTGACAGCTGTTATATCGCTTCCACCTCTGCCCAAGGTTGTAATCTCACCTGTTTTTGCAGCCCCTTGGAAACCTGCTACAACAGGTATTTTCCCCTGCTCCAATGCATTAAGGAGGAAACTGGGTTTTACATCAAGGATTTCAGCATTACCAAAGTTGGTGTCGGTGATAATTCCAGCCTGCCAGCCGGTTAATGCTATGGAATCATAACCCTTACTTCTTAAGGTATTGGCAATGACTACTGAAGACATAATTTCTCCCATAGACATGGCAATATCCATATCTCTTGGATGGGTGTTCTCATAGACAGCCTGCAGAAATTCTATCAATGTATCAGTAGCATATGGCTCGCCCTTTCTGCCCATTGCTGAGACCACAACAACTGTTTTGTATCCACTTTTTTGGGCTGCAATAATTTTTTGTACAGTCATTTCTCTATTTTCCGGCTTTGCAACCGAAGTACCGCCAAATTTCTGTATGATGATTCTCATAGGCACCTCCTATATTTGCCTCAACTTCTTTTGCACAATCCTATTATAGACGTTTTTTCTCAATTATTACAGGCTGAATTTGAATTTTTTTTAATGCCATCAGTGAAGCATCCAATAAACGATCTAAATCAGCTGTCAGTGAATTTGGCTTGTTAATAGGATCATCCTGGTAAAAGGGTATCATAAACACATTCTTCGTATTTATAATCATTCCAACATTTTTTGCATTGTTTCCCAATCCGTCATTGGTAGCTATAGCTAACAACAACGGTCTTTGGTTGCGCAAATGGGCTTTTGCTGCCATTAACACTGGTGTGTCAGTGATAGCATTTACCAGTTTTGCCAGTGTGTTTCCTGTACAAGGTGCAACTATCATTAAATCCATTTTTTTGATAGGTCCAAAAGGTTCTGCTTCAACTATTGTATCGACTACATACCTTCCAGTAATTTCTTCTACCTTGTCTCTAAAATCTTTGGCACTTGTAAAACGAGTATTTGCTGTTGCTGTATTGAATGAAAAAATTGGGTATAAATTCGCACCCTGTTCCTTCAATTTTTCCAATTGACCCAGTGTTTTTTCAAAAGTACAATGAGAGGCTGTAACACAAAAACCAATTTTAATACCTTTTAAAAGCACATATCATCCCTCCACGCTTTACAAATCTCTCAATATTTCCTGAATGACTGAACATATAATAGCAGCAGCTGTTTTAGATGCCACTTGTCCAGGCAGACCTAAATCCAGGGAGGCGGATAAGCCAAATTCCCTAGCTGCTTCAAAGTCTACTCCTCCGGGATGGGATGCCAAATCGATAATAATGCAATTTGAGTTGATCTTTTCAAGCTTGTTTCGATCCAATATTAATGCGGGTATTGTATTGAATATAATGTCTTGATCTTTTAAAACAGAATCCAACTCTTTAAGAGATACTGCTTTACAGCCGCTCTCTTCAATCCATGCCAGATCTTCATTTTTTCTGGCTTCTATGGAAACCTGAGATCCAATTCCGTGAAGCATTCTGGAAAGCACACGGCCTATACGGCCAAATCCTAGAATTAGAATTTTGGCTCCATGAAGTGTTATATCAGTCCTTTCCATAGCTCTTTGAATAGCTCCCTCAGCCGTAGGAATGGCATTACGTATGGAAAAGGATTCCTCTTTTAACAAATCATAGCCAAGGACTGAATACTGTTTACACAAGTTTTCAATTTCCTTATCCTGTTTTCCAAAAATCACTCTGGTGCCCTGCCTTAATTTTGAAAACAAAGCCTTTGGCTCTATATGAACATCTTTATCGATAATATGGATGAAACCTTCTTGATTCTTATATGGAATAGGAAGCATAACTACCTGGGATTGAAACAACTCTGAATGTAATTCCTGATAATTTTCTATACTCTCATGTTCCATAACTTCCAATCCAAAAACTCTAACCAGCGAACTGGCTTCTGATAAAATGATAGCAGCTTCTTTTTGTCGATTGTCACCGCCAATAAAGGTAAATTCCATCTTCCTCACTCATCCCTACCCCCTGGTTTGTAGTACTAACATCATATGTGGATGTATTGGAGAAGGTGTATGACCTATGAAACAGGCATAAAAAAAAGGAGGTAATTTCATACCTCCAGTGCTATTGTATATGAGTCAGTAATTCTTATTCTTTTAAAGTATCTGTTACAGTTCCTATACTATAATCATCGGCTTGTAATTTTTTAATAATTACAGGCAGTGCAGTTACTGTATCCGCTGTAGGATGCATTAGAACTAAAGCGCCGTTATGAGGATTCTTCATCACTCGTGCGATGATTTTATCTGTTCCGTCTCTTCTCCAATCTATGGTATCGATGCTCCACATAATAGTTTGATAGCCAAGTGAATCAACGGCTTTTAAAGTTGTTTCATTATACTCTCCATAGGGCGGTGCGAACAAGGTAGTTTTGATTCCAGTAGTGGATTCTATTACTTTTTCCGTATCCATTATCTCCTTACGGTTCTTCTCCAAATCAAGTTGAATATGATGCTTATGAGCATAACCATGGTTCCCTAGTTCATGCCCTTCTACTGCTATGCGTTTTAAAAGATCTGGGTTATCTTTTGCCCATTCTCCCCCAATAAAAAAAGTAATCAGAATATTATGCTCTTTGAAGATGTCGAGCATAGGCTCTATGTACTCAGTACCCCATACGACATTACACTCAAATGCAATAATCGGATTGCTTTCGTTTCCTTTATAAATTGCCTGCTTCTCTGCAGGATTTAAAACACTAATGGCTTCTGTCGAATTTAATAACAAGAGAAGTATAATAGCAAATGAAATAACCAACGCCTGGGTAAGAGTTTTTCTTTTAAAGGGGATAAAGACAAATTTCATGGAACCACCTCCATATCTCTACATATAATTGATATTCAATGACAGCAAAGATATGAACAAAAAATAAAGAAACATAAACTTAAAAAAGTTTATGTTCCTTTGTTAGTGAGATCGTTGATTTCCACTGGACCTCCTGGTATTTTCTCTAGTGGTTCTTTCTGGTGGCGGCAAAGTATCCTTGTGGGAGAGATTTATCCTTCCCTGACTGTCAATTTCAGTTACCTTAACTTCGATTTCATCTCCAACCTTAACTACATCCTCCACCTTCTCAACTCTGTGATGAGCCAATTTAGAGATGTGTACCAACCCTTCCTTACCAGGAAGTATTTCTACAAATGCGCCAAAATTCATAATTCTAACTACTTTACCGGTATAGACTTCTCCTGCTTCCACGTCCTTTGTTATTCCTATGATGATCTTAAGGGCTTTTTCAGCAGCCTCTTGATTTGGCGAGGAAATGAAAACACGCCCATCATCTTCAATATCGATTTTAACTCCGGTTTCTGCAATAATTTTGTTGATGACCTTGCCGCCGGCTCCAATTACATCGCGGATTTTATCCGGATGAATGTTGAAGTTAATAATCTTTGGAGCATAAGGTGATAGATTTTCACGGGGTTTATCTATTACTTCCAGCATGGAATCAAGAATACGCAATCTGCCTATTCTTGCTTGTTCCAGAGCTTCGGCTAAAATTTCACGACCTATGCCGTCGATTTTAATATCCATCTGGATTGCTGTAATTCCTTTATCCGTACCGGCTACTTTAAAGTCCATATCGCCCATATGATCTTCAAGACCCTGGATATCAGTTAAAATGGCAACCTTGTCGGAATCTTCGTTTTTAATCAAGCCCATAGCCACACCAGCTACAGGTGCTTTTACCGGCACGCCGGCATCCATTAAAGCCAAGGTGCTTCCGCATACACTTGCCATAGAACTGGAGCCGTTTGAACTCATAACTTCAGAAACCAGACGAAGGGTATAGGGGAAATCTTCAGGTGATGGAATCATTGGCTCCAATGCCCGTTCTGCCAAAAAACCATGACCAATTTCCCGCCGCCCCGGTCCTCTTGAGGTTCGAGCTTCTCCTACACTATATTGTGGAAAATTATAGTGGTGGATATATCTTTTGTATTCGTCTTCCCATAGACCATCGAGAACTTGAACATCGCCTATAGAGCCCAATGTACATACTGTGAGTACTTGCGTTTGCCCTCGCTTGAATAGACCAGAACCATGCACTCTTGGCAGGAGCCCGACTTCTGATGATAACGGGCGAATTTCTGTTTTTGTTCTTCCATCAGGGCGTATACCTTCGTTTAGAATAAGGTTTCTTACTATTTCCTTGGTAATGTTATTGATTAATTCATCAATTTCTTTCTCTCTTTCCGGGAATATCTCAGAGAAATGTTCCAATATTCGCTCAGTAGCTGTCTTCATGTTTTCTTCCCGTACTTGTTTTTCTGATGCCTGTACTGCTTCTTGCAGCTTTTCTGTAGCATATTCCCGTACCTGCTTCTCCAAGTCAGCTTCTGGTACAAAGGAAATGTAATCCATTTTAGCTTTTCCAACTTCCTGAATGATTTTCTTCTGGAAGCTGACCAAATCTTTAATGTAATCGTGAGCAAACATAATTGCTTCCAGCATTTCCTGTTCTGTCAGTTCACTGCAGCCGGCTTCTACCATCATGATGGCGTCCTTTGTTCCGGATACTATCAAATCCAGTTTGCTTTCTTCTCTTTGTTTACTGTTGGGATTTATGATATATTCTCCGTCAATCATACCAACAGCAACAGCACCGGTAGGACCGGAAAAGGGAATATCCGATATGCTGAGAGCTACGGATGACCCTATCATGGCAAACACTTCCGGTGGATATTCAGGGTCGATGGAATGAGGTGCTGCAATTACTACAACATCATTTCGAAAACCTTCGGGAAACAAGGGACGTAATGGTCTGTCGATGAGCCTTGAAGTTAAAATTGCCTTTTCTGTAGGGCGGCCTTCCCTCTTTATAAAGCCTCCTGGAAGGCGACCAACAGCGTACATCTTTTCTTCA
>DIQU01000078.1:6638-13405 GCA_002426555.1 Firmicutes bacterium UBA5454 | reverse complement strand
AGAAAGGATGTAAAACATGTATCAAAAAATTGACTTGAGTACTGATTGGGAAGTCCTTCAGGATGTACACGACAGTGGAGAAAAATTGGAGATATTCCAACCTGAGTTTCATTCCACATTAATTTCAAATCAAATTTCCGAATGGGAAAGAATCGACGAGCTCAAACATTTGCAATTGCTTTTTGCGCCGCAGCCTTATTATGGGCGTGAGCTTCGCTATTTTAACGAAGCGCCTTGGTGGTATAGAAAAACTTTTTTTGCACCGGAAAATGTTGGTCACTGTATACTCAACTTTACGAATGTTGATTATTATTGCAAGGTTTGGGTCAACGGCAGGTTGCTTGGAGAGCATGAAGGATACTCTGCACCTTTTTCTTTCCAGCTGGACGAAGTGTTGCAGAGGGGGAAGAAAAATACGATCGTTGTTAAAGTCAGTTCCCCCTGGGATCGGGATGTCGAAGGGGATATGGAAGAGTTGAGGACATTTTTCGTCCTTCGAAACATGGTGAAAGGAACATATGAACATTCCGATACGTTTATCCAAAGAGACGTCAATCCTATTGGGATATATGGGAACGTATTTCTAGAGATCAGAGAAGATGCAGGTTTTCATGAGCCGCTCAGGATTAACTATTCGCTGGACACGGCAAGGCTAAATGTGAATGGCAATGTTTCAACAACTATTTCCGATCTTGAGCCGGGCCAATCCTACATGGCACGGCTGACGGTTGCGGATGATACGACGAAAACCGTGGTATTTCGTACGGAAAACGACATTTCTTTTGCCGGGAAACTGGACTTGCATTTCGAATTTGATCGTGTGCGCCTGTGGAATATTTGGGACAAGGGAAGTCCTTTTCTGTACACCTTTTGTGTAGAGTTGTTTTGCAATGGAGAGCGAATTTCGACGGCCGATGGGAAAACGGGATTTCGTACGGTTGCACTAGAGCGAACACCGGAAAAGACGCAGTTTGTTATAAACGGCTCTCCGGTTTTTATACGAGGAACATCTTACTATCCGGACGTTTATCTGTCTTCTATGTCGGCTGAAAGGTATCAAAGGGATTTACTGGCCATAAAGACTTGCGGGTTTAATATGATCCGCGTACATGTGCATGTGGAATTACCGGAATTCTATGCGCTGTGCGACGAGATGGGGATTGCCGTCATGCAGGACTCCGAATACAACTGGAGGCATCGGTACAACGAAAGCTTCACAAAACGATTCATTCAGGTATATTTAGAGAATGTTCGGATGCTAATGAATCATCCGTCAATCCTGACATGGGTCTGCATGAATGAACCGGGGCAGCTGGAGAATGTTTTGACAGATGGGATAAACACAGAAGAGTTGCTGGAATCCATACCAAAGGACGGAAATGATAAAAGCCCGATCATGACCACGTATTTCGGGCCTGAGATTTACGCAGCTCTTACAAAGGAGGATTCTTCCCGCCCAGTCATCAAAGGATCATATTGCACGAACGACCTCCAGAGTGGTGACAGTCACAACTATGTTGGTTCGCTATTCGGAGATAAAACGCATTATAGCGAGATCTACGGAACAACAGAGAAGTTTAATACCGAGTATGGTATCGATGCGCTTCCCACACTGGAAAGCCTGAAAAAAGATGTCAAGATTTTCCAGCGATTGAAAAAATTGCAGGACAATATTGATAAAATACAACATTATCAATATTCGCTGTTAAAATATTTTACGGAGCACTACAGAATGCAAAAATACAAGCCGTGTTCCGGATATGTTCAGTTTCTGTTTTGCGATATCGGCCCTCAAAGTTATTATGGCTTGTATGACTGGTGGGGAATGCCGAAAAAAGGGCTGCAGGCAATTTTGGAAAGCAATATGCCTGTGGGTATTTTCCTGAAGTATGGAAAAGACAGCCTGGAAGGTGTGTATGTGGTCAATGATAAAATTGAGGATTTGCAGGATTGTACGGTGAGGTGGACCATTCGTAACATGGATGGACGGTCTATTCAGGCGAACGAAGCAAAAGTGACGATTGGCGGCGACTCGCTTTTGAAGGTGGTGGATTTAACTAATTATCAGGCGCCGTATCCAGGGCTGTCTGTTTCACTGGCGCTGTTCGCCCCTAATGGCGATCTATTGGCGAAAAACGATTATGAAGATGTATTCGAGATGCCTGAACATATAGAAGGCCATCCCTCGCGGATGAGCCATGAATACGGTGTAAGGTTATTCTGGGCATAATGAGTGATTTCCAAACAGCAGTCTGAGACAGAGCTGTTGGTACAACGGCTATTATGGACAGACTGCTGCATCACTGTGAGGTCTTTAACATTGACGGAGATAGCTGGCGACTTGAGAATAAAACCAACATACTTGCTGACCTGCTTGATCCCAAATAATACAACAATGCCTGCACTATCTCTTTGGTAGTGCAGGCTTCAATATAAATATGTTATAGTAGCAACAGTATTTATATCATCAATTTTACTTATGCATTTCCGTGGCCAAATATTGTGTACTTTGGTGGCCGCGACTTATGTATTTGCGTGGCCGTTTTCTCTGCACTTTTGGTGGCCAGTTCCAGTCTTTCGTATCCGTTCCCTTAGGCAGACTCGTCAAAATATCGGTATATTTGCGCCTGGAATGAGCCCAACAGCCTGTAAGTTCTATCGATTTAGGCAGCTGGTTATATCCCTGGTAGCCATCTACCTGAAGCAAGCCTGAATAGCCCGTCAGAAATTTGACCGGATGCTTAGATGCTCTGGTTGTCTGGTAATTATATAAAACAATCGGTGGACTGCCCCTGCCTGTTCGAAACATCCACATATATGACTTTTGCTGTGCTGTCCGACCTGGTTCATTCAGAACTTGAAGGACTGTCTCGTCAGCATGTATATGCTTCTGGGTTAGAAGCTTCCGGTATAGGTAATCATATACAGGACTTATATACAATTTTGCTGTTTTTATCACCCAGTTGCTCATCGTCTGCCGGCTCAGCGTTAGCTCCATTTGTTTAGCCTGATCTTCCAAGCGGTACAGCGGCATCCCCAGACTGTATTTTTGCTCCAAGAGCCAGGCGATCGTCTCTATGCCGGCTGAGCTTTTGGGTAAGAAGGGTTCATATTCAGTCGATTTAGAGAAGTTTGTATGAAAATCTTTTCCGTCACAGCTATTACAAGCATACACAGGTGTTATGTGCTTGGTCACTTCCACTTTGGCAGGAATAATCTTCAGCTCATAACGAATTTCTTTTTTGACTTCCTTCATCTGACTATCACAGTCAGGACAGATCTTTTGTGCTTCTTCAAGGTCGTGTATAAAAACATCTGTTACCAGATCCTCAAGGTTTTCTTCCTTGGTGGTTTTTGCTTTACGTCTGGTATAGGTAATTTCTTCAACTGTAGGTTCTTCTATATTTTCATCTGCTGTGATCTCGGCTTCATTAAACAGGCTCAGCTGCTCGGGCATAACTATGTTCTTTTCACTAGATGAACCGAACATCTTTTTCTGCAGCAATCTAAACTGTTGCTGGTAATGTTCCAGCTGCTCTAAAAGAGCGGCATTTTGCCGCTTCAGTTGCTCGTTTTCCTGCTTTAAATCGAGAGTGTTTGAGGTATCTTGCTGCTCACTTTTCATACCGATATTATACCATAAAACGAGCGTGCTAAAAAGCCTGTAACGCTTATTTTACAGGCTTTTTGGCGCTTCTTGTAAACTTGTTTTCTTAGTAGGAAAACTTCAGCTGCGGAGCAGTTATACTTTGCTTATCCATAATACTTAAGCCATGTGCAAGCCAGCTTAGTTCTTCCTCGGTCAGCTCCATCAGTCCGTCCGTTTCTTTGGGCCAGGCAAACTTGCCAGTATCAAGAGCTTTGTAAAAGAGCCAGAATCCATTCTTATCGTACTGAAGGATTTTTAGTCTGGTTCTGGTTTTATTGCAAAACACATACATACATACTTTTATCGTATGGATCCATCCCGAAGGATGCCTGCACCAATTCTGCCAGTGTATTGATAGATTTTCTCAGATCGGTTGCTCCCTTGGCCAGATATATTCGTTCTACGTTCGGTATGATCATCTGGTAAGTGCCTCAACAACTTCTCTCAGCAGAGTATGATCAAAACCTCGGTTTAGCTCAATACTGATCTGCTCATTAATTTCCAGCTTGATACCTGATGGTAATATCTGCTTAGCTGGCTTGGTCTTAACTTCGCACCAACCATCGGGTGCTTTTTGAATTTCTTGAGTCCCGCCAGCTTCAATAGCTATCTTTCTTTTCCAGCGGCTTAGATTCTTTTCCGATATGTCATTAGCCTTACACCACGCTCGCATTGTTAAGCCGCTTACTTTCCAATTTTCTACTTGTTTTCTCCAATATTTATCTCGCTCTGATAGTTTCATTTCCATCACCTCTGGCTTTTTGCTCCAGTGTAATGGCTTCTGTCAGAACATAGTAGATGTCATTATTTGTCGCTTACGTTATGAGCGCATATTTATACTAATAATAATCATATATACGATTATTATCGAAAATAATCGCCAGTTTATGCGGGTAATCCGAAATGTATTATTGACGATTACAAACGATTATAAGCCATTATTCATCAAGATAAACATCAGGTAGTAGGTTTCATTTTTACATTTACAGAACACTTTAGTAGGCTAGCGCTCACCCAAAAGTGGCGCCTAAACCGCAAGAAACGATGCTATAGTGTGATTCTTTGGTAGTGAGTGCAAATCGATTTAGCCAAGTTCTGTGTCATCGTGAAGCCAAGACAAGTTTGGTGGTGTTGGATCAATTGTGATCACTACTTCTGTCCCGACACCCTCGTCGCTATTGATTTCAAAATGCGCATGATCCTGATACAATCCGAAAAGTCGGCTTTGAATATTCGTTAACCCGATATGACTCCTACCACGGTCGCTTATTGAGATGCCTGCATTTAACTTCCTCAAAAGGTTCTTTTCAATGATGTTGCCGGAATTGTATATTGATAAAAACAGTTTACCATCCAGCAGTTTCGCTGTGATAATCAGAGTTCCGGAGATATTTCCCGTTTGTTCATCCGTCAATCCGTGAAGTAATGCATTTTCGACTAAAGGCTGCAAAATGTTTTGAGGAACCGGCAAATCTAGAACCTGGTCTTCAAGCTCCCAGTTGACAGAAACATCCGTATCATCGTTAAGCGTAATAATTCTTATATATTGTTTTAGGCTTTCAATCTCCTGCTTTAAGGTTACAAATACATGCAGGCCGTCCATTTTTAACCGGTCACGCAGAATGGCGATAAGTGACGTATTGACAGAAAGGACATCATCGTAACGTTTTTGTCGCGTCAGACTGTTGACTTTGCTGATTGTATTACAAATGAAATGCGGATCGATCTGTCCTGCCAACACCGTATATTTTAGCTTTTCTTCCTGACGTTCCTTTTGGAGAAGTTGGGAAAATTGCGTTTGGAGGCTATCAAGCATGTGATTAAAGACAATCGCAAGATTGCCGATTTCATCAGAAGCTGTTATTTCAGCACGCAAATCGTAATTTCCAGCGCTTACGGCGGTCATTGTATCCGTCAGTTTACGTAACGGCTTTAGAAATCTATATGTTAGGATCGATATGATCCCAACGGAAAGAACGCAAAATGAAAGGAACATTAAAATAACGGAAGAATAGCTCTGCAGAAAGGATTGGTGCAGCGTTTCCTCCGAAAGGAACGATACAAGATACCATGGGCCGTTGTAGATTTTGTTTACCAAAAAGGTGCCCTCTGCCGTGCTATAAATATGCGTGTCCTGCAAAGGGTTGAAATTAAAATTCCCTGTATCGAAGGGGATATCCTCGTTTAGAATATAAAAACTATCCATGGAGTTGTTGAGCAGCTTATAGTTGTCCAGGACGGTTTGCGCTTGCTGGTTGGCTTCCTGAAGCAATGTGTCGGCGTATGCTATGGTGAATACGGAAAAAGAACGACCGGAATAGGAAGCTTTCTGCGCATAAACAAGACAATAGGATGAACGGAATTGCTCGACGGGGTAGATGTCTGAAAACACGCTCAGACTATTCGCGTTGAGGACGCGGTTATACCATTCATCCTGCAAATAACTCATATCATCGTCTGTAAAAGAAAAGGAACTGAAGCGATTTCCGTTTTCATCGACAAGCAAAACAGATTTTAGCTGAATGGGATAGCGGGAAATTAGAGCGGAAAGGACCATGTCCACCTGAACAGAGGAATTGCTGCCGGCAGGCGACCGGTAGTAATCCTCAAGACTGCTGGAAAGGTCTTCACTGTTTTGTATCACACTGGCATACATAACCATTTCCTGAAGGCGCACATCAATCCCGGATGAAATGGTGTCGCTGGCGGTTTGCGCTTGCGCAATCAGCTCTTTTTCCTGCCTCGGACGTAATATATTAATGGAGACCACCGTATACAAAAGAGCGGTTGCCAGAATTGACGCGATGAGCGCAATTTGAAGCTTTGTGTATAATGAGCGTATTCGTTTCAAAGTGACATCTCCACTGCTGAATGTTTGTTCTTGTATTCAGTAGGTGTCATCCCCGTAAGGTTTTGGAAAATTTGACTGAAATATTGGGGGGAACCATATCCTACCTGCGTAGCAACCTGATAAATCAAACTGTCCTCTTTCCGAAGGAGCGCTTTTGAGTGCTGAATCCGAACTTGTGTGATGAACTGGTTGACCGTGATGCCCATTTCGAGTTTAAACTTATTGCTGAGTCGTCCTGCGCTGAGTTGCAAATAATCGGAGACGACT
>DIQU01000078.1:0-6457 GCA_002426555.1 Firmicutes bacterium UBA5454 | reverse complement strand
AAATCGGAGACGACTTCAATCGTAAGGGCGTTATCCGCGTAATGCATAGTAATATAATCGACCGCCCCTAGAATTTTCGTTGACAATTTTTTTTTACCGGTTCCGAAAGGCCGTGTTTTTACAAAATGAAGCGTTGAAACGGCCCAGCTTCTGAAATCATCCATATCATACCAAAGCGCATCCTCGATTTCTGTTCGCGATTCGAATGCCAGATGGAAAAGCGCACGGCTGATTGTCTGTGTGGCGATAACCGCCTGAATATAGTCGTTTTCTAGAATAATGTTATCAATCTTTTTGTTGAGCTGTTCTTCAGCTTCTTCTAAATTCAGTTGTGTAAAGGTGCGAAGAAAACCATAGGCATCCTCGGCTTCCTCCGAAGGGACCACATTTTCCTGAAATTCGTCTGCAGAGTAGATTTTTCTGGTACCGAAGAGGAATCGCTTCATAAATTTGAGATGCAATGCGCTGTATTTTCCGGCGATTTCCTGAAGCGTCGACGGCGTGGCATACAGAAAAAGAGTAACGTGTAGATTTCGAGCTTTTGTTTCACGAAGCACCTCTTCCGCTTCCCTTCGCAACGCTGTTTCTATTTCATAAAGCGAGTGTGAATGTGTGGTAAAGACCACCACAGTGGCTTCCGGGAGGGAAAGATACATTTGAAAGCTCAGACAGGTCGCGGTGTCTGGGAAGCTGTGCCGCAGGCGGAAGGTTGGCTTTTTGCGTTCTGAAGATAGGCCATAACGTGAATGGGGATCGTCTGTTTCCACAAAAAGATACACATACTTATCTTGAAGAAAGTCAATTTGTACGGGGTGATTGATTACGCCGTCGCCTTCTCGCAGCAAAAGCTCTAAGGCGGTTGCTTCTTTTATAGCGCGTCGCCTTTCCTCGTTTTTTTCTGCTAGTTGATGAATCGACCTCAATTTTTCTGTTAACGCAACTGTGCCAATTTCCCCCTTTAAAATATAGTCGGAAACATTCGAGCGTAGAGCCTTATGGGCATATCCAAAATCTTGAAAAGAGGTCAGGAGGACAACGACGGTGAATTCATCAAGCTTTTTGATCTCTTCAGCAAGGGTCAATCCGTCTATATGCGGCATTTGAATATCGGCGATGACCACCTGAGGCGAGAGCTTACGAAACAGCTCCAGGGCCCTTTTTCCGTTTGGCGCGGTACCGACGACTTCAAAGCCTTCAAGGCTCCAGTTAAACGAAGAAATTAAATCATCTAAAAAGAGTTTCTCGTCATCTACCAATAATATAGTGATCATTTTTGCCTGTTCCTTTTTATCCTGCCCAACGCGTTGCCCAGTAGTAGAATCGCAGATTGATTGTCAAGTCATTATAAACAAATATCATGAATAAAATAAAGGGTTATCCGCCAAAGTGTCAGTTTATCGAACAAAACATCAGGATTACCGCATCCCGTACCGGGTGTGTTTATTTTACAATAAATACACGGAAAGTAAAAGGCGGTGAAAAGGATGAGCCAGGACAATCTTTTTGAAGCACATAATATCTATAAATCTTTTGGCGCAACCAAAGCGCTGGCGGATGTATCGCTTACGATTCGATCGGGAGAGATACATGGCCTGATTGGCGAGAATGGATCGGGCAAATCCACCTTATCCACGATAATTGCTGGAGTACAAAAATCGGATTCCGGTCAAATGCTGTTTAAAGGACTCGATTATACTGTGTCGGATTCAGCAGAAGCTGTCGGAAAAGGGATATGTATTCTTTTACAGGAGCAGGGTACGTTTGCGAACATGAGCGTTGCGGAGAACATTTTCATAGGCTCGGAGAAGATGTTTGTAAAGAACGGAGTGTTATCCGTTTCGGCAATGATGAAAGCCGCCGATAAGGTTTTAAATGAAATTGGCGTTCAGCACATTCGTGGCAGCGACGATTGCGAGTCTTTGTCTTTTGAAGACCGTAAGCTGATTGAGCTGGCACGTACGGCGTATTTCGATCCCAGCGTATTTATTGTTGACGAAACATCCACGGCCTTATCCCGAAAGGGCAGGGGAATTCTTTATGGCATGATGAAAAAGAGAACCGAGCAAGGCGGTGCGGTGCTGTTTATTTCACATGACATTGATGAAATTATGGAGTTCTGTGACCGTATTACGGTTCTGCGTGATGGTTGTTTCGTTAGAACATTGGTAAAATCAGAGTATGCGCCGTCGCTGATCAAGCAATTAATGGTTGGAAGAGAAATCGGTGAGCACTATTATCGCAACGACTTCACGCCGACTATGGAAGAACATTGGTAAATGGATGTGTGTCATTTGCGAAGCAGCAAGATTCAGGATATTTCTTTTCAACTGCACAAAGGGGAAGTTCTTGGCATAGGCGGGCTCACAGATTGCGGGATGCATGAGCTTGGGCGGCTGCTTTACGGGATAATTCCGCCGGATTCTGGCTATGTCCTTGCGTTTGGCCATCATCTGAAGGGAATTGATTGTGCGATTGCGCATGGGATTGGGTATCTGTCCAAGAATCGAGATGACGAATCGTTAATGACAGCGTCAACGATCCGCGATAATATTTGCCTCCCTTCTTTACGGAAGCTCTCGACAGGGCCGGTATTACTCCCATCAAAAACACTGTCTTTTGCGAACAAATGGGCCGATAAACTAAACGTAAAGATGCAAAATGTTGATCAGTATGTCAGCGATCTTTCTGGCGGGAACAAACAAAAAGTTGTCATTGCCAAATGGCTGGGATATAATGCCGATATTTTTATAATGGACTGTCCTACACGTGGAATTGATGTTGGTGTGAAGGCGGCTATCTACAGGCTTATAGAGCAGCTTAAGAAGGATGGAAAAGCGATTGTCATGATTTCGGAGGAGTTGCCGGAACTGATAGGAATGAGTGATCGTGTGCTTGTTATAAAAAACGGTAAGGAAAGTGCATGGTTTGATCGCAGTCCGCAACTAAGCGAGACCACAATTATAGAATATATGATATAAGCAACAAACTGATCCGAACGTGTGCCATGCTTTTACCAGAATGATCAAATCCAAGGAGACATAGAATGAAAAACAATATAGTATTAACACCCGTTGCTGCGGAAGGAAAGACGCAGCCAGAGTGGGTGACGAAGATTAAGGCATCAATTCCGTTCGTGGGCTTGCTATTGGTTGTTTTATTTTTCCAAATTATAAGCAAGGGGCGGTTGTTTTCATCTGGGAATATTCCGGTGCTCATCAATGATGTTTTCACTGTAATGCTGGGTGCACTGGGTATGTCTTTTTTGATGGCTCAGGGAATGTTTGATCTTTCGATGGCTTCCACTGCCGCCATATGCGGCATTACCATTTCCTTAGTGATCCCATATAGCATATGGCTTGCTCTTCCTGTAGCTCTCTTAACAGGCCTTTTCATCGGATTGATCAATGGTTTTATTGTGAGCCGGCTAAGGGTGCCGGATCTGGTGGGCACATTGGCGATGTCCTATACGCTCACCGGCGTTGCGGAATTGTTTTTAGGAAAAGGCTCAGGCTCAAAAGCGGTATCGGCAGGGATTCTGGTTTTTGACAATATAATACTGAAATTTATAACCTTGATCTTAGTAGCCTTGCTTTGCCTTGGAATATACAATTACACTTCATATGGAATAAAGTGCAAGGCGATAGGCTCTCGCCGGCAGGCGGCAAAGCTTTCGGGGGTGAAAGTAAGTGCGGTAATTACCGTTGCATATATCATTACCGGCATCATGTCGGGGCTGGTTGCGTTTTTTTCCGTGTCTCGGTCCGCTACGTCTTCCATTGAAACGGGATTTAATCTTCACTTTAATGCAATGCTTGCGCTCACGATTGGCGGGATGTCTCTGGCGGGCGGGGCATCGTCGAGATTTCGCTATGCAATTATAGGCGGCCTATGTATTGGGGTAATTGCAAACGGTCTTTCTTTGTGGGGACTAGGTTCGCTTGCACAGCAATTGATTCGAGGGATTATATTTATCAGTGTTATTGCAATAACACTAAACAGAAAAAAGATGGAAAACATAAAGTAGAAAAGGAGTAAATTGCTGGTTGGTCGTCAAGGTGCCGGGCGATTAAATACAGGCACACACGATAAATGACTAAAAATAAGGAGGTAAGTCTGTGAAAAGGATCATATCATTGGTTTTTGCTATGCTTTTTGTGATTAGTATTTTGGGGTGCTCAAATGAGCCTTCAACAAATTCGGACACATCAGTAGCGGCGCAATCAACCGAAACATCCGACACATCTTCAAACAGCGACGAAAAAGTATTTAAAATTGGTTTTCAGGATCTGGGATTGAATGATGTGACATTTGATGCTCGCTGGGCAAACTATCAGTATATGTGTTCCGTCGCCGGGATGGAAGCAGTGCAGCAGTTGGTTGAATTGACTCCTGAGGGATTTATTGACGGAACTGAAAAATTGATTCAAGCCGGCTGCGATGGATTGGTCATCTGGCCTATTGCTGAATCGATTCTCCCCAAAATTGCAGCTATGTGTGATGAAGCCGGGGTCTATTATGTGCTGAGTCACAGAACCATTCAGGATGATGAAATAAGGGCGCTTTGCGAATCCAGCCCGTACTATTTAGGATGCGTTGTTGAGGATGAAGATCAGGCGTCGTATGATTTGGCAAAATACCTATATGAGCAGGGAACACGCACAATTGCGCTAATCACCGAGCCTATCAGCGATACGATGTCTATGACTCGCGAAACCGGTGTTCTCCGAGCTGCCGACGAGTATGGCATGGAGGTTGTAGGCACAGCCCGCGGTTTATCGCAGGGTGCAGAAGTTACAAAAGCCATTTCCAGCTTCATTTCTGCGTATCCGGAATTGGACACCGTTATTCTAACCGGGCTGACCACGCCTGGGCAGGTGGATGGATCCATCAGCGCGATAATGCAAGCAGGCTTGACATCCGATGATATAAAGCTTGCCGCGTGCGATTTTGTGGAGGGCGCTCAAACTGCGATGGAAGAAGGATGGATGGGTGTCGTCTACGGAGGACAACATGTTCCCAACGGCGTTTTCAGCACAGCCCTGGTTATTGATGCACTCCAGAATGGCGGCCGCTTCTCCGAGAAACCTCTTGAACTTACGATTGATCTAACTTGGGTCTATAGCGCGGAAGATTATAACGATTACTGGAAATATATTGCGGGCGATATCCCGATTTTTACAGCGGAAGAACTGAACGAAAAAGTATTGCTGTCCGGTAATCCTGATCTTACGGTTGACGACCTGATCGAACTTGCGAGCAATTACAGCTTGGAAGATGTACGTGAACGACATAAGGATATTGAATCGATTCCTGGATATTCGGTTGATGGTTATACCGGCTGATAATTAACGTGCAGCCGCGTGCCACAGGAAGATTGTGGCACGCGGCTTGCAGCTAAAGCGACGCGTAGGAATACATTTCGATACTGTAGAACAGGAGAAAACGTTAGATTAACATGAAGATGCATAAAAGGTTGGCAAGGTATGGGAAAGCGTTTATATTGCCGGTGGCGGTTTTTGCTCTGTTTTCTATAATCGCCGCGCCCAGATTCGGTATAGGGAGTTTAAGGGTAGTTGCCATTCAGGCGTTTTTACCTACGTTGGTGGGATTTGGCCTCTACCAGTTTATGCAGGCTGGTATGCTCGATCTTACGGTAGGAGCACAGGTGATTTTGTCTGGCTATATTGGAGCCATTTGCTCAAGACAATTTGGGCTTCCGGGGCTTATTCTGGGGTGCATATTGACGAGTGTGTTGCTGGGCATCATAAATGGCTTGCTTTATACGCTTCTTAAATTGCCAGCTTTGGTTCTTTCAATGGGGCTCATTATGATCTATGAGACCTTAGCAGAGTTTCTTGACCAGGGGTCATTTATTACAATTTCCAGACATATTTCTTTTCTAGGAATTCCTCCGTATAGTGTCATTCTTACCGTCGCGGCGCTTTTGCTGTTTTTTATCATAAACTATCATACCCAATATGCCTTGCACTTAAAGGCGGTCGGATTGAAGGAAACGCTTGCGAGCATGTTAGGCGTTGATGCTGTTCGGGTAAAATTGAGAGTATACATTGTTGCAGGACTGTTTTATGGAATTGCAGCGTTGCTTTACATCAGTTATTCCGGCAGCATTGGGACCGCATATGCAATGGAAAGCATTTCTATGGTTTTTCAACCGCTTATGGGTGTTCTAATAGCCTTGGAATTGCGAAAATTTATCAACGCAGGGCTGGGAATATTTATCGGCGAATTTAGTTTTTCAGTGATTTTTTCTGGCC
Organism: Firmicutes bacterium UBA5454; assembly: GCA_002426555.1. Classification (GTDB taxonomy): domain Bacteria; phylum Bacillota; class Clostridia; order Caldicoprobacterales; family DTU083; genus UBA5454. The sequence goes on along the minus strand of DIQU01000078.1, from coordinate 182 downwards.
TGATCGCCATGGGGATTTCTGACACAGTACAAAAAATGGTTACCGGATTGTTCTTGCTATTGGTCATAATTTTCTCCACAAACAAAGAACGGGTTGGTTTGTTCTTCCATAGATTGCGGATGCGTCACATGCAAGGCGCCTGCTGCCAGAAACAGCGCAGAAAGGATGTAAAACATGTATCA
>DIQU01000096.1:12865-16299 GCA_002426555.1 Firmicutes bacterium UBA5454 | reverse complement strand
CTGGATTTATTTTCTACAATTCATTGAAAGGCTCAATTTTTTATGGTATCATGTATAAAAATATATAGGGGCAACAATTCATCCCCCGCCTTCACTCTCAATAAAGTGAGCAAGGTAGCTTAGAGGTTAAAAAGCCCCCTCACAGGAGAGGCTTTGCCTATATTACCAGCTATAAAAAAAGAAATTAATATGAGACATGGCAAAACAAATTTCAATAATGCTAATAGAACCTTGCAGATCTATACATTAAAAATAAGCGTAGAGTGTTTGTTTTACATGGTATTTGCCTTCGTTTTTACAATTTTTGTTGGGGGTATGATATATGGGAATCAACGTTATGGAATTATCGCTCCTCTTGTTGTCCCACTAATTTTACTTTTCTTCATCATTGTTCTATATATATCTGTAGTCGTGAACAGATTTAGCGATTTTATAGAAAGACATTATTTTTCTATTCTAACTTGTTCCCTGGGTATAATGTTTTTAATCAATATGATTACAGGATTGATCCTCTGATATGAGCCTATCTTTGATTTAGGAGCAATTTATACCGGTGCTTCGGAATGGGTGGTTTCCGGAACATTTATGGAGAATTTGAATGAGACTATCGATAAAAACTATTTTTATTACTTTCCAAATAACTTTGGCGGCATGACAATTCTTTATATTGCTTTCCGCATTGCTTCTTGGATTGGATTTACTGATTATTATGCTATCGCCATGAATGGATTGCTTGCGACATTGGCAATTCTGCTGACGATACTGATATGTAAAAATTTGTTTGGGGTAAATAAAAGCATATGGGTTTTGTCGCTTTTTCTTCTTAGCCCGTCATTCTACACATTTGCCCCTGTATTCTATACAGATTCCCTCTCACTGATTTTTCCAGTCTTGACCTTTTATTTATACCTTCAATATACAGGTAGTACTACAAATAAGAAGAAACTGGCTTGGGCAATACTTATCGGGTTGGCGGTTGCTATTGGGGCGCTTGTGAAATTCACAGTAATTATAGTGCTTTTCGCAATCATCATATATGAAATATGTTCGAAAAGATTGAAGGCTGCACTGTTATTGACTTATGCAGTGGATTGATCATTGCACTAATTTTTACCGGTTTTCAATGGATACCTTTATGCCAATCATATCGATAAGGATACCGCCAAAGAATTGAAGATCCCCTATTCACATTGGATAATGATGTCATTGGGAGGATCTGGTACCTATAATTCAGATGATTACGAGTTTACTCGCTTTGCAATATAGAACATCAAAAGAGGAGCTAATAGCTTTTTAACGCTTTTCGGCTACATTTCCCAAATCATAAAACCGCCTGAAGTATTGATTTCAAGCGGTTTTCTTTGGTGGAGATAGTCGGATTCGAACCGACGGCCTCTTGAATGCCATTCAAGCGCGCTACCAACTGCGCCATACCCCCGTGTTTTTTCGATGCATTTTATTATAGCCCATTCCATGGTACAAATCAAGAGTAAAATTTTTAGCTAATTTTAAGTAAGTAATATAAGTGATCAATACCTGCACGTCAACTCTTCTACAAATTCATGCAATATCCTTTTTGCCGGGATATTCGGCAAATTGTCCAAACTGGTGCAGCAGCGCTTCAAATACCGTCCTGCCATGATTCTGGATTTTTCCATACCTCCATTTACCCCTACAAGCCTGCCAACCTCTTCAACTTCATTTACCGTAAGATTTTTCCTGCCTATAAACTCCGCTAGCTGGTCCTTGAATTTGGAATCCTCCATGGCATATATTACCGGCAGTGTATAGACTCCTTCCACAAAATCGCAGCATAAGGGCTTACCTGCTTTATTCTGATCTCCAAAGAAATCTATTATATCATCGCTTATTTGGAAAGCAACTCCAAAATCAAGACCAAACTTACTCAAAAAGTGAACGGTATCCTTTTTGCACCGGGATTCTTCTGCACCTATCTGGCAGCTTAAGGAAAACAGCATTCCAGTTTTACGTGCAGTCCGCTTTAAATAATGAATGACAGACAGAGAGGGTTCGTATTTAGACTGGAACTGATCTACCTCCCCTTCGCAAATACCCTTGATTACACTGGATATATGATGCATGCTCTTCTGGGAAACACTTTGGGTAATTATGGAGAAAGCTCTGGCGAGTATGAAGTCACCGGTAAAGACCGCTGTACTGTTGCCCCATCGATTTCTTGTTGTAGGTCTTCCCCGGCGCATATCCGATTCATCTATAATATCATCATGGATCAAAGTAGCCATGTGTATCATTTCAATTGTCGCTGCCAGGGGAATCAGCTTATCTTCATTATATTTTCCAAATCTCCCGGCCAGCATAAGCATTGCCGGACGCAGCCTCTTTCCACCAGCAAAAAGGAGATCGTTCACTGCATCGGTTAAAACCTGCTGATTGGCTTTCAGGGACTTTCGGATATAATTATCTATCTTGTCAATTTCCGTGTAAACATCAATATGTTTTTTCCGTACTCGCATTCTTTCCAGCAGTCCTCCCAAGCACTTAACTGAGATTTATATTAGCAGCTTTGCTATTTAAAAACCTGATTACATATTTTGCTGCCAATCCTATAAAATTACCTGTTACAACAGAAGATAACATCATAATCGGCAGGTAACTGAACAGAATTCCTATGGTTCCATATAATAAGGATGCCGCCAACAGCTGTCCAATATTATGAAAAACCGCCCCGGCAACACTGATTCCCAAAAGACTGAAATATTTATAAAAGCGATAATACATAATTGCCATAACCACACAGCTCAGGGTTCCTCCTGCCAGGCTGTACATTATTCCAGTCGGACTTCCTCCCAATATCGGTCCCAAAACAGAGCGAATCAATACTATTGTCATAGCTTCCCCAGAACCGAACATGTTCAGACATACCAGGGTTACTATGTTTGCCAGACCCAGCTTTGCGCCTGGAGCCAGAGGCGGGATAAAATGCTCAAAGTAGTGCAGCACAAGGGCAATCGATATGAGTAAAGCCATATGTACCATTTTCCTATTTTTTTTCATAGCTGAACCCTAGAATGAGATATCATCCAAGGGGGATTCTCCTTCCTGGTTTCCAATGATTCGAATAACCACTTTGTGAGGCAGACACACTATTGTTTGACCTGGCTTGTTGATATTCCCCCAGTTAACACAGATTTGATCCGGACAGCTGGCTTCTTTGATTGACACCCCTGTGCTGGTCAGGATCATCTGATTGTATCGACCATCTCCTGCATCAATAAGGATTTCTCTTATATTGCTGCCGGTGGGCAGGTCATAGCTTCCCTGGAGAGTACCATCTACTTCCACTAAAACCTTGTTGTGCTGCGAGCCTCTTCCCATCCAGCCCAGCCCGGCATAACTGCCAACTATCAGCAGAATAATTAATAGATAGACCAGGATATCTCCTCTGCGAAAGG
>DIQU01000096.1:4558-12689 GCA_002426555.1 Firmicutes bacterium UBA5454 | reverse complement strand
AATTTTCACTCCAAATAACTCCTTTGTTACTCCATCTTCAAGTTCCTCATTTTTTATGCGTTTGTGCTCTGTAATATATTATCACACTCCCCACTGCTAGAAAAGACAAGAAAAAAGAGGGCACATAAGATTCATATGCTGCCCTCCAATGACTGGATTTATATCAGTCTCTAATAATTGCTCGAAGCAAATCACGAGCGGCGATAATATCCCGTATCTGCTCATCTCCGGAAATTTCCCGTTCAATGGTCAAAGGTCCGTCATAGCCAATGGAGTATAAGTGACGCACCACCGCTGAAATATTTGCCTTTCCTTGACCCAGGGGTACCTCTTTTCCGAGATCGTGTCCATTGGTTGGGAACAATCCATCCTTACAATGCAAATCACGGACGTACTTGCCATACATTTCCACGGCATCCAGTGAATTGGCTTTGCCATACAGTATCAAATTGGCCGTATCAAAATTGATTCCTACATTGCCCGTGCCGATGTCTTCGATTGCTCTAATAAGTGTTGTAGGGGTTTCCTGACCAGTTTCAAACAGAAAATACTGGTTGCGGCTTTTATAGTGCTGAGCCAAACTTTTCAAAGCGGCTATTGTACCTGCATAATCGGCATCATGGGGGTTTTCCGGTAAAAAGCCGACATGGGTTGCAATATTAACTACACCCAGCCTTAATGCAAAATCACTTGCAGCCATCAGCTCTCTTAGGCGGTTAGCGCGGTACTCTACCGGGACCAAGCCAAGAGTTAAAGGACCGTCATAGAAATTCCATACATTGGGTCCTGTCCAGCCTGCCCATAGGGTGGATACTTCTATACCGGTTTCTTTTGAAGCTTCCACTATGGCTTTTGCATTTTCTTCAGTGTGTAATGCAGTGTCCCATACGCCGATTTGACAGGTCTGCAAATCCAAGTTCTGTATCTTTTCAAATTCCTCACGAATATTTGTCGAGGGTTTCAAAGAGAAAAGTACTCCAATTTTTGCCATTATGTAATTCCCTTCCTTTCAAGCTATTATAATTCATTTGTCATCCTTAAAGATTCTTCATTGTATTCAGAATGACATTTCACTAAGAATGACACTGCACATTGAATGACGTCTCTATTTTTCAAAGGAGACAATACTGCCTCCGCTGCGGGCACTTTCCCGTAAGGTATCAATAAGCTTTACTGTAGTTGCAGCACTGCTGGGAGAATTTACTTCATTGACAGCACCTGAACTTATGGTATCGATAAAAAATTCGATTTCTGCTTCATAAAAGCTTTGAGAGCTCAGTTCAGGCATGTAGGCTCCGCCTCCCCGCGGATAGACTGTAACGCCGTCACTATCCATTTTAACTGTAGCCTTCTTCAATGCTATAATATAATCAGCTGTAAAACCCGTTCCTTCCTGTGCCCAGTCACCAATGGCCAACACATCAATTCCATCGTACATCAAGCGGGAGAAAACAATGTCATCCCCTGAATATAAATCTTTTGTCGTACAGGTGACAGCATTGGGTTCACCAAACAGGAAACGAGCCATATCTATATCGTGAATATGCATGTCCAGCAAGCAGCCTTTGGAGCGGGAGTGATCCATAAACCAGTTATCCCAGCCCCGGACAGGCGGTCCGCCCATACGACGAAATACAGCCGACACGGGTTTGCCATAGGTCTGTGCTTCAATTGCATCCTTAATAAAGGTATAGGCAGAAGCAAAGCGCAGGCACTGAGCGATCATCAGTTTACCTTCAGACTGGTTGGCAGCTTCCACCATGGCAGTACTTTGTTCATAATTCAGAGCCATGGGCTTTTCACAGAGTACATTATAGCCCCGTTTTAATAATTCTATGGTAGTTTTTGCATGCAAGAAGGTAGGCAGGCATACATCCACCATGTCTGCTTCTTCTTCAGCCAGCATCTCTTTCCAATCTGTATACTTGTTAAATTCCATCGGATTGTCATCTTCTGCTGAGCCTATGTTAATCTCCATTTTATTTGAAAATCGCTCGCGATCAATGTCGCAGGCAGCAACAAGCTGTACCTTTCCCTTCTCCTGCAAAACACGATATGCAGGAAGATGAGCAGATTGAGCAATGCAGCCAAAACCGATTAATGCAACTTTTATCATAAATAATACCTCCTGTAAAGTTTCTGTTGTATAGTATCCACCAATATGCGATATTTACACATTTTTTCCTGTTTAGTTGGCATCTGCTGTCAATGGACCGGCAAGTTCTTTAAGATAAAACAGTTTTCCGGGCAGGGTGGGAATATATGAGCTTGCTATATGGCGGGTTGGCCCATAGTGCAAGGTAGTCAAAAAGCTCATTCCCTGCCAGGTCATACCTCTGCCTAAAACCCCATCACATCCACCGATAATCACATCTGCCTGTAAGAATAGTCCGGGTCCAATGGTGTTAGCTCTGCAGGGAACCAATGTGGAACGGCTCTTGAAGCTGGTAAGAGCATTTTGTTCTATTGTAAGGGGATGAAGCTTCGCTGCTATTCGATGGGTTGCTGCTTTCCATTCTTCATCACTTGCATACTCTGCTCCAAAATGCGGCTCCCAGAAAGCAATATGGCATGCTCTTCCTATGCCGAAAACCACTGCCAGTCTGTCGCTGTTTGCTTTCAACCTGGCAATCTTGTCAGTATAAGTCGGCAGGTTCTCTTTGGCAGCAAAATTACGTTGAGATTCAGGCACCGTTAAATCGCCCAATTTGTTGAAAAAGGCCTGTTTCATACTGTACTCAAATGAAGCAGGGCTGTCGTTGGGCACCGTGTTACCTTCAGCATCTGACCATTCGTCCATATTGAAGGTGGTTACATGAGCGCAGGACACATTCCACTCTTTAAGAAAGAACACTGCCCATTTATACATTCCCATTGGTCCTACAGGCAAGATCAAGCCCAGTTTTACACCATCATCTGCAGCCTTCTTAATCTGTTTTGCAATCTCATGTCCCATATAGGTGTCGAAATCGGACAGGCTTTCACACTCAATAGGAGTAAAATCCTCATGCCAGAAATCTTCTCGTTCTACACCCTTTTCACAACATTCATCAATTCTGACCATATCCCATGCAGCGGGATAAAAGTCCTCAAGTAAAGAACCTTTTACTGTACTTATAAAATCCATGTTTTCTTCCTCCTTTATTTTGTTACGGGTTGTTTGTTGCGGGTTACGAGATACGGGTTACGGTAAAATCCTCCTTGGCACAATTTTCGGATACACAAAGGCTTGGGTGAAAGCTTCTGCATAAGGTACCCCGCATTGATATCCACGGAATTTGGAGCAGGTACGCACAAAATCTGCAAAATCCATCCCGTCATGATCCCGCATCCATTTCAGTTGGCTTACATGACATTCCAGCATTTGTATCTTCAGTTCAATGGTGTCGGTGATATCCACATATTCCGTAGGGTTGAAATTCGACCCTGCAAAGTTGTCCATATAAAACAATGGCGTTACTGCTGCAACTTTAGAGACACCAGGCTGATACTGCACACAGCTGGCAACATAGCTTGCATCAAACACCAGCCTGCTTACAGCCAAATGATCACCATGATAGTCAGTAGGCGAGTGGGTAATAATGGCATCCGGCTGATAAATACGAAGGAGCTCCATGACCTTGTCTCTTTGTTCCATATCATATCCATTCACCAATAAATCTCCTATATCCAGCGAGACCACTTCAATACCTGCTAATGCACCTGCTTTTCTAGCTTCTTCGCCACGCATGACACGCAGCTCATCCGAAGGTATAACTACATGTCCCATGTTACCGTTACAAACATGACAAACTGTAACCTTGTCGCCTCGTTGTGCAAATTTCGCCAAGGTACCTGCGCAAGAAACTTCAATGTCATCAGGATGACATCCGATTGCTAAAATATTCATAGATCGCCCCCGCTTTCTCCTATTTAGTTACTGTTTATTGATTAACATTTATCTTTCTGCAATAACCAGTTTAGTATCAACAAAGCATAGACACTGCATTGCATTGGATAGTCAAGCTTTCCCCAGTATAATGTCCATAGCCTTGGATGTAACATCTAAAATGGATTCAGAGTATTTACCTTGTGGAAATACTTCAGCTGTTACCCAATCGTCATATCCAATGTCTTCCAAAGCTTTCATAACTGCAGGGTAGTCTACATCTCCACTTAGGATATCTACAAAACCGTCCAAGGTTCCAACACTGCGGCGATAATCCTTAAAATGCACTTTGGAGATGCGATTCCCCAGAATGCTTATCCACTGCTCGGGATAACCATTCAGTATTACATTTCCTACATCAAAATAAGCACCTACATAAGGATTGTCGATTTCATCGATGAAGTCGCGCATCTCATTAGGTGACAGCAGAAACTTGTTCCATACATTCTCAAGACCGATAATTACCTTACGTTTTTCTGCATAAGGTGCTAATCTCTTTATAGCTTCTAAGGCTCGCTCATACACTACATCGTAAGGCACTACTTCTCCCCCCGGAGCTAAACCTGCTACCATACCGGGGATAACCAAAATCGTATCGCATCCAAGCCAATAAGCAAGATCCAGTTGTTTACGGACAATGGCTTCAGCTTTTTCTCGGACAGCGGCATCGCCGGCGGTAAGAGAATAAGACCAATATAAGCCTGTGGCTACACTGTAAAGCTCTAAACCATACTTATCTGCCAGAGACCTTACTTTCTCCATGTCCTCTCTGGCGGAGTTCAAATTGATATCTCCCTTTTCGTCCAACGCTAATTCAACACCATCGTATCCATATTTTTGAGCTAAAGCAAAACACTTTTCCAACGATGGCTCGGCGAAAGCCCAAATACTGATCCCTTTTTTCATAGGCAAAACTCTCCTTTCGATCACAGTAAGTTCCATTCTATTTTGCTATGTAGTATCCTTGTAATACTAATTATAATGGTAACTCTCCCACAAAGAAATAAAGAAAGCGATATAATATTAGGACTATTGGATACATTTTTTAATTTTCGATTTAATAAATTCTGATTATGTGGTACACTGGTATCATACAAGTATTTCGACCTTTACTTTTCAGGAGGTCTGGGGAAACAATGAGTTCAAACTATCCTATTTATTCCTTTGCTAAAGAGCTGGACATTATACAATTGGTGAGTCTCTTTTACTACAAGAGTTCAAGTGATTTCCGGTTTGATGGTGAAAGTCACGACTTTTGGGAGTTAATATATATAGACAGCGGAAAAATGTTGATTACCGCTGGTGAGGAACTATATATACTCAAATCAGGAGAGTTGGCATTTCACAAGCCTGGTGAATTTCACGCAGTATCGGCATATGAGCAAATTCCAGCAAAATTCATTGTCGCATCCTTTGTTTGCGACTCTCCCGGTATGAAATATTTTGAACATCGTATTTTGAATCTAAACAGGAAGGAGCGAGGCTATTTATATGATGCAGTACGAAGTTGGCAGCAGAGTGTTGTTTCCAAACAAACACCATATAATTTGACGCTGACGCCAGTCCCTTTAAAAGATGTTCCCTTTGGGCAAGCACAAATGGTACAGCTATATTTGGAATTGCTTCTGATTAACCTGGTTCAGCGTAATGTAGGGTTCAAGATCCAGCATCGCGTGGAAACCTACGCTATGCAAATTATGTACAAACAGTTGACCGACAATGTTATAGAATATCTTGAAGATCATATTTGCGAATCAGTAAGCCTGGAACAAATAGCAGGTGATTTGGGTTACAGTGTCCCACAGATGAAAAAGCTGTTCCGAATGCAGATGCACTGTGGCATCATTGACTATTTTATTGATCTGAAAATGGACGAAGCAAAGCGTCTGATGCAGGAAAGTGATATGAATATAACACAGATAGCCCATTATCTGGGCTATCAGGATGCATCTTATTTTTCTCGTTTGTTTAAATCACGTTACGGTATGACCCCTTCGGAATACTGTCGCTCATTTTAAGGCCAGAGTGAGCCAAGAGAGACGATTCTTCCGATTCACTGTCTTGACCAAATGTGTACAGCCTTATGCTTTATACAATATATTTGCTTTCAATTTACTGGCTTTTTCATCCCCCAGCAGGTACCTTACGATTTCAATCGCAAAGTCTTCAGCCAACGCAGGACCCCTGGCTGTAATAATGTTTTCGTCTCTAACAACACCCTGTTCCTGATAGATTGCACCAGTCAGTTTGTCCTGATATCCGGGATAGGAAGTAATTTTCTTTCCTTCAATTATGCCAGCTCTCTCCAAAACAACCGGTCCTGCGCATATTGAAGCTGTTAATTTCTTTTTTCCATTCATTGTTTTTACGACATCGATGACTTTCGGGTCATTCCTAAGATTGGTTGCTCCCGGCAGACCTCCTGGGATAACAACACCATCATATGAGTTTATATCCTGCACATCCTCCAAAGTCTTATCCGCTAATACAGAAATATCGTGTGCACCTGTTACCTCTAGTTCGCTGGTTATAGACACCATATCTACTTCTATGTCCAATCTTCTGAGATAATCCACTACCGTTAACGCTTCTACTTCCTCAAATCCATCAGCTAAAAATACGATCACTTTCATTAAATACACTCTCCTTTAACTTGTGTTCGTTTTCCTCCTACTAATTCTGTTATTTGGGCATTCTGGAACTGACTATGATTATAGCAAATATCTTACAGCACTGCTTTTAGCAAAAATGTTTAACTCACGGCTTGATAAATTTATAGATGTAAAAGGAGGTAACAATTCAGCTTATTAACTCTTATTCCGCAATGAAGATATTAAAATGAGAACACCTGTAATGATCAACAATATTGGCCATCCATAACCTCTAATGGAACGAATAATTTCGCAGAAAGGGACATACTTATCCAGAAGCACTAATATACCAATAACCACCATTGCTCCCCCAATAAAGAGAAGGGAGTTGTTCTTGCCTCCTGAACCATCATGGTGAACTTCCTGGCCTTTTTCTTCGTTAGGTACAAAGGTTTCATTCCCATATTCATCTGTGACAGTCGTTCCTTCATTATTCGCTTCCTTCACCGCTGTTGGAATTATAACAGCAGCTATAATATAGGCCAACAACCCGACTCCCCACGCAAAAAATGCCAGAACCCAAATCAAGCGTACAATGGTGACATCTACATTCAGGTATTCAGCCAAGCCCCCGCAAACACCTGCAAATACTTTCTGTTTATTGGATCGATAAAGTTTTTTACTCATACTAATACCTCCAAACAATATTTTTTACACCCTACAATTAAAAATATTTGCCCTATCCTTATACAAAACCGCATTATATGATTTATTTTGAGTCCAACAATTTCACTCAAATCCTACTATTTCATGATACCATATTTCTTTCCAAAAAACATTGTATCTCAAGAAATTATCGGGTACAATAAATCTATTATTATGAATGGGAGGGTTTTCCTATGGAAGAGAGAGATATTCTGGTTTTCAGTGATGAGGACGGTCAGGAAATACAATTAGAGATATTAGACTACTTTGAATATGACGAGGAAGAATATGTCATGTTAACAGATGCCGATACGGATGAAGAACACGAGCATGAGAGTGATTCCTGTACTTGTCATGGCGATGAGAAAAGCATCTATCTTATGAAGGTTGTTCTGGATGGCGATGATGAACAGTTCGTACCGGTTGAGGAAGATAAAATGGATGAACTGATAGACGCTATTGAAGACTTATTTGATGATGACGACGATTACGATGATGACGACGACGATGATGACGACGATTACGATGATGACGACGACGATGATGACGACGACGATGATGACGACGACGATGATGACGATGATGACGACGACGACGATGAGTATGATGATGACGACGGTGTCTTTTTTGAATTCGATGATGACGATGATGATGACGATGATGATGACGATGATTTTTTTGAATTCGATGATGATGGCGAGGTATAAGCACTTGGTATTAGGCGATGGACGATAGGCGGTAGGCATTCGGCTCTAGGCTCTATGTAACGGTCGATGGGTTAGTGGCTTTAGTCCAATAGTGTTTCATTAAATATCAAAACAAGAGATTCGGATATGGGGCAGAAGGGTCGTCTGCCCCTACATGTATCCTGTAATCACTTGCTTTTCATTCTACCCGTATCCCGTAT
>DIQU01000096.1:0-4295 GCA_002426555.1 Firmicutes bacterium UBA5454 | reverse complement strand
TTCATTCTACCCGTATCCCGTATCAACCTGGTCTTTCATTCTACCCGTATCCAGTATCCCGTATCCCATATCAAAACTCAAAAGATCCTCCATGGAGATACAACTGTTTGGTTCCATCCGGCAAGTGAAGTTCCACAGGCACTTCATCGGGCACCTGACCTGATATTGTGAAGCGTCCTGATTCATGCTTCCAGCTGACCTGTACCATCCCCTTGGGGGTAATCACACTCCCTGAAAAATCGGGAAGAGAAAGAAGCTGGGGCTCAATTTCAATTTTCGTCCAACCCGGTTCCAGGGGTCTTACACCGAGAATACAGCGAGTAAATTCATATAATGCCAAAGCACTCCAGCCATGACAGTCGCTGCGCATGTTCACACTATCCTCAGGGCAGGTAGTCAGGTGTTGATTCAGCATTTCTTTCCAATCATCCCATATTACTTCACTTCTATCGTACATACCTACCATCTCCAGAGCCCGCATGAGGTAAAAACGCATGGAATAGGAACAAATATCGATATCATCCAGAGCCAGAGATTTTTTCATAACGCTCTTCCCGCGTTTTCCCTTAACCAGCCCGGTAAGTACAGCCCACACCTGATCATGTTGACTGAATTTTGCAAATCTGGGACCTTCTCTGAACAGACCGTCGGTATCATCCCAACAGGAATTCTCGATTTCCTGCAAAATTGCCTTGGAGCGCTTTTCATATTCTGCCGCCATGAATTTTCTGTCGGTTAAATCGTTTAATCGTGCAGCTGCTTGAAGCCCTGCTGCATAAAGCAGACTGTGAATGGTTGCAGGTCCTTTTTCCGCAGCTGGCGGAACCCCCTTCTCCCAGCCGTTTACCCAGTCCACAAAGGGCCAGAATTCAAGATTTTCCACTAACCCGCTTGCCCCAATATGATTATGGAACCATTCCAGAATTCCATCTATTACGGAGCGATACTCACGTATGTGATCTATTTTTCCAGTCTGCCAGTAGTAGTCTTCCACCATAAGTATGAAATAAATGTTGAAGGTGGGTATTACCTGAGGTTCCTTTGACGGATAGCGAGACTGCAGCAAGCCATTGGGCAGTAAGGAACATCGATAATCTTCCATAGCCTTTTCAGCCATTCTGGTGTCTGCGCTGACCATATAGCTGAACAAGATCTGCGAACGGGTGTCCATCAGATATTGCAGCTGCTCGTAATAAGGACAATCCTCATAGGTTTCGTGCATACATCTTCTCAAGGTACGCAGGCTGATGTTCCAAATTTCATTAACCCAGGGTGCTGTAGACTGAACGCTTGTCTTCGCTTCCAATGGATAACCTGTTTCCAGGTAATATGGACATTCAAGACTCAAGCCCTCACTACCAGTATCAACCTCTATTTGAATATAACGGAAGGTGCGGAACCAGAAGGGCTCATAGCGATCTGAACCACCGGACGGTTGATATTCATCTTCGTGTCCAATGATAAGTCCATGCTCGGCATCGTCCCTTATCTTCTTTATATAGCTTTCTCCATCCTTTATACTGTAAGATTCAGAATAACGGATTCTGACAGAACTGCCTGTTCCCCCCTGAAGCTTCATAACAAGGTAGCCGGTTGTCAATTCGCCTGCATCTAATACAGCTATGTATCGATTACCAGGGCTTAGGTTTACAGGCATCCCTTCCATCAGTGAAGAAAAAGATATCCGCTCCCTGTCAGAATGGAAAATCGGCATTTCTTTTTGGAAGTAACGGAGATTCTCATAAAGCTGAGGCAGGGGTCTCTCCTTAAGAGACATAGGCGGTATAATGCCATAATCTGCGCTCTCCGAATGATATGCAGATATCCAAAGGCGTTCTACCTTATACCAATCACCTTCCGGTTCTTGTTCTGTCATCCAGCCGCGGGGAAGACAGCTGCCGTTCACCTTTTCCATTGCACCCATCCACCATGTGGGATTATATGGTACCCATTCAGTTGCTTGATCCAGGCTGACAAACCAATTGCCGAAGCCTGTGGTTACATTCGCCAATACCCGTCCTTTGCTTGTCTTACAAGTTCCTTCCACCATAAGCTGAGGTCCGGCTCCATTAGTCATCATGGAAAGTGGCGCTGTGTTGAAGCGGGTTTTCGATTCATAAGCCGGATAGGCAATGACTTTTACAGCAATACAATTGAAACCGGGTTTCAAATACCTGGTAACCTCAAGGGTATCATAATAATGCCGCAGTTTATCTCCTTTTAGAGGTCCTGATGTAATGGGGTGACCATTTACCCATAGGCGATACCTGCTATTGGCACTTATTGCAAACGACAAATCACCTGATTGTGTTACCGTAAATTCACATCGGTAATAGGCGGTAATATTGGTAGTACGGCTTGCTGGAATCTGTGCAGCCAGCCATGCTTCGTCAGGTACTCCTACCCAATATGCGCGCTTTTTTCTTGATTTTGGAGCCATTTTTTACTCACACCTTTTATTTCTGCATTTGTTCCTTGATACTTATACCTTGGTTCCTTCATATCTTCTCTTGATTCTTTTGTGATTCTTCACTTGATTCCTTTATAATTCTACACTGGTTTTTAGCGCCTGTTCACGGTTGTGCCGTGCAAGAGCAAGCTCCAGCAATTGATCAATCAATTCTCCATATGGCAGACCACTGACCTCCCATAGCTTGGGATACATGCTGATTTTGGTAAAACCGGGGATGGTATTGATCTCATTGACAATAAGCTCTCCATTTTCCTTAAGAAAAAGGTCTACCCTGGCCATGCCCTCACAACATAAAGAACGGAAGGTTCGCAGGGCTAGATCCTGGACTTCCTTAACCTTCTTGTCAGAGAGCTTCGCTGGTATTTCCAACAGCGCTCCTTTTTCATCGATATATTTTGCTTCATATGAATAAAAGTCTGCCTGGGGTAAAATCTCACCGGGCAACGAAGCCTTGGGGTGCTCATTACCCAACACTGAGCACTCAATCTCCCGACCCTTGATATATTCTTCAATGATTACTTTGTTATCATATTGAAAAGCATTGTCTATGGCTTTTTCAAAATCTTCTTGATTCCCTGTTTTGCTGATTCCTACAGAGGAACCCATATTTGCAGGTTTAACAAACAACGGCAAACCCAATTTTTCAACCAGTTCGCTATAAACAATCTTGTCTTTATCGCTATAGTTGAAAGCAGCAAAGTCTGCAATAGGTATGCTGTCTCCTCGCAGCAGCCTCTTCATGACATCCTTGTCCATACCGACAGCTGAACCCAATACGCCGGCACCCACAAAGGGGATATTAGCCAGTTTCAAAAGACCCTGAACTGTACCATCTTCTCCCAAGGTTCCATGAAGGACAGGGAAAACAACATCTATTTGGCCAGGATGGTTTTGTTCTACAGCGTCAATAATTTGATTGCTTTGAGCTCCGGGTATCAGAGCAAGCTCATCATCGAGATCATTCATCTGAATAAGTTTGGGATCACTGTCATTCAAGAGATCCATCGATTCCTGATTCCAATGCCATATCCCTGACTTGTCGATTCCTATTAGAACAGCTTCATATTTGTCCGTATCCAGTGCGGTCAGGACATTTTTTGCAGACTGAAGAGAAACTTCGTGCTCTACAGACTTTCCGCCGAATAAAATACCTACTCTGATTTTTTTCAAGCTGTCACCTCCGATAGTGGTAAGACCTGAGTTTTATTTATATGCTCAGTACTTATTATAGCACTCTATTCCAGTTATATCTATGAATCTTTACCTTTTTAAGTATCCCCTGTCTATGGAGTCCTCCACGATCTCCACTACATAATCCCATATTTGAGGAGTACTCTCTTTTATAACAGCCATCCGCTCATAGACCTTTTCGCTGGTAACACCAGGCATCTTCCATGTATGACCTTCCGAATGGTAGTTCAGCAGCAGAGGCTGTAATCTATCGAGACTGGCTGCATAGCGGGATTCGGGAGTTGCTTTTTCTTCAAATTCAAGCCATAGTTCTTTCATTTTTATTGCCTGATCTGTGGGCAGGAGGTTAAAAATCCGCTGGGCTGCCTTCATCTCTCTTTCTTCCTTGTCCTCATATCCTTCTTCGTCATAAGCAAAGGTATCACCTGCATCTATTTCAACTATATCATGTATTAATACCATCTTCATGACTTTGAAAAGATCCAAGTTGTCTTCTTTTACGTGTTCTGACAAGAGCATGGCCATGACTGCCAGATGCCATGAATGCTCCGCATCGTTTTCTCTTCTTCGGTCGTTTATCAAAACTGATTGCCGTAAAACATGCTTCAACTTGTCAACTTCCACAATAAAC
>DIQU01000041.1 GCA_002426555.1 Firmicutes bacterium UBA5454 | reverse complement strand
ACCGACAGTGCAAGATGTTTTGCATGCTGACTGACAGGATGTTTGACATTCACCGCAACCGCCCTTGGCAATACTTTGCTTTAAATTTCCTTTATGCATGGTTTTGATATGTTTCATTCCAACTCTCCCTCTCTTAAGCTATAACGAATTCAAAATCAATATGTATACATAGTATATCATAGAATCTATTAGGTGAAAAGAGGGACGTTTAGTTTTCTGTGAGGTGAGATTCACTTAAGATTAAACTTCAACTCTTCAACGAATGTTAATTCCAATAGCACCACCTGCTGCTCCTACTACCAATGCCATAAGCGAATCGGATAAAAGTATACGATCTAGTGCAAATTTACCTCCTGAGATAACACCTATTAAGGAAACCAGTATCACATAGCCTATTCCAGTTATTGCTCCCTTCAGCCATCCTTTGTTTGTAGTCTTCCTGGCCGCATAGGCTCCTCCAATTGCTATGCTTAAAATTCTTACTACCTGCACAATAGGCCTTATTATTGTTTCCGACAAGCTGGACAGCTGCATCACAAATGCAAACAGGATGATAAATATCAAAGTAATAATTACTGCAAAAATTGACCCTTTAGCTACTAATATCATACCCTGCAACAAGGAGTTCTCTTCCTGCTTCGCAGTCACCTTCCGACCTTTTTTCATCCTCTCCCCAACTCCCTCTATGCATCTTAATTCAAACATATGCAAAAAATAAAGATGTTATGACAAAGCACAGGGGGATACGGTAAATTAAAAAAAGGCTGATCAAAAAAAGCCGGTTCCCAACGGAAAAACGGCTTCTTCTATTTAGTCAGATATAGGTCTGTCTACGTCACGAATAGCCCAACGCTCAAAAACCAGTTTTACCTTGTCAGCTCCAACTTCGATAGTGAGAATATCATCTCTGACTGCTACTATTTTGCCGCAAATTCCGCCTATAGTGGTAATATTGTCACCAACTACCAGCGAGGCCAACATTTGCTTGTTTTCCTTATCTTTTTTTCTTTGTGGACGAATTAACAAGAAATACATTACAGCGATCATCAGTATAAATGGAGCTAAGCTTGCCAGAATCGCTGTTATACCGCCTGGTTCCCCTGCGGGCGTTGTCGTTTGTGCTAAAAATAACATTCATTTCCCTCTCTTTCCAAATATTATGTACATTCCTATATTAAACGCTTTGTCTAATTTATTCAAGGTCTATATTCAAGAAATTTTCATTCATAACCAAACTTTTGAAAAAACTTGTTCTTAAAGTCACTTAAGCGCTCTTCAATAATAGCTTCGCGCACCATCTCCATTAGATGCATCAAGAATCTGAGATTATGAATAGATGTCAGGATAGAAGCTAAAATTTCATTGGCTTTAACCAGATGACGAATATAAGCTCTGGTAAAGTTCTGACAAGCATAGCAGTCACATTCTGGATCCAATGGAGAGAAGTCCCGTTCATAAGCAGCATTCCTAACAACCACCCTGCCCTGACTGGTAAATACAGTGCCATTTCTGGCAATCCGTGTAGGCAGAACACAGTCAAACATATCAATACCTCGCAAAGCACCTTCAATCAAGCAGTCGGGAGAGCCTACTCCCATCAGATATCGAGGCTTGTTTGAGGGCATAAGTGGTATAGTACAGTCCAGCATTTCATACATTAAGGGTTTTGGTTCTCCTACGCTGAGACCTCCTAAAGCATAACCAGGAAGATCATTTGCAATGACAGCTTCTGCACTCAATTTTCGAAGATCTGCATACATACCGCCTTGAATGATACCAAACAAAGCCTGATCCTCCCTCTTATGTGTTTGCATGCAGCGTTCGAGCCATCGGGTCGTCCTTTCTGCTGACTGTTTGACATAGTCATAGCCTGCCGGATAAGGAGTACACTCATCAAATGCCATGATAATATCCGCGCCCAGGTCATTTTCAATTTCAATTGCCTTTTCAGGAGATATAAAATGACGGGATCCATCAAGATGTGATTGAAAGCTTACGCCCTCTTCTTTAATATTACGAAGATCTGCCAGGCTGAATATCTGAAACCCGCCACTGTCGGTAAGGATAGGGTGGTTCCAATTCATAAATTTATGCAGTCCGCCAGCTTCCTTTACCAGTTCATGTCCTGGTCTGATATAAAGGTGATAGGTATTTGCCAAAATAATCTTTGCCTGCATTTCTTCCAGATCCCTGGGTGTAACAGCTTTGACTGTAGCTTGAGTTCCAACCGGCATGAATATTGGGGTGTCAAAGCTGCCATGCGGTGTATGAAATCTTCCCAGTCGAGCTTTGGATCCTGGATCTTCCTTAATTAATTCAAACTCGAACATATTTCCTCCATTGTGTTGTGTGATCATGGATATTGGTAGTTACGGGTTACGAGTTGCGGGTTACGAGTTGCGGGTTATGCTTCGGAGCTTGATAATAGATACTGGTTAATGGTAGTATTCGCACCAAATTCTTGCTTTCGTCTACTATTAACTAATATCTAGTATCATCTTCCGTACTTCTCACATCTCGTATCTCGTATCACGGAATTTTTGGGAACCGTCCCCCGCCTCTGATGTTTACGCAACAATCCCCAGGGTCCAGCGTCAAGGTACCTATCGCCTGTAGCCTACTCTACTCGCATCCCACATCCCGTATCACTTATCCCGCATCCCGCATCCTGTATCACGTAATAAACATTGCATCACCGAAGCTGAAAAACCGATATTTCATTGCGATGGCTTCGTTGTATACTTTAAGCATTTCTTCCCTGCTTGTCAATGCACTTACCAGCATCAACAATGTAGATTTGGGAAGATGAAAATTGGTTATAAGGCAATCAACAATTTTAAATCGATACCCGGGATAAATAAAGATATCAGTTTCTCCTTTACCTGGATGTACAAATCCGTCTTCGTCTGCTATAGATTCAAGGGTCCGTAATGAAGTGGTGCCCACGGAAATAATTCGATTGCCAGCTATCCTGGCCTCATTAATCAGATCAGCAGCTTTGTGCGATACTTCGTATACTTCCTTATGCATGGTATGGTCTATGATATTTTCCACTTTTACCGGTCGAAAGGTGCCCAAGCCGATATGAAGAGTCACCTTTGCAATGGATATGCCCTTGGATTCCACCTGTTCCAATAGCTCAGATGTAAAATGCAGACCTGCCGTAGGAGCAGCTGCCGAGCCTTTGTATTGTGCATAAATTGTCTGATAACGATTCTTATCCTTAAGTTCTTCATGTATATAAGGGGGCAAAGGCACGATGCCTGCTTTGTCCAAAATTTCCTCAAATACCCCATCATAGAAAAAGCGGACTATACGTCCCCCCTCTTCTGTAATCTTTAAAATCTCTACTCTTAACAAGCCGTCTCCAAAAACAAACCGAGAACCAACTTGAGCTCTCTTCCCCGGTTTTACCAATACCCGCCATCTATCACCAGGTTCTCGCTTTAGAAGGACAAACTCCATCTTTCCCCCTGTATCTTCTCTATTACCCAGCAGTCTTGCAGGCAACACTTTGGTATCATTGATTACCATGCAATCCCCTGGAAGCAGATAATCCAAAATATCATGAAACTTTCTATGTTCTATCTTTTTTGTTACTTTATGATACACCAGCATTCGGGATTCATCCCGCTTTTCCAGGGGTGTTTGAGCAATCAACTCTTTCGGCAGCTCATAGTCAAAGTCGGAAACCTTCAGATTCGTTGCTAGCCTCTCCATTTCTATAACATGCTTCCCTGCTCGTTCACAGGCAGCTTCATGTGCTTATATCCCAAAGAAGTCATGATTCTTCCTCTAGGTGTACGGGCTATAAAACCCAGCTGCAGAAGATAGGGTTCACAGACATCCTCTATTGTACCGCTTTCCTCGCCGGTAGAAGCAGCTAAGGTATCCAATCCAACCGGTCCTCCATCAAACTTAATTGCAATAGCCTCCAGGAGCCTTCTATCTACATCATCCAGCCCAACATCATCTACTTCCAGCATGCTAAGCGCTTCTCGCGCCACTTCCAAAGTGATGATGCCATCTGCCCGAATTTGAGCGTAATCCCTGACACGTCTTAACAGCCTATTGGTAACTCTGGGAGTACCTCTGGAGCGTCTTGCTATTTCATAAGCCCCTTGATCAACTATCTCTATGCCGAGAATCCCTGCGGAACGGACAACAATTTGCTTTAATTCATCAGGTGAATACAATTCCAGACGGCTGATTACTCCAAAGCGGTCTCTAAGAGGAGAAGTCAGCATTCCCGCTCGAGTCGTAGCTCCAATTAAAGTAAACCTTGGTAAATCCAATCGGATAGACCTGGCACTGGGTCCCTTGCCTATAATGATATCAAGAGCATAATCTTCCATGGCTGGATATAGAATTTCCTCTACACTGTGGTTCAAACGATGAATTTCATCGATAAAGAGAACATCCATATCTCCCAGATTTGTCAAAATAGCTGCAAGATCTCCTGCTTTTTCAATAGCCGGACCGGAAGTAACTCGAATACTGACACCCAATTCATTGGCAATGATATTGGCCAGAGTAGTTTTTCCCAGCCCCGGCGGACCATACAGAAGCACATGATCCAAAGCCTCTCCTCTTTGCTGGGTTGCTTTAATATAAATCGACATCTTATCCTTGATCTTTTCCTGACCAATGTATTCCACCATTCGCCTGGGTCTCAGACTCATATCGATATCTTGATCTTCCATCATCCTGTGAGATGCAATAATGCGATCTTCCTGATCCTGCAAATTGGATTCCTCCTATTTTTTATGATTGCTTAAATTCTTCAATGCCACTCGTATTAAGCTGGAAGAATCTTTTTCTTTCAAGCCGGTCAATGCCCTCTCCGCTTCTATAGCCGAATAGCCTAATGTCTGCAATGCTTCCAGCGCTTCCACATGTTCATTGGTCCAACGATTGGATATCCCTGCCCTGGCATCGGGAAGCTGAAAGACATCTTTGTCGATCTTGTCTTGAAGCTCCAGAATAATTCGTTCAGCTGTTTTTTTACCAACACCTGGTGCACGACAAAGGGTTTGGCGATCGCCGGTGGCGATTGCTGCTGCCAGCTGATGAACGGAATGCACCGACAGCATACCCAAGGCTACCTTCGGACCGATACCTGTTACAGTAATAAGCTTTTCAAAAAACTGTTTTTCCTCTTTTTCTAAAAATCCATAGAGCTCCTGGGCATCTTCACGCACATTTAGATAAGTATACAGCTTCGTTCTTTCACCCACTGAGGGCAGCCTCTGCAAAATTGAGCCTGGTACGAAGATACGATAACCAACTCCATTGGCTTCGATTACCACTTGCTGACTTTCCAGTTCCTCCAAAATCCCGGATATGTATGCGTACATTTACGTTTCTCCTATAATCACATTTTGTTGTTATTTTCTATCAACACCTAAAATTCTTCCATAGCGGCTGCTGTGCGTATGACAAATAGCAACCGCTAAAGCATCTGCTGCGTCATCCGGTCGTGGAATATCATTTAAATGCAAAAGTAATTTTACCATGCTCTGCACTTGCTGTTTATCTGCCCGACCATAACCAACTACTGCCTGTTTTACCTGTAAAGGTGTATATTCAAACAGGTCTATGCCTTGTCTGGCACCAGCCAACACGGCAACTCCTCTGGCGTGACCGACAGTTAGAGCTGTTTTGACATTCTGATTGAAAAACAATTCTTCATATGCTATGGCGTCAGGAGAGTACTTTTGAATCAACTCTTCCATTGAAACAAAAATCTTCAGCAAACGCTTGGGAGTATCCATGGCGGAAGATGTGGTTACCGCGCCGTAATCCAAAAGCTTCATATCATAATTGAGCGATTCGATTACCCCGTAACCCAATATCGCCATACCTGGATCTATCCCCAAAATTATCACTGAATCACCCTTTATATATTTAAATTCCTAAACTTAATGTAATATTATGCTTTTTATGAAATGATGTCAACGAACAATACAAGACAATAAGAGATTCAACTGCCTGCAAAGCCTGTATATGGTAATACAGGCAGTTGGATTGTTATTGTAATTCTACCTGATCTGCCCGGTACCCGTGACTACATATTTAATAGTTGTAAGTGCTTCCAAGCCCATTGGTCCCCGGGCATGGAGTTTCTGTGTGCTGATTCCAATTTCTGCACCAAAACCGAACTCAAAACCATCGGTAAATCGAGTGGAAGCATTGACATAAACGACTGCAGAATCAACTTCCCTGGTAAATTTCCGAGCATTAAAAATGTTGGAAGTGACAATTGCTTCAGAATGCCCAGTGCTATATTCTGCTATGTGAGAAATTGCTTCGTCTACTCCGTCTACAATCTTAATAGCCATAATTAAATCAAGGTATTCCTCATGCCAGTCTTCTTCTCTTGCAGGAGTTAATCCTTCAATCAGCTTAAGGGTTTCCGGGCAAGCTCGCAGCTCCACTCCTCTGAATTGTAACTGTTCTACAATAACAGGAAGTAACTTTTTGGCTGCTTTTCGGTCTATTAACAGCTTTTCTGCTGCATTGCACACACCAGGCCTGTGAGTTTTTGAATTTACAACAATATTTACTGCCATTTTGGGATCGCATTCTTCATCTATATATACATGACAGTTTCCAGCACCCGTCTCGATAACAGGGATTTTAGAATTTTCCACAACGGTCTTTATCAAGCCGGTTCCGCCTCGTGGGATAAGGACATCTATGACCCCTCTTTGCTGCATCAGTTCTATGACGCTGTTACGATCGATATCGCATATTAATTGGATAGCGCCTTCAGGTATTCCGGTTCTGTATGCAGCAGCAGCCAAGGTATCCGCTATAGCTTGATTGGAATACAGAGCATCAGAGCCACCTTTTAGAACTACAGAATTGGCAGTTTTGATACACAAACCAACTGCATCTGCTGTTACATTCGGACGAGACTCGTAAATTATGCCAACAACCCCCATAGGCACCCTGTGCTGAGCGACTTCCAATCCATTGGGACGGATCCAGCCGGATATAGTTTCCCCGATTGGATCAGGCAGTGCTTTTATCTGACGAAGCCCTTCTGACATATCGACAATCCGCTTATCATTTAAAAACAGCCTGTCAATAAATGCATTAGGTCTTTCATTGGCAATAGCATTGTCAACATCCTTCTGATTCTCTTCCAGTATGAATTTCATATTGTTTTCCAAGGCTTTTGCCATAGCTTCCAAAGCCAAATCCTTTGTGTTTGAAGATATTGACATCAGTCTTACAGATGCATTTTTAGCCTCTTTAGATTTCCTTTGTACTTCACCCATTTTTTACACCCTTTCTATCAGGCATGAAAAGCGTTCCTACTTCTTCTCCTTCCAGCACCCTGTTTATGTTATAAGGATCGTCCCCATTTGCAATAATCATTGGAATATTTTGTTCGATGCAAATCTGTGCCGCTGCAATTTTGGTTTTCATGCCGCCGGTGCCCAAATCGTTGTGGCTGCTTCCACCAGCGATTTTAATATCTTCAGTAATACCATGTACCACGTGAATCAGCTCAGCATCAGCATTGTTATTGGGATCTTTATTATAGAGCCCATCTATGTCGGAAAGTAAAATTAACAAGTCAGCCTTAACCAGTACGGCAACAATAGCTGACAAGGTATCATTGTCACCGAATTGAATTTGTTCTACGGAAATTGTGTCATTCTCATTTACAATAGGTATGCTGTTATATTTAAACAGTGTTTTAAATGTATTCCTTGCATTCTGTTCCCGTTCGCCTCCATCCAGTACATCTTTGGTTAACAAAACCTGAGAAGCTGTTTGTCCATATTCTCTAAATATTTTTGAATATATAAACATTAAATTAAGCTGACCAAGGGCAGCCAATGCCTGCTTTTCCGGTATACTGATAGATTGTTGGGTTAAACCCATTTTAGCGCGGGCTGCTCCGATAGCTCCGGATGATACAAGTATAACATTCTTCCCCTGGTTTTTTAAATCAGAAAGAACCCTTACCATTTTCTCCATAATCATTAGATTCATTTTCCCGTTAGGACGAATGATGGTAGAGGTTCCTACTTTCACCACTATGGTTTCAGCAGATTGTATTCTGCTTTTTATGTCAGTCAATCAAATCGTACCCCCTGTAAGCCTTAATTGATTTTGTCCCATGCAAAACAAGCTACGCCTATTGTACTATTTATTACAGGGATTGGCAATGGAATACATTCAATCAACTTGTAATCAATCAGCTTTCCCAGTTTTCCAATAATTGTTCCACAGCTTCCATGTTGTCTACTACAATACCTTCCCTGATTTGTTTCTGTAGTTCCGTACTAAGTTGATCCAATGAAATCTCCAAAGCTTCTACAACCAAAGGTATTCCAGTATCCTTATCTGCGCGGAAGATTATGAGATAGCCGTCCTCTTCCCTTATAATATAGTGATCAGGACAGTAGCCGCTAATCTCCATGCGGAGGACTACCTGCTCAGGTACAAACCTCTTAACTTGCCACTTCGGGAACAGAGTATGCAGTTCTTCTTCTGTTTTCCCTATATAACAGCTTTCTATTGGGTGTTCCTCATCAAGTGTATGCCCGCAGCTTAAATAAAATCGCTCCAGCTTCATAGTTGATTCCAAGATGGTTATATTGGTCTCCACACTGAGCATATGGGCTATCTCCTTGTCCGTATTTCTGCCTATATGGGGGTCACTGGTTTCTTCCGCCAGGGATACATTTGGATGAATTCTGTCATATATGTTTGGTATTTTCTTAATGTACCCATAAGAAAACACAGCTATCGTCAACAACAGAATCATGCCAATTACCCATATAATCCGTTTTCTCAGTACTCGAAAAAACACTATGATCCCTCCAAAATAAAACGTTCTTTCAGGATATAGTGTTTCCATTTTTTATGTTATTATACATATATAACTATCCACTATAGGAACCCAATATTTTTATAAAACGAATTCTACTCCAAAAATATTTAGATAGTGGATAATCCTTTCTATCATAGGTATGAGTATTGATTAGAACATTATCTACAACCGGCGGATTGCCGCATTTAACAACCACAAGTGAATGGCTGAATCTGCTCGTTTCCTGAAAGGCTAGCTGGATGACGTCGCCTGCTTCAATTTCCCATAAACCAATCTCTCTTCCTACTGGACCTGGACCTCCAGTTGTTCGGGTGAAAAAGTTGAAAAAATGAGGGACACCAGTCCAAGCGGGAGCTTTATCATTGGCATTGTTATAGTACCATCCCAGATCTCTGGTGTAATTCATTATACCGCCTCCCGCAAGGATGCATTGAGAAGTGAAATTGGTACAATCCCCACCAAGATTGGAATAATCAAAATATTGCGGGTTCCTGGTCGTTGCCCATGTATATGCATATTCTAATGCCTTTTCTCTATTGTAAGGTAAGAGTGCCTGCAGCGAAACATCATTATCAGACATAAAAAAATCCTCCACACATTTATAGACATTATATGCAGAGGGTTACCGCTCGGGAACATGTTTCTATTTTATTAAGCCTGAAAACCTTCTGGTAGTTCAGCATTGTGATATATGTTTTGTACATCATCATTGTCTTCCATCATATCTATAAGATTCATTACCTTTTCAGCCTGTTCTTCATTCAGTTGCACAGTATTCTGTGGAATCATCTCGATATCTGCAGATGCAAAGATATATTCAGCTTCTTCAAGGGCACTCAGCACATCAGAATATTTTGCTGGGCTGGTATAAATCTCGTATGCTTCATCTTCTTCTGAAATGTCTTCAGCACCTGCTTCAATGGCAGACATCATCAATTCGTCTTCGTCAATAGTGTCACTGTTTTCAACTACAATAAGACCCTTACGGTCAAACATCCAGGCTACACAGCCTGTTGCGCCGAGACTGCCCTCATTGCGGTCAAATATATATCGAATTTCACTGGCTGTTCGGTTTCGATTGTCAGTCAGCACATCAACGATAATGGCGACACCACTGGGGCCATAGCCTTCATAGCTTACATTTTCATAGTTGACGGAATCTCCTTCACCAGCTGCTTTTTTGATGCTGCGTGAAATATTGTCATTTGGCATATTGCTTGCCTTCGCCTTAGCAATTACATCCTTCAGTCGGGAATTGGTGCTGGGATCGCTTCCGCCGCCTTCTTTAACTGCAACTGCAATCTCTCTGCCGATTTTAGTGAAGATTTTACCCTTTTGCGCATCGGTTTTTTCTTTTTTGTTTTTTATATTTGCCCATTTTGAATGACCAGCCATGTTATACCTCCTACTAAGACAGTTGTTACTCTTATGGTATCACACGATGCCATTCCTGTAAAACTTTTTAATGATAGCCTTTATATGCTCCATCTCGATTCAATGCCGGACACAGTGCATACGAATCCAAATGAGTTATATTATATTCTGACTGGGTTGTGGCTGGAAGCTGCGCTATTTTATGATCAATATGAAAAAAGCTGCTCACCCCAGCCAATCCGGAGCGAGCAACCATTGTGTTAATGTGTAATAACTGTTAAAAAAACAAGTTCTCTGCTGCTGCTATTTTACTTGTTCTTTTTCCATTCATCAACCTGTCTTTGAACCTCTTGGACTATTTTATCTACATTGTTGTCTTTCAACTTCTGAACAAACTCATCTACTGCAGCATCAACTTCGGCTTGAGATTCAAGCTGACCACTACGTATAGTATCACGGTATTCCATTACAACGTTGGTGGTAGCAGCGATCTCATTGGCTATTGGATTAACATCCAGCACGAAGCCCATGTGGGTAGGTATGACAGCTTCGTTATTGTATCTTTCCATTTCTTTAAGCATGATGCCATCGGGGCCTGTCAAACCTTCTGGTGCATTGACGATCAAGAGGTTGCCTACAGGTGCAGCATACCAGTAGTAGTAGCCCCAATCAGCACGCTCGCCGCTATTTCGCTTACTGCCTTCAAACTGCATCTTGTCATTATCGTCGTAGATGTAGTGCTCATCTTCTATACCAAAGCGCATCATAGTAGCAAATTCCGGATCTGTATTGACTAGATTCAGTATCATCATTGCTCTTTCAGGCTCTGCACATTTAGCAGAAATAGCAGTGCCGGCACTGAAATAGTTTTTAGTTTCGGTCCAGATACGGTCTGAAACGATCATCTTGGTAGTAAAGGCATCACCATATAGATTGTCTTGCATATAGGTATAACCCCAGCCTGCAAATCCAAATAATGCACCTGAGTAATTCCATTCGGTTTTGCCTGTATAATCGTATGCAAATATACCCTTTTCTACCATACGTTGTCGTCCTCTGGCGTATTCGCGATATTCGTCTGTTTCATACAAATTGAAAATTGTATCGGAATCATAAGCTGCTACATTATTGAAAGGCTCAATATTGGCAACAGCATAAAAATGATCCAGGAATGTTTCAAGTTGGAAGTGATAAGGAAGTTCGGCCGTAACATTACCACATAACGGGTATTCGTCGTACTCAGGCATTTTTTCTCTGCGTTTTTCCAATACTTCTGTTAAGAACGGCTCAATTTGGCGCCAGTCAGTAAACTGAACAGTTGACATGTCAAGTCCCAGAGCATCTGCCATATCAGCATTGTAGATTAGTGACATGATATAGCAATTATCCTTCAAAGACGGGATGCCATAGATTTTTTCATTTACTCTCATGCTGTCCCAAATTTCTTGTGGAAACAATGCCAATGTGTCTGCAGCATATTCATCCAGCAGATCGTCCATTGGATAGAATGAACCTCGGTTGGACTGTACTACATAGTCCAGCTTGGACTGGCTGCCAAAGCCGACGATACCCACATCCTGACCTGCAGAGAGCATAGTGGTCATATTTGTTTCCCACTCTGCCGCCGGCCAATAGAACAGTTTGACATTGGCATTGACCTTTTCTTTCAGGTAGTCATTGACAGCATCGTTAACCATGTCATGATCAGGCATTTCATCCAAACCAATATACCAGTCCAATGTAACAAAATCCAAATCATCAGGCTTCGACGCATCCCCCGGTTTGCCCGTATCTTTACAGGCAGTTACAGCAAAAACTA
The DNA here is from genome assembly GCA_002426555.1 of Firmicutes bacterium UBA5454. GTDB lineage: Bacteria > Bacillota > Clostridia > Caldicoprobacterales > DTU083 > UBA5454. The sequence goes on along the minus strand of DIQU01000041.1, from coordinate 64 downwards.
TCGCCAATACAAGTAGACATGCAAGTGTTCGAGTGCACCATTGTTTTTTCATGGTAATCCTCCT
>DIQU01000059.1:1601-3472 GCA_002426555.1 Firmicutes bacterium UBA5454 | reverse complement strand
CGGTGGGACGCCCTTTGCCGGAAGTTGAATGCCGCATCATTGATCCTGAAACCGGCGCAGAATTGCCGCCGGGGAAAGACGGTGAGTTCGTCGCCCGGGGCTACAATATCATGAAGGGTTATTATAAAATGCCCTCAGCGACGGCGCTGGCGATTGACGATGAAGGCTGGCTGCACACCGGCGACCTGGCTCAGCAGACTCCTGAGGGCAACTATCGCATTACCGGCCGCATCCGTGACATGATAATTCGCGGAGGTGAAAACATTTATCCCAAGGAGATCGAAGACTTTCTTTATACCCATCCTGATGTAAGAGATGTGCAGGTTGTGGGGGTTCCGGACAAGCAATATGGCGAGGAGGTCTGTGCCTGTGTCATCACCAGAGAAGGCGCAGACATAACAGCAGAAGAGCTTACAGAATTTACAAGCGAGCGGCTGGCCATATCCAAAGTTCCCCGTTATATCGTTTTTGTCGAAGACTTTCCCATGAATGCCGCCGGAAAAATTCTAAAATATAAGATGCGCGAGCATGCTGTTGAAAAATTTGGCTTGAAGGCGGACAGTTGCATTGAAACCGCTTGATGAACCACTGATTAGTTAACCGGTACCGGCAAAAGAAAGGGGCTGATAAAATGATCAAAGTTGAGATTTCCAAAGATGCCAGGGACTATATTCTCAACAGGGCTGAAGCAGTTACTATAGATGGGATGATGGCGTGCTTCGGCTGCTTTGGCGCTACACTGGTGCCTGTTGTGTTGGAAACTGAACCGGACGCGCCCGAAAATTATGAAGTAGTTTTTGCCGATGGGATTAAGGTCTACATTCTTAAGGGGGCTGTCATTGAGATAGAAGGGGTTAGGATATTCCTTCGGGGTGACAAGTTTGTGTATCAGGAATTAGAGGTCGAAGGGCTGAGATATCCGGCTATAAATGCTAATCTGAAACTGAGCCACTTAGGATAAAAACGCTCATCCGAAAGTGAGCCACTTGATAAAAAGTCTGAGCCAGTTTAGGCTGAGCCCAGAGGTGAATGGAGTGGTTATAACAGTGAAAGATTACAAACAAATCCGCCAAATGTATTTATCCGGCATCAGTCAGCGGAAAATAGCCCGACAACTGCACATATCTCGAAATACGGTGGCTAAATACTGCGAAGGCTGTGCTGTTCCGTGGGAACGCAAGGTGCCAGAACGTAAAACATCGGTAATAACAGATGAAGTAGTGGAATTTATTCAAGCCTGTCTTGATGAGGATGAACGTGAAAACCTGAAGAAGCAGAGTCATACCGCCAAGCGAATATATGCCCGTTTAGTTGCCGAAAAGGGGTTTACCGGCGGAGAATCGACCGTAAGACGCAAAGTCAGAGAAATGAAAGGATCTCAACCACAGGTTTTCGTTCCCTTAGCGTTCTCGCCCGGAGAAGCAATTCAGGTAGATTGGGGTGAAGGCACCGTCTATCTTCACGATAAAAGAGTAACGATAAAATTGTTCTGTTCTAGACTCTGCTCAAGCTGCGCGCCAATCGTATTTGCATACCGACGTCAGAATGAGGAGAGCTTTTTGGAAGCGTTCGTAAGGACATTTCGCTTCTTTGGCGGAGTTCCTGAAAAGGTTATCTTTGATAATGGCAAAGTTGCGGTTAAGGATGGATTTGGAGCGCATGCTAAAAAGCAGGCCGGATATACTGCACTGTCTGCTCATTATGGTTTCGACGCACTGTTTTGTAATCCGGCAGAAGGTCATGAAAAGGGTCTCGTTGAAGGTCTCGTGGGCTGGGCGCGCCGCAATATACTCGTGCCCGTGCCGAGAATTAACAGCCTTGGAGAGCTAAACTCTCTGCTTGAACAGCGCTGCTTGGAATACCGCAGTCAT
>DIQU01000059.1:0-1341 GCA_002426555.1 Firmicutes bacterium UBA5454 | reverse complement strand
CCGGGATACGAATTTGAAACGGCTAAATGCTCCAGTGTCAGGGTTAATTCCTTCTCCACAGCACGCTTTGACACCAATGACTACTCTGTCCCTGTTTCCTATTGCGGCAGCAATGTCAGCGTTAAGGGATATGCCGAAAAAGTTGACATTTACTGCAAAGGGCAGCTGATAGCAAGCCATGAACGTTGCTTCAAGCGCCATAAGCCAATATACAAGCTGGAGCATTATCTTCCTATTCTGGAGTATCGCGGGCGGGCAGTATTTAATGCCGCTCCAGTCCGTCAGAACCTGCCGCCTGAGTTCCTCGATTGGCTTAAAATTCATTCTGCTGACCACAAAGAGCTTATGCAGCTTCTATGGGACTGTGCAGACCGTGGCTGGGAAAATGTCTGGAAAAGCAATGTATCTATAACCAAAAAGCCGGTAATTGCCGATATTGTTCCCGTTTCACCTGTTAACCTAGAGAAATACGATTTGCTTGCCGGTCGAAGGGTGGGTGCATAATATGTCGGTAAACCCTGTTGAAGAGCAGATTCGACTTTACGCAAAGCAGCTGAAAATACCCACCTTTGGAGATTACAATGAAATTCTGAGGCGTATGAAACCGGACAGTAAACTTGAAGATATACTTCTGGAGCTAATGAAATCCGAGGGCATCCAACGTCAGGAGAACCAAAACCGGCGCCGATTAAAGGCGGCACAATTCCCATACCAAAAAACACTTGATGAGTTGGATTTAAGCCGCTACGATGGTTCAATAACGAAAATGTTTCTTAATGAACTTGCCAGCTGCAAGTTTATTACGGAGAAGAAGAACATCGTTATGATCGGCAATCCCGGTCGGGGCAAAACCCATTTATCCATAGGGCTTGGCTTGAAAGCGTGTTCACAGGGCTTGAATGTGTTGTTTAAAAACGCTGCGGCACTTTCTACCGAGCTTACTGAAGCAAGGGACAACTACACTTTGGGTAGGCTTGAAAATCGGATACAGAAGTCAGACCTGCTTATTCTGGATGAACTCAGCTACATAAGCTTCAACCGTCATCAGTCTGAGTTGCTGTTCAAAGTGGTATCTGAACGAAGCGAAAGAGGTAGTGTGATTGTTACGACCAATCTGCCTTTTTCTCAGTGGACAGATCTGTTCGAGAATACGACTATGGTCGCCGCTCTGGTTGATCGTCTGACCTTCAAGTCATATGTTCTTGATATGAACGGAGAATCTTACCGTCTTGAACAAACAATGAAGAGCCATTAATCTAACCAGGTGGCTCACTTTCTAGCGAGCGTTTAGTGGCTCACTTTTAAATGAGCGACTGGCTCAATTTCTAGTTGACAATCATA
>DIQU01000072.1 GCA_002426555.1 Firmicutes bacterium UBA5454 | reverse complement strand
GCATAAAACCTTTTCTACTCCTCATGGAGGTGGAGGCCCGGGGGCAGGTCCTGTTGGAGTAGCCAGGCATTTGGAACTCTTTCTACCGGTTCCTGTTATCACTGGAAAGCAAAATAAGTATGACTTGGATTATGATAGACCTCTATCAGTTGGAAAGGTTAAAGGCTTCTATGGTAACTTTGGTGTCTTGGTTAGGGCTTATGCCTATATTTTAACCATGGGCGCTGAAGGATTGAAAAGGGTAAGTGAAATGGCAGTTCTAAATGCCAATTACATGATGGATCGATTAAAGGAATATTATGAGCTTCCATATGATCAGACCTGTATGCATGAGTTCGTAATCAGTCATTTGAAGAACAATCCAGCTGATATAAACACCAAGCAGATTGCCAAAAGGCTGTTGGATTTTGGAGTACATCCACCAACCACATATTTCCCGCTGATTGTTCATGAAGCAATGATGATCGAACCTACAGAAACCGAAAGCCTGGAATCCATGGAAGAGTTTATTTCTGCAATGATTCAAATTGCCAAAGAGGCAGTGGAGGATCCGGAAATCATTCAAACAGCTCCCCACAATACATCAATAAAGCTTCTTGATGAGGTTTCGGCAGCCAGGAAACCAGTGGTAAAATGGAAAGGATACAAGAAAGATGAATAAATATTCAATTATATTGTAGGCAGGATTTTCCTGACTTTTCTAGAATTATATTCTATTAAACACCTTTGAGCTCGTCTGCGTATATACACCGTGAACGAGCTCAATTTGAATACAAAGAATAATTCAGCTTGTCCCTGCATATATTACAGTACAAAAATCCAGTAAAAGGAGCAATGTGATGCAAAATCTAAATTTGGTGCATTTATCATATCTGACTTTATGCGCTCTAAGTGATGGAGTCATCATAGCTAACAGCAAAGGGCAGGTACTTTTCTTGAATAAAGTTGCTGAGAGGCTTACAGGCTGGGATATCGAACGTGCAAAAGGCAAGTTCTTGAAGGATGTGTTTATTGTATACCATGAAGATGGGCAAACCCGGTATATGCCTTCCCTGGTTGTAGGTTTGCAGCAGATGGATCTGCCGGATTATCTCGTCTTTCGAAACCAAGCCGGTCATATTCAATGTTATATAACAGGCACAGTAACTCATTTTACCGATGAGGAAATCATGTTTTCCGGTTTTGTCCTGCTGTTTCACGATGTAAGCTATCTAAAACAGAGAGAGTCTCAAATTCAGTACGATTTCTTCCATGATACTCTTACCGGTTTATTTAACCGTGCTTTTTTTGATGTGGAAGTGGAACGCCTCTCCGGCGAGCGAATGCTGCCTTTATCTGTTATTATAGCTGATGCAAATGGTCTGAAGCTGGTAAATGATGTTTTTGGTCATCACGAAGGAGATAAGCTTTTACAAAAGATAGCAAAAGTTTTGCGCAGTGCATGCCGACATGAAGACATAATTGCCAGAACCGGTGGTGATGAATTTATCATCCTTCTTCCTCAAGTTAATAGAGAGGAAGCTCAGGCTATTGTAGATCGTATCAGCCGATCTTGTAACGAAGTAGAAGTATCACCCATTCCACTAAGTGTGTCTGTGGGAACTGCTACCAGAGAAAATAAGGAAGACAGCATAAATTCTATAATCGAACTGGCTGAAGAACGGATGTATACAGCAAAGCTTAGAGAAAACAGTATGGTTCGAGATGAAATGAGTAAATTCATAAGAAAGACTCTGGAAACTCATGCTGGTGAAACTGCAGAGCATGGAAAACGTTTAAAGGACATGAGTGTTGAAATGGCAAAACGCATAGGCCTTGATGATTATGACAGAATCCAGCTTGAGCTGCTGGCTATGGTTCATGATATCGGAAAAATTGCAATTCCCAAGTCAATCTTATCCAAGCCGGGCAGTTTGGAACTTGATGAATGGCATACCGTTCAGAAACATTCAGAAATAGGTTACCGCATTGTAATTTACTTTCCAGAAATGGCAATACTATCGACTGCTATTCTCGGTCATCATGAAAGATGGGATGGGAAAGGCTATCCCCAGGGGCTGAAAGGTAAACAGATTCCAATTAATTCAAGGATTCTTGCAATTGCTGATGCCTATGATGTTTTAACCTGCGGCAGTCCTTACAAAGTTCCGGTTTCCTCTTCTGAAGCCTTAAAAGAGATTCAGCGATGCAGCGGTACCCAGTTTGACCCTGAACTGGTAGAGCTGTTTACAGAAATAATTGAAGGCACTGCTGATAAAGCACAATAGCTTAGATATGAGCTTTTATACTAAAAATGGGGGAAATAAGGTGCTGAAGGAAAAACAATACTGGATATGGCTGAGCAGGATTACGGGGATCGGAGCAAAACGCTTCATTAAATTAATAGAATGCTATAAAAGCCCCCGCAGTTTGTTCATGGCAGAAAATTCTGAATTGGAGCCTGCCGAGCGGATTTTAGGGGAAAAGCATGCTGGGCTTCTTCGTGCTTCACAAAATGAAGAATCCCTAAATCATGCAAAAGCCATATTGGATACCCCTGGCTTGCAGGTCCTTACCCTGCTGAGTTCTGGATATCCTTCTTTGCTGAAAACCATTTACGATCCACCTCCAGTTTTATATTGCATAGGGCAGGCTTTGAGAAGTGATCTGCCGGCAATTGCAATCGTAGGCTCCAGACGCTCTTCCGAATATGGCAGGATGGCAGCAAAAAAGACAGCCTTCCAGCTTGCTCAGGCTGGAGCAGCAGTGGTCAGCGGTATGGCGCGGGGTATTGATTCCATGGCTCACTGGGGTGCTCTGGATGCTGAAAATGGGTATACAATAGCTGTATTGGGCAATGGCGTAGACTACATATATCCACCGGAAAACGGGAAACTTTATAAATCCATACTGGAAAAGGGCACCATTATCAGTGAGTTCCCGCCCGGAACCAGACCTGTACCCGGCAATTTTCCTGCAAGAAATCGTATCATCAG
>DIQU01000090.1 GCA_002426555.1 Firmicutes bacterium UBA5454 | reverse complement strand
GCATTTGATCCCGGGTGAGATTCGCTTAAAAGAGTGGAGTGAGGATACTAATACGACCTTTACGAAGGCATTTCACAAGGGCCAGGTTCTTTTTGGACGCCGGCGTGCATATCTGAAGAAAGCAGCAGTTGCTCCGGTGGATGGAATCTGCTCGGGAGATATAACTGTTATCAGTGCTAAGCAGGATAAAATTCTGCCAGAGCTTCTTCCTTTTGTTATCCAAAACGATGACTTTTTTGATTTTGCTGTAGGAAAATCTGCTGGTTCCCTATCACCGCGCGTGAAATGGTCAAGGCTTAAAGAGTATGAATTTACTCTGCCAAGTCTGCCACAGCAGAGGAAATTAGCAAAGCTGCTCTGGAGCTTCGTTGATGCGAAAGAGGCGTATGAAGATCTGATTCGTCAGACGGATGAACTGGTCAAATCTCAATTTATCGAGATGTTTGGACCTATAGATCAAGAAAGCCATTGGAAGCGTGTACCATGGAAAAAAGTTCTTAACATCATAAACGGAAAAGATTACAAGAAAGTACCGTGCGACAAAGGTACATATCCGGTATATGGTACTGGCGGAGAAATGGCAAGAGTTGACGAGTATCTTTGCCCTGAAAATAGTGTACTTGTTGGCCGTAAAGGAACAATAGATCATCCGTTACTTGTGAAAGAGAAGTTCTGGAATGTTGATACGGCATTCGGATTGGTTCCAAACGAGAACCTTAATTACGAATATCTTTATTGGTTCTGCTTACAGTTTGATTTTTGGAGTATCAACAAAGGAACCACTTTGCCAAGTACTACTAAAGCGGACCTGGAAAAGATTGAGATTAATGTTCCGCCTGTTGAGCTTCAGAATCAGTTTGCAACTATTGTTCATCAGAGCGATAAATCAAAATTTGAACTCAATGAGGCGATCAAGGACCTGGATGCGATGTATAAGCGGATTATAAAGGACAATCTTGGCTGAGTCTGACCATGGTAAAGTTCCTCCTGCTATATCAATGGAAGGAGAACAGTCATGATTGACAAGATTATTCAGGAATTCACCGGTAAAATGACCGGTATGTTATCCGCTGAGCAAAGTAAGGCGGCCACAGAAGCTCTGCAGGCAGTGTTGCAGAAGTACACAATCGCGGAAGTGTCAGAAAAAGAAACAGGGGAGCTTCTTCCAAAGTTCATCGCGGCTAAGCGGGTAGAAGGATGTTCCGAGAAGTCGCTCAAGTATTACGAAAGCACAATAAGAAACATGCTCACTGCAACTGAAAAGCCGGAACAGGAAATTACGACGGATGATCTGCGAGGATACCTGGATGCATACCAGCAGACCAACAACATCAGTAAAGTGACGCTCGATAACGTCCGCAGGATTCTCTCATCATTCTTTTCATGGCTTGAGGACGAGGATTACATAGTGAAGAGCCCGGTACGGCGAATTCATAAGGTTAAGACCACAAAAACGGTTAAGGAGACATATTCGGACGAATCGCTCGAGCTGATGCGTGATCACTGCGATAATGCGCGAGACTTGGCGATGATCGACTTGCTCTCTTCAACAGGGATGAGAGTCGGGGAGCTCGTCAAACTGAATCGCAAAGACATAGATTTTGAGAGCCGGGAATGTATAGTTTTCGGTAAGGGAAGCAAAGAAAGGAAGGTTTATTTCGATGCGAGAACGAAAATCCACTTGCAGAAGTATCTGAACGAGCGGACAGATGACAACGAGGCCCTCTTCGTCAGTCTGCTAAAGCCCTTTAACAGGCTGCAGATCAGTGGTGTTGAGATTCGGCTAAGGAAGATTGGAAGCGAACTGAATATCGATAATGTACATCCGCATAAGTTCCGCCGGACGTTGGCGACAATGGCGATCGATAAAGGAATGCCAATTGAACAGGTTCAAAGCCTGCTTGGTCATTCCAGTATTGATACGACATTGCGCTATGCGATGGTGAACCAGACGAACGTCAAGAACTCCTGCAAAAAGTTCATCGGTTGATTTCAAATCTCAATTTAACTGGAATCTGGCAGGAGGTGCCGCGTAATGGCAAGATACAAGTTCGATCAAATTGCATTCAACAGCACTGACAAGAAAAAACCGGTTGATGAAGATAAGAAACATTACATCGGACTGGAGCATCTGGATTCTGGAAGCTTAAAAGTTACTCGCTGGGGAAGTGAAATCGCTCCAAAGGGAGAAAAGCTGCTGATGAGGAAGGGCGATGTCCTCTTCGGAAAGCGGCGTGCATATCAGAAGAAGGTGGCAATTGCACCGTTTGATGGCATTTTCTCTGCGCATGGAATGGTTCTGCGTCCGAAGACAGAAGTTATTGATCCCGATTTTTTTCCGCTTTTTATCGCCTCAGATTATTTCCTGGATGCAGCGATAAAGATTTCGGTTGGGTCCCTATCACCTACGATAAACTGGCGCGATCTGAAGGAGCTGGAGTTCGACATTCCGTCATTACCAGTTCAGAAGAAGCTTGCAAAGATTCTGTGGGCGATTAATGATACAAAAGGGGCTTATGAGCAGCTGATTCAGGAGACTGATGAGCTTGTGAAGTCTCAATTTATCGAGATGTTTGGTGATCCAATCAGCAATGATCGAGATTGGGAATACAAGACATTTCCGGAAGTAACAGAAATTGTCCTTGGGAGCACACCAAGCACAAAAAAGCCAGAGTACTGGGATGGGAATCTTAAATGGATAACACCTGCCGAGCTGACAGATACATCATTTTATGTTTATGATACCGAGAAGCACATTACAGAACGCGGTGCCGAAGAAGCAGGATTGAGGTTGTGTCCAGCCGAAACTGTATTATTTTCCACGCGAGCACCTATTGGGAAGACCGCAATTGCTGGAGTAGATATGTATTGTAATCAGGGCTTTAAGAATTTTGTATGTGGTCCAAGCATACGACCAGTATATCTGTATTACCTTCTGACCCTGAAAAAGAATTACTTTGAGGGACTCGGAGTTGGAACGACTTTTAAGGAACTTTCGCGCGGAAGACTGGAGAAAGTATCCATTTCAGTTCCGCCTGTTGACCTGCAGCAAGGCTTTGAGAATATATATAGACAAAGCGATAAATCAAAATTTGAATTGCAGTACGTTAAAAGAAATGTAAAGGAGATGATCACATGTTCACAGAAGAAGATACAACTGAACAGATGATTCTTACAACGCTACAGCGAAATGGCTGGAAGTACATCCCAGCGGAACAGCTGCAGCGGGATTAT
>DIQU01000040.1 GCA_002426555.1 Firmicutes bacterium UBA5454 | reverse complement strand
TGTCGGCGTTGGAAAAGCAACGGAAATCCCGGAAGCCATCCGCAAGGGTACAGAAGATGCAAAAAAGCATTTAATCAAGGTGCCTATCATCAATACAACAATTCCTCATGAGATCAATGGTCGATTCGGAGCGGGAAGCGTTTTGATGATACCGGCTAAGGAAGGTACCGGAGTTATAGCAGGAGGGCCTGTTCGTGCAGTATTGGAACTGGCCGGTATTAGTGATATTAGAACCAAATCATTAGGTTCCAACAACCCAAGAAACATGATTAATGCTACCATCAACGGGCTTTCCAATCTTAAGACCGTTGAGGACGTTGCCAAATTACGAGGCAAAACCGTTGAAGAGATACTAGGTTAGGAGGGAACTTACAATGGCGAAGCTGAAAGTTACCCAAACCAGGAGCACCATCGGTCGTCTAAAGAATCAGATTGCTACCATGGAGGCCCTTGGATTAAAAAAGATAGGTTCTTTTAAGATACATGATGACAATGCCGTGATCAAAGGCATGATTGATAAAGTGAAGCATCTAGTTTCTGTGGAAGAAATCGAAGGATAAAGGAGGTGCAGCCCCATGAAATTACATGAATTACAGCCGGCAAAAGGTTCGGTGAAAACTCCTTTAAGAAAAGGTCGGGGGACTGGTTCAGGTCTTGGAAAAACAGCAGGACGCGGTCACAAAGGTCAGAAATCCAGAAGTGGCGGCGGTGTAAGACCTGGCTTTGAAGGCGGTCAAATGCCTCTTACCAGACGATTGCCCAAACGAGGATTTACAAATATATTTGCCAAGGTTTATTCACTGGTAAATGTTGGAGATTTGGAAGAGTTCGAAGAAGGCACTATCGTAACACCCCAACTATTGAAGGAAAACGGTTTGATCAAAAAACAAAATGATGCTGTTAAGATATTGGGAGAAGGCGAAATTTCCAAAAATCTTACCGTTCAGGCCCATAAGTTCAGCAAATCTGCCAAGGAAAAGATTGAAGCCTCAGGCGGAAAGGCAGAGGTGATATAAATGTGGGAAACCATTAAGAATGCCTGGAAGATAGAAGACCTGAGGAAAAAAATGATCTTTACCTTGGCTATGCTGCTGGTTTATCGTATTGGAAGCTTTGTACCGGTACCGGGTATTGATGTTTCTTTGTTTCAGCAAGTTATAGATAAAGGCGGTTTGCTGGGGTTTTTTAATATTATCTCAGGTGGTGCATTTGCCAAGTTCACCATATTTGCAATGTCTATTACCCCATATATCAACTCCTCCATTATTATGCAGTTGTTGACTGCAGCCATCCCAAAGTTGGAGAGATTATCCAAGGAAGGGGAAGAGGGTAGGAAGAAAATTGCTCAATATACCAGATACTTTACTGTTATTTTAGCTTTCGTCCAAGCTTTTGGTATTACCTATGGTTTGGCCAGGACTTCAGGAGCACTGCTCCAAAATAACTTTTGGTCCTATATGGTAATATCCCTGACGTTAACAGCAGGTACCGCATTCTTAATGTGGATGGGGGAACAGATTACAGAAAAAGGTATTGGAAATGGAATCTCCCTGATTATTTTCACCAGTATTATTTCAAGAGCGCCTCTTGCAGTAATTCAGTTGTTTAGAATGGCTTTCCAAACCAATGATATCAGCCCGCTGTTATTACCTGTTATAGCCATATTCATGTTAGCGCTTATAGCCGGTGTTATCTTTATTGATTTGGGTCAGAGAAGAATCCCGGTTCAGTACTCCAAGAGAGTAGTAGGCAGGAAAATGTACGGCGGACAAAGCACCCATATACCCATGAAGGTTAATTCCTCCGGTGTGCTTCCCATAATATTCGCCGTATCCATACTGGCCGTACCCCAGACCATCGCTCAATTCATGTCACAGGACAGTGGTTTTGTTACTTGGGTTACCAAGTATTTCAGTCAGAGCAGTGCTTTATACGCCATACTCTATGCACTGATGATTATTTTCTTCACTTATTTCTATACCCAGATTACCTTTAATCCTGTGGAGATTTCAAATAATCTCAAGCAATATGGCGGTTTTGTACAGGGAATCCGTCCTGGGAAGCCCACATCGGATTATCTGATGAAGATTTCCAATCGGCTGACCCTGGTAGGGGCGATCTTTCTGGCAATGGTAGCTATTTTGCCCATAGTAGTTGCTGCAATTACGGGCGTTGCGATGTCGTTTGGAGGAACCGCTATCTTGATTGTTGTCGGCGTTGCTCTGGAAACATCCAAACAATTGGAATCCCAGATGCTCATGCGTCATTATAAAGGCTTTTTGAAGTAAGGAAGCATAATGATTATTTTGAAATCCAACAAGGAATTGGAAATAATGCGGGAGGCTGGCAAAATCACATTGGGAGCCTTGAATGTGGTAGAACAGCTGATACAACCAGGGATGACTACATCTGAGCTGAACAGGGCAGCAGAAAAATATATTCTAAGTCATGATGCCACGCCTGTATTTAAAGGATACAATGGATTCCCAGCAAGTATTTGCGCATCTATTAATGCTCAGGTGGTACACGGGTTCCCCAATGATTCCGAAATGCAGGAAGGGGACATTGCAAGTATTGATGTAGGTGCCGTGTATAAGGGCTATTGCGGTGATGCAGCCAGGACCTTTCCCGTTGGAAATATTAGCAGTGAGGCTGCTGCATTGATTGAAACAACGAAGAATTCATTCTTTGAGGGCTTGAAATACGCTCGCCCGGGTTACCGTCTTTCCGATATATCCCATGCAATTCAGAGCTATGTAGAAGCTAGAGGGTTTTCGGTAGTTAAAGCCTTTGTGGGTCATGGAATTGGCAGAAACATGCACGAGGATCCGCAGGTACCCAATTTTGGCTTACCGGGAAAAGGACCGAGATTACACCCCGGAATGACCCTGGCAATAGAACCCATGGTAAATCAGGGGACGGATCAAGTGGATATCATGGAGGATAGATGGACGGTATATACCAGAGATCGACTTCTTTCTGCCCATTATGAAAACACCATTGCCATAACAGAGGGAGATCCCATCATTTTGACTATGGAAGGTCAGAAGGGGGGGGCACCCCATGAATATGGATAAATTTCAGGTTGGCAGGGTTGTATTGGCGAAAGCCGGTAGAGATAAGGGAAAGACCTTTATCATCATCCAGCGGCTGGACGATGAGTATGTACTCATTGCTGATGGTGCAGGTCGGACAATTGAACAAGCGAAGAAAAAGAAGTTGAAACATCTCAAACCGAAACCAATACTGGTTCAGGAATTAAGGCGAAAGCTGGAAGCAGGGGAAATGGTGTTGAATGCTGAGTTGCGAAAAATCTTACAAACACTGGGATATGAGAATTAAGGAGGG
>DIQU01000102.1:3268-3459 GCA_002426555.1 Firmicutes bacterium UBA5454 | reverse complement strand
GGATAACATAAATTGTTATCCGCTTAGAATTTAATCAAATGTCAAAACCGATGCCAGGGCTTTAAGGGCGCAGGCAATCGTAGTGCCATCTACAGCATTATCTAGAGCATGGATCAACTTTTCACTGTTGTAAAAAGTATCATCAAGTGAACTCAGATGGCATCCAGCACTAAAATCAGGAAGACAAGCAA
>DIQU01000102.1:0-3109 GCA_002426555.1 Firmicutes bacterium UBA5454 | reverse complement strand
CACTAAAATCAGGAAGACAAGCAAATAATCCTGAAGTCGACTTACCAATCAGTACCCGCAAGCTTGATCGGCTTAATATAAAGACTTCATAGTGGCTGCCAAAGTGAATGATCTGGTTAACATTGCCCTTCCAATCGTCTTTGCTGCCGTCATCCCATTGATAAGAACAGTGGAATTGTATCACGCCAATTCCCCCTGTATCACGAGCTTTACCATATGATCATCAATAATTCTTCGCCCATTTTGAGCGCCAAACAGAAGGCAATGAGTGCAGAGTTTGTTTATGAGCCTGGCAGAGCCACTGGAGTACTTAAATATTTCATCTAAAGCTGCATCAGAGAATATCTCCCTGTCACAAGCCGCATAATCTAAATGCCTATGTACATATTCACCCACTTGTGATCGATCATAATGATTCAGTTTACACTGAATATCAATACGCTGCTTGATGGCGGCATACGCTTGGAGCTGGAATTTATCCCATAGTTCAGATTGTCCTACCAAAATCAAGGCCATAGGGCTTTGGGAGTCCATCTTGAAATTAAGCAGGAAACGAACCTCTTCCAGCATTTCACGGTCCAACAGGTGAGCCTCATCCACAATGACAACAGGCCGGAGTTTGTGGATTCCCTGCATAAGCTCAATCTCGCGGTGCAGTTGCCGTTTGGCGTCGCCACGATAGAACTTTGCCTCACACCCAAGCTGCTCCAATAATCCCTTGTAAAAATGCCTGGGGGTCAACTTGGAATCTGCAAGGTACATGACGCGAAACTTGGAAGAATCCAGAATATCCTGAAACCGGCGAATAGCTGTGGTTTTGCCTGTACCGCAATCTCCTGTAACAACAGCGAATAACTGGCGTTCTGCAGCATATTGGAGCCTGCCTAATACCTCTTGGAGTATTACGGGTTGATACAACTGTTCAGTTGGGATATTGCGGGTAAATGGTGTGCGTTCAAATCCATAGAAGGCTTCAAACATTCTGATCACCATCCTTGGATACATTCCTGTAGGACACAGCAGGCGTATACTGTTCTATCCGCTGATCATTTTTCTTTTTAGCAGCTCTCAGCAAGCGGGATGATTCCGCTTTCTCAGCAAGAAGGTGTTCGGGGAGTTTAGGGCGAGGGCCGGATCGTTCGCCGATAACTAATTTTCTAGCCTTCCATGGGCTATGGCCTTCATGCTCAATAGTCAGCTCATCGGTGTCTGCCGGATCAAAGATAACATCTACGGTGCAGCCAATGAAGGGAAGGCCGACCTCATACTTTTGACCGTCGAAACTGATACAACCGGCTTTATCCACCTTCCGTTCCTCGAAGTGCAGAAATGCCTGAGCGATGGTATCTGGATCAATAAATCTTTGAGGCTTTTTGTCACTGCGGTATGCAGTCTCTGGACTCATGTCGTTATGTAATGCAGAATGGGGCCTGTTCTGATAGCATTCAGTCAGCCATACCTGGAACAACTGATTCATCCTTTCAAGCGTTTGCGGCTTCTCTAAAGCTGCTTCTGCAAGGAAGGAATCAACTATCCGGTTAATCCGTTCAACTTTTCCGGTCGATTCTGGAGAATATGGACGGGCATAGAGCAGGCGAATGCCCATCTTTGCACATGCTCGGGTCATCCACTTGTTCTTGTACTGGCTACCATTGTCAAAAAATACAGTTTCAGGCACGCCATGTTTAAGAATTGATTTCCTGAAGCAATCCTCAACGATGACTTTATCCAGAGTTGGATAGAACTCTCCATGAAGAATGTACCGAGTAGCGTCATCCACAAAGAGAACCAAGTACACCTGCTTTTTTTCTCCATCCTTACCGATGGGCAGATACGGACCGTATTTGATGTCCGAATGCCAAAGTTTGTTTCGATAGCGCTGTTGGAACCTGCGGGCGGCTACACCGGTTGATGTATACATCTTCATCTGCCTGGAGCTATAGCCCCGGTTGGCCAACTGCTCTTGCAGGGTGCTGCGCTTTATCTGGCCCGGTTCCACAAAGCCTTCCCACTCCAGTATATCAATCAGCTGTGATACACTGCGGCTCGGGATCTGTCTCCGCAAAAGTATCGCCTGCTCCAATACATGGGGTGGTATGGCATCCTCTGTTTTTTTTTGCTCCCTGCCTTTAGGCTTTAACCCATTGAATCCAGCCTCTCTGTATTGTGCCACATATCTTCGCAGAGTACGTTCCGATATGCCGGTTTGCCCGCATATACGGGTCTTGAGTTCTCCAGCCTTTGCAGGATCCAGGCCCTCAGCCAATAGAGGTGATATCAGTTCCATCCGTTGCTGTGCTATGTCTTCTGCTTTTCTTTGATCTTTCATGTTGAATACCCCCTTCGTTTGATTCAACACGAGTGTATACTATACACAATTGGACAGGAATGCAGAACGGGTCTGTACCCATAAATTCGAATTTACAAGCGGCCGGACAGTTCGCGCCAGCCAACCAGGAGCGTTTCCTACATAATGCCATATCCTATGGAGGGCGGATTTTGGCTTTGAAGCTTCTTCAGTTTCTTTCCCTAGTTGTATGGCTATGGATTGCAGGCAGCCTGCAAAATACTCACTTAGTGAGTTAAACCATTTCTTCCATCGGTACAGTGTAGATTCATCGCATGCAACAGTCAGCGGGGCGTTGCTGCCTTTTACAACAACTGCCTCTATGCATTCGCTTTTGTATCGTTTGTACGGAACTAAGATATCCGGTAATTCATGATGTATCTTGTTACACTCTGTGCAACGCAGCCTGCGGATTATCAGTGTAACTTGCGAGGCGTCTTCCTGCAGGTACTTCCTGGGCCTGCTTCCTATAACATTCATACTGTCATTCCTA
This sequence comes from Firmicutes bacterium UBA5454, assembly GCA_002426555.1. GTDB lineage: Bacteria > Bacillota > Clostridia > Caldicoprobacterales > DTU083 > UBA5454. The sequence continues at coordinate 269 of DIQU01000102.1, read as the reverse complement.
CAGCATGGACATAGAAACGGCTCCAAACTTCTTACATAAAATTTATCATCTGTCTTCTCTTGCAGCTCATAATTTGATATAATGATCATGTGTTGGGGGGCGTCCTTGGTGTTACTGCTAGAACAGTATCACACTTAAACAAGGGCGCCTTTCCTTTCTTATAAATTTATATATGGTCATTATATACCAGCAACATCCGGACAGGCAACCCCATCAGTTTTTGGATATTTTAACTCAGCGTAAACAGGATAAAAAGTAATTGGGGTTAA
>DIQU01000106.1 GCA_002426555.1 Firmicutes bacterium UBA5454 | reverse complement strand
CCGTAACCCGCAACCCGCAACCCGCAACCCGAAACAAACAAGAAAGGTGTGAAATAAATGATTGAATTGGAGCAAGCCAAACAGCAGCTTCAGATAATTGAAGAAACTTTGGAAAAGATAGGTGATTCACTTTGACCTCCCAGGCATGAAGGAAAGAATTGATGAACTGGAAGATCAGATGAAGGCCCCGGATTTCTGGAATGACCTGGAACGTTCCAAGGTGGTTAACCGGGAACTTAAAACTCTGCAAAACAAGGAAGAGCTATGGCGAGAAACCAGGAATCGACTGGAAGACGCACAGCTTATGATAGAACTTGGACTTGAAATGAATGACTCATCTGTTGTTGATGAGATTATTATAGAAGCAGCGCAGTTGGAAAAAGATGTAGAGCAGATGCGTTTGAACACCTTATTGAAAGGACCTTATGATGCCAACAATGCAATAATATCGATCCATGCAGGTGCAGGCGGTACAGAAGCCATGGATTGGGCGTCCATGCTGCTGCGAATGTACACCCGCTGGTGCGAAACCAGTGGATACGAAATCAAAACCCTGGACATACTTGCAGGAGAGGAAGCAGGAGTCAAGAGCGTTACCCTGCATATCATAGGTGAATATGCCTATGGTTATCTAAAAGCCGAGAAAGGGGTTCATCGTCTGGTTCGAATATCTCCCTTTGATTCATCGGGGCGCAGACATACCTCTTTTGCCTCTCTTGACGTTATGCCGGAGCTGGAGGATGACAATATCATCGAAATTCGGCAGGAAGACTTAAGGGTAGACACTTACCGTTCAAGCGGTGCTGGGGGACAGCATGTTAATAAAACTTCATCGGCCGTCCGCATAACCCATCTGCCCACGGGAATTGTAACAGCTTGCCAGAATGAGCGATCCCAGCTGCAGAACAAGGAAACTGCCATGAAAATGCTGAAGGCCAAGCTGTTGGAGCTTAAAGAGCAGGAGGCGCAGGAAAAGAAGGACGAAATGAAAGGGGATATGAAAAAGATTGAATGGGGCAGTCAGATACGTTCCTATGTCTTTCACCCCTACAATATGGTTAAGGATCACAGAACCAATGTGGAGACCGGCAATATACAGGGGGTTATGGATGGAGACTTGAATCCATTCATCCATGGCTATCTGCAGATGCTGGATTAGTCAGTACCCGGATGCATTTTTTCAAAAATGCTTGCCGGACTTGTAAACAGGGTAAAAATGAGTTAGAATATGATTTGAAGAATTAACTAAGCGATAGGAGGATTTCTACATGATAAAAGCAGGCATTAATGGTTTTGGACGAATTGGGCGTTTGGTGTTTCGGGCATCATTGGACAACCCTAATGTAAAGGTGGTTGGCATCAATGACCCTTTTATCGATCTTGATTACATGGCATATATGCTTCGTTATGACTCTGTTCATGGTCAGTTCAAGGGCGATATAAAAGTTGAAAACGGTAAGTTGGTTGTAAATGGTAATGAGATTAATGTATATGCATCCATGAACCCGGATGAGATTCCGTGGGCAGAATGCGGGGCAGAATACATAGTTGAGTCTACAGGTGTCTTCACTACCACCGAAAAGGCATCTGCACACTTGAAAGCCGGTGCGAAAAAGGTTGTCATATCCGCTCCATCAGCTGACGCTCCCATGTTTGTTATGGGTGTCAACGAAGAGAAATACACCAAGGATATGGACATAGTTTCCAATGCTTCCTGTACCACAAACTGCCTTGCACCATTGGCCAAGGTTATTCATGATAACTTTGGACTGCTTGAAGGTCTGATGACTACTGTTCATGCTACTACTGCCACTCAGAAAACCGTTGATGGTCCCTCCAAGAAAGACTGGAGAGGCGGGCGCGCTGCATCAGCCAACATCATTCCTTCCTCAACCGGTGCTGCAAAAGCAGTTGGCAAGGTTATTCCTGAGCTGAACGGAAAATTAACAGGTATGTCTTTCCGAATTCCTACCATAAACGTATCCGTTGTCGACTTGACTTGCCGTCTTGAGAAAAAGGCAAGCTATGATGAAATAAAAGCCGCTATGAAAAAGGCTTCTGAGAATGAATTGAAAGGCATCATGGGTTACACTGAAGACGCAGTGGTTTCCACTGACTTTATAAGTGATCCCAGAACCTGCATATTCGATGCCGGTGCAGGTATCTCATTAAATTCCAATTTTGTAAAATTGGTTGCATGGTATGACAACGAGTGGGGCTATTCAAACAAGATTGTTGACCTAATTGATTATATGGCAAAGGTAGATGCGAAGTAATAATAAATCTTCAACGTCATCCTGAGCAATAGGGTCGGATCTTTTCTGTTAAGATTCCTCGATAAACTCGGAATGACAAGATCTAAGTGTTACAGCATACCGGTTAAGTGAATATGTTACTAATGACGCCCTTCTGCAACCATTGGTTATTGTTGTAGAAGGGCATACTTTTTTGAAAAACTGCTATGCAAAAGTAAGAGTATGATTTTGAAAAACTGCTATATACAAATGTAGGAGTATAAAGTAAAATAGAAAGCGTGTTTGTATTAAAAATATTAGCTTAGAGGGATCAAATGTCAAGACTAACTTCAATTTTTACAGCCAGGGATATGACAGAGGGCACACCTTGGAAACGAATCGTACAATTTAGTATTCCGCTTTTGTTAGGCAACATTGCCCAACAATTTTATAATACTGCGGATTCAATAATAGTAGGCAGATATATTGGTGATAATGCTTTGGCGGCAGTAGGCGGCGCAGGTCCGGTCATGAATCTTTTGATGGTTCTTTTTGTAGGTATTGCCACCGGTGCAGGTATTATGGTTTCTCAATATTTTGGAGCAAAGGACAGGGAAAAGCTTTCCCGTACTATTGGTATATGTATAAGCCTTACAGGATTAGCTTCTCTGATTGTTATGTGCCTTCAGGTTTTACGCAATTACTTAATCAAGTTTCTGCCCTGAAATTTTTAATTGTTTCATTGCTTCTATTCTAGCATTCTTTTTTCGGATGTATCCACTCTTTTGTTTATACATTCTCTTAAAAATTCAGATAATCAAGCAGGATTTTAACGAAAAATAGCGAACATGTAAAATTATAGGCATATAAAAGGAGGAGTCTTTCGCAAACGGGGCTAAAGAACAGGGGAGAGATTGGGTTGCAATTGCATATCATGGTTGCAGATGGAGATGAGCTCATACGCAGAGAATTAAAAACGCTGCTTGGCAGAGAAGGCTATGATGTTGATGCTGTTTCAGACGGGATTACCGCTATCAAGCATTTTCGACGCTATGAATATCATTTGGTGATTTTGGATTTCCTTCTGCCGGAATTGGATGGTAAAAGTGTTATACGCCAGTTGCGCAAAATGTCAACTACCCCGTTTATACTGATGTCATCATTGCATGACGAGGAAGATATCTTAATGGCTTTTAAACTGGGCGCAGAAGATTACATACGGAAGCCCTTTTATCCGACGGAACTGCTGGCCAGAATAAAAGCTGTTCTTCGCAGAAATGATGTCGGACAAGCTGCACCGATTCGAAACCTGGCATTTGACGGACTTTATATAGATACCAATACCCGTAATGTATTTGTGAATGATAGAATGATTTCTCTAACCCCCAAGGAGTACGAACTGTTAACTAAAATGGCCGGAAACCCCAATCAGGCTTTTTCACGTGAAGCACTTCTTAATGATATTTGGGGTTCGGATTATTACGGCACAGATCGAACGGTTGATACGCATATAAAAACTTTAAGAGAAGCACTGCGACCCAGGCATTATTATATAGCAACGGTACGTGGTCTGGGTTATAAGTTTGACGAATTTGGAAAAAGCAATTAAGTTTATGAGCAAATTTAACTAAAAAGGCAGATCATAAAATTGATCTGCCTTTGGCACGTTTGTTTTCGCCACTTATTTTTGCTTGGAATAATCGGAAATTACTATCTTGAGTATATCAATGGTTTCCATGGCATCTGATAATTTATTTTTCAGGTGCTTGTTTTCCGATTCAAGGTTGAGCATATTCAATGGCTTAAGTTCCTCTCGCTTAGGGCTGGTTGCAGATTTTTGTGCAGCACCTGTTTCTTTGACACGCTGTGTACTTTGACGTTTTATATCCTGCGGACTTTCCAGAACAAAGGATTCTTCTATAAATTGATTAAATTCCCCTCTCTGGACATAGTGAGTATGGAGTAATTCATGGGCCAGGTGATTATCGGCTGGGAATCCCCCAAGGTATTCCTTGTAGAAGGACAAAATGGACGGGTTTTCATGGGATTTGCGGATTACCTTGCTTTCATCTTCACTGTACAGGTTTTTCATCCGTTTTTCCCTCACCTGAGGATCCTGGCTTCTTGGTTGACCGCCGCCGGTGATACAGCCGCCCGGACAGCCCATTACTTCGATGAAATGGTAGGGAGAAACCCCATCCTTTACCTGTTCCATAAGTTTTTTAGCACCGCTCAGCCCGCTTGTTACGGCAATCTTTACCTCGACACCATCCAAATGCCTGTATGCTTCCAAAGGCTGCTCTATTTTGACAGCAGCTTCTTTTATGCTGTCCAATCCTACTATGGGCGTTACATGGAGGTTCGCAAAAGGCAGCTCCCGCCCGGTTATGAGTTCGTAGACAGTGCGCAGGGCTGCCTCCATTACTCCGCCTGTCAAGCCGAATATATCTGCAGCACCGGTGGAAAAGCCGAGAGGCGCATCAAATTCCCGATCAGGCAGGTTTACAAAATCAATACCGGCTTGTTTTATCATGTCGCCCAGCTCTCGGCAGGTTAGAACAGCATCAACATTGGGTAGATTCTTGTTCATCATTTCCGGACGGGCTATTTCGAATTTCTTGGCAGTACAGGGCATAACCGAGACAACGTAGATATTTTCCGGATCAATACTAATTTTTTCTGCATAATAGGATTTGACAACAGCACCCAGCATCATATGGGGTGATTTACATGTTGACAGGTGTGGGAGCAGGTTGGGATAGCTATGTTCGATGTATTTGATCCATCCTGGACTGCAGCTGGTAATCATGGGAAGGGCGGTCACCTTCTTTTCATAGAGCGCGATGTTCAGCCGATTCATCAGCTCTGAGCCTTCTTCCAGTATGGTCAAGTCGGCTGCCCAGTTGGTATCGAATATATCATCAAAACCAAGCATGGATAGAGCATTGGCCAGTTTACCCGTGCATCGGGTGCCCGGCGGCAGTCCGAACTCCTCGCCGATAGCTACCCGGATAGCTGGTGCCACCTGGACAACGACACGTTTATCGGGATCGTTTAATGCCTTCCATACATTTTGTATGGAGGCTGTTTCTTTTAAAGCTCCAACAGGGCAGACAACGGTACATTGCCCGCAAAAGGCGCAGTTAACGGAGCCTATGGGAAGATCCATTCCCGGACCTATTACTGTATCAAAGCCTCGGTTCTGGGGGTTAAGGATGCCTGTGCCCTGAATTTCATTGCATACGGTGACACAACGGCGGCACAAAATACATTTGGACATATCTCGCGTCAGTGATACCGATACATCCACAGGGTGGCTTACTTGCTTTCCCTCGAATCGAGATTCTTCTACACCAATCTGCCTGCCTAGAGCTTGCAGTTCGCAGCTGGTGTTTCGGTTGCAGTTCAGACAGTCCTGATTATGGTCTGACAGCAGCAATTCATATAGTACCTTGCGTGCTTTTTGCACTCGTTCATTGTTGGTGTGTACTATCATTCCTTCTCTTGCTTTAGTAATACATGAAGCCTGTAAGGTTTTAGCACCGTCAATTTCCACCACACAGATACGGCAGGAGCCGACTGAGTGAACATTTTCCAGATAACACAGGCTGGGTATCTGGATATGGTTCTGCTTGGCAGCTTCCATAATAGTACTTCCTTCCGGTGCGGTAACCTGGATGCCGTTTATTGTTAAATTCAACATATCCTCATCTACCTCCTGTCGCAGTGCAGACAGCGCATGGCTTCTGCAATCGCATGCAGCTTGTGATAACCTATAACAACTTCATCAAAGGAATCTGCCCTTTTCTCCAGGGGCAGAAGTTCCATGGAAAATCTTGCATGGGAAGTTATTTCATCATCATCGATGATTTTGGGAATTTCAATCTTTTGACCTTTGTTCAGAACACCTGTACCTTTAAGGTACAAGTCAATGGATTCAGCTGCCTTTTTTCCGTCAGCAATTGCCCTTATTACTTCATCGGATCCTCGGGCTACGTCTCCACCTGCAAAAACACCAGGCATTGTTGTCATTTGAGTATCCTGGTCTACAATAAAAGTACCCCAGGGCGTGACACCAATTTCCTCTTTTTTGACGAAGGGGAGGTCTGCATACTGACTGACAGCTATGATTATATTATCGACGTCTATATAGAAGTTGGAACCTTCAATATGGCGTGTGTTACGGCGGCCTTGGTTATCGAAGTTGCTTATCTCCCTGTGGACACATTCAACCTTGGCAAGGTTGCCGCGTTTGTCGGATATAAACCGCAAAGGTGAAACCAGCTCATGAAGCTCAATTCCTTCATGCAGAGCTTCTTCAATTTCTGTGTCGTAAGCCGGCATAATCTGGCGGGTCCTACGATATAGAATCATAACTTTTTTTGCACCCAGCCGGACAGCGGTTCGTGCGGAGTCTATGGCTGTGTTGCCGCCTCCGATTACAGCTACTACCTTATCAGTAAAGTCTACATTTTTATGGAGTTTGACATCTTTCAGGAAATTGATGCCTGGCAGGACACCTCTCAAGTTTTCACCCGGCACATTGACCTTCTGTGGAAGCTGAGTGCCGGTGGCAACATAGACTGCATCATAGGTCGCTCGCAGTTCTTTAAAGCCGATATCTTTGCCTACTTCCATATTGTACAGAATATTGACACCGGAGCGGCAGATAATATCCACTTCATGCTGCAAAATATCACTGGGAAGACGGTATTCCGGTATTCCATAAGCAAGAACTCCTCCTGCAACGGGTTCTCGTTCATAGATATCCACTTCATAGCCTGTTCTTGCAAGATAATAGCCGCAGGTCAATCCGGAAGCACCGGCTCCTACTATAGCGACTTTTTGACCGTTCTTATAATATACGATATCCTGAACATAATCTTTTTCGTTCTTCATGGCATAGTCGGAAACAAAGCGTTTCAAATCGCAAATTGCCACCGCTTCATCCACTGTATTGCGGCGGCAGCGCTGTTCACAGGGATGGGTGCAGATTCTGCCGCAGACAGCCGGTAATGGATTCTCCTGGCGGATCAGATTGTAGGCATCAAGGAAACGCCCTGATGCTGTCAGTGCCAGATATCCCGGTATGTTGACATTGGCCGGGCAGGCGTTCTCGCATGGTGAGATGAAAAGATTGGTACATATTCCTGCGCGGCAGTATTTATATTTAATGTGCTCTTCATACTCTTCACGAAAATATTTTATGGTGCTCAGCACAGGATTGGGAGCGGTTTGACCAAGACCGCACATTGCAGTATCCTTTAAGGTATGGCTTAATTCTTCCAGTAGTTCGATATCTCCTTCCCGGCCTTCTCCCTGGGTGATCCTTTCCAGTATATCCAGCATTCTCGTCGTTCCAACCCGGCATGCAGTACACTTGCCGCAGCTTTCATCCCTGATAAAGTCCATGAAATAGCGGGCGGTATCTACCATGCAGGTATCTTCGTTCATGACAACCAAACCACCGGAACCCATAATAGCGCCCAGCATGGCGAGAGATTCGTAATCGGTGGGGACATTTAGATTGTCCTGGGTGATACAGCCGCCCGATGGACCACCTATCTGCGCAGCTCTGAACTGCTTTTTATCCGGAATTCCTCCTCCGATCAAATATATTACTTCTCCTAAGGGCATTCCGATTGGTACCTCTACAATACCTGTATTTGTGATATCGCCGGCCAGCGCAAATACTTTTGTGCCCGGTGCTTTTTCTACTCCGTATTGGGTGTACCATTTGCCGCCCATTTCCATGATTTTGGGAACGCTGGCCAGAGTTTCTACATTGTTGATTACAGTAGGCATTCCGAACAGCCCCTTATCGGTTGGGTAAGGCGGTCTTTGTCGCGGTTCGCCCCGTTCTCCTTCCAAAGAAGACAGGAGAGCGGTTTCCTCTCCACAGACAAACGCCCCTGCTCCAATTCGTATTTCCAGATCGTAGGAAAAACCGCTGTTGAAGATATTGCTGCCTAAAAATCCCCATTCTCGCGCTTGCTCGATTGCGTTGCCCAAGCGCTCTACAGCCAGTGGATATTCTGCTCGGATGTAAATATATCCCATGCAGGCTCCTATGGCATATCCGGCAATTATCATGCCTTCAATTATGGTATGAGGATCACCTTCGATTATGCTGCGATCCATAAAGGCACCGGGATCGCCTTCATCAGCGTTGCAAACAAGATATTTTCTTTCACCCTGGGATTTTCTGCCGAAATCCCATTTCAGCCCTGTTGGGAAACCCGCACCTCCGCGACCGCGCAAACCGGATATTTTCATTTCTCCGATTACTTCATCTGCGGTCATCTTTGTCAGAGCTTTTGCTGCAGCACTGTATCCATTGGATGCAATGTAGGCTTCTATGCTGCTATAATCGAGAATGCCGCAATTTCGCAGTGCAATGCGTACCTGCTCACGGAAGAAGTTAATATCGTCTATTTTGGGGATATGCTTTTGAAGTGTCTCATCAAAGAATGTATGCTCGACAGCTATGGTATGTTCTGCTATGTGGGAATTTACTATAAACTTTGCGGTGTCCGGCGTTAACTTTGTGTAGAATATCCGCTCGGGAAGAATCAGCATAATCGGCCCTGCTGCACAGGTGCCCATGCACCCTGTTTCATAGATGCGAATTTCATCCTCCATGGACAATGCCTTGACTTGCTCTATGACAGCATCTCTTACCTGACCGCAGTCGGAGGAGATGCATCCTGCACCGGCACAGACCAATATCTGATATTTGTATTTTGCAGATTCTTTGTTATACCGGTCTTTGATTTGCTTCAGATTATCGATGCTGCTTACATGCATACTCATATTCGTCACCATCCTTTCCTAAAACTTTGCCAGGAGTGTATTTACTTTTGCTGGTGTCATTTGCTTGTAAACAACGTCATCAATCATGATGGCAGGTGCCAACCCGCAGGAACCAATGCATCTGGCCACCTCAAAAGTAAACTTACCGTCAGCGGTCGTACCACCTAACTCTACACCAAGTGTGTCCAGCAGATGCTCTACAATTTCCTTGCCTCCTCTGACATAACAGGCTGTTCCCATACAAACACGAATTATGTGCTGCCCTCTGGGTTTGACGGAAAAGAAGGAATAGAAAGAAACTACACCGGATACTTTTGACAGGGGTACTTCCATTTTATCTGCGATAAATTCCTGAAGATCCAATGGAAGATAACCATAGATTTTTTGTGCTCCATGAAGAACTTGTATCAGGCTTCCTTCTCTGCCTTTGTGCAGGTCAATAAGATTTGCAATGGAATTGTATTTGCTTTTGTCCTCTGTGCTGCTGTTTGTATATGCGTACATAAGTCCGTCCTCCTCTCCAGATCAGTAAAGATAACAGGTAATGGCTTATGTTTTGATAATACATCTCTTGTGTGAAGAATAAATGAAATTATACATACTTTTTATAAGAAATCAGTTGTTTTTTTCAAGGTTCTACCAATATTTAGGTGTTTCACTTCACAGAAAGTTTTTTTATTATTTGGAACTAAATCAGATTAAAGCAGTCTATAGTAATAAAGAAGTCAGAAGTCAGAAGTCAGAAACAATAAATCTTGTCATTCCGAGTTTATCGAGGAATCTGGAGAGTAGAGAGAAAGATTCTTAGCAAATGCTTAGTATGACACTGAAAAGAAAGGATGTTGAATTGATGAACAATTACAAGCGTCACTTAAAAAGTAAAGGAGCATTACTATTAAGTTTGATATTACTGTTATCCATAATGGTAAACTTAACTTCCTGCATAACAAATACTCCAAGCGTGAAAGCAGAGGATTTGATGGGAAAAGTAAAACCCCGCACTGTTGATGGAGAAGAAGTCGATGATCAGTTTATTGACAGCACAGCTGACTTTACTATTGAGTTGTTTCAAAATTCCATAGATGACCAGAGAAATTCTCTGGTATCTCCAATTTCGGTCATGTTCGCGCTCGCTATGACTGCCAATGGTGCCGATGGAGAAACCCTGGTTCAAATGGAGGAAGTATTGGGAAAGGATATCCCACTGAAAGAGCTCAATCAATACCTGTATTATTATGCCAATAACCTGCCTAACCAAGAGAAATCAAAATTCAAGATTGCAAACTCCATTTGGTTTAGAGATGATGAAAACCGCCTGACCGTAGAGAAAGACTTTTTGCAGAAAAATGCAGATTATTACAATGCTCAAATATACAAGGCGCCGTTCTCAAATGACACTCTTAATGACATCAATGCCTGGGTAAAAACGAATACAGATGATATGATTGACAAGATATTGGACGAAATTCATGAAAATGCTGTTATGTATTTAATAAATGCCATTGTTTTTGATGCAGAATGGAAAGTAATATACTGTGATTACAATGTCTACGAAGACGCATTTAACCTGGGGGATGGAACAAAACAAACGGTTGAATTTATGAGATCTGAAGAGAGCCTTTATCTAGATGATGGGAAGGCTGCTGGGTTTATTAAACCATATTATGATGACAAATACAGCTTTGCAGCATTGCTGCCAAATGAAGAAATAAGCTTGGACAGCTATATTGAAAGCCTTACAGGTGAGGGACTGCTTGATACTATTGCTAATGCGGAATCAGCTACTGTTAATGCAAGCATACCGAAATTCAGCTATGATTATGAGATTGAGCTAAATGAAATACTTGAAAATATGGGTATGCCGATAGCTTTTAATTCCAAGGCAGCTGATTTTTCAAAAATGGCACATTCAACCCGGGGTAACATCTTTATCGCTGATGTGCTTCACAAAACCTTTATTTCACTGGACGAAAAGGGAACCAGAGCTGGCGCTGTAACTAAGGTAGAAATGGAAGATGAAGCCGCAGCAGAAAATTTGAAAATCGTCAAGCTGGATAGACCCTTTGTGTATGCGATTATTGATAATTCAACCAATCTGCCCATATTTATAGGAACAGTAATGAACCCAGAAGAGTAAGTGCTCGTTAGAAGAAGGACATGCAAGTGCTGAAAAAGCACTTGCCTTTTTGGAATGGATGTAGTAAGATAATGTCTGTTCGCAATGGCTGGGTGTGGCGCAGTTTGGTAGCGTGCTTGAATGGGGTTCAAGAGGTCGCAGGTTCAATTCCTGTCACCCAGACCAGAAAAAACCGCTTGTCCGTAAGGGATAAAGTGGTTTTTGTTGTTTTGGGAAAGAGGCTGAAAGGCGTAAAAAATGGGCATAAATTCGGGCGGTAGCCATCAGGTAGCCATCAAAAAGATGTTGCTTTTTCATGGATTTATCAAGGGTAAAACGGGTTTTGTTATTATTCATTTTAGTTTTTATTGGGTACCATGATTTTATCATTGTGAAACTAAACATGTGATACCTGTTTTATTAAGCCTTTCTTGCAATAACTTTCAATCACACATCTATTGCATTGTGGCACAGCAGCACAGATCATTCCAAAACCATCAGCGCAGTAATGCCAAACCAAGCTGTCAATCATACCCATTGAAAGACCTGATTTCTTTGATAATGCAGAAACAGTATCATAAACTTCTTGTGCTGTTGCAGGTATGCGATTTTTATTTCCCATGCGATCGCCACCAAAAAAACGGTATAAATGAACATCAGGTTTAGCGCCATCTATTCCAATATTTTTTAGGTATTCCCATGCTAATGCTACTCCGATATTTTTAAATTTGTACTCAGAATTATAATCAGACATCATTTTAACAATTTCGGTCGCTGGTGCTGAAGTAACAAATTCATCCATGCTACCAAATTCTTCTTCTATTTTTTCCATCATCGAAATATTTGCACTAAGGTTATTCATCTGTGACTTAATATTGCGATTTCCGCATTTTATTGCCCGGAGCTCCCTCGTAAAATAAGCACCTGGTGTGCTCTTAACTTTTTCCACATCGTAATCATAGAATATTATATCTATCTTAGCTAAGTGAGGCTGAATACCAACCCAGGGACGTTGGTTAGTAAGTAGTGCACCAATCAAGCCTTTCAAGTGTTCGGACATACTATACTTTCTTCCATTACGCCTTTCTACAACTCTTTCATCGAGGCCATTGCTGATTATATGGTTATTTTTCTCAAGAAAATCTTTCATAAAGAAAATCCATTCTATATGTGTTTCTTCTTTTTCCTGAATATTCTCCTGTGGTCTCGTTTTGCTAACTCTGTCTTCATTTTGTCTTTTTTTGAGTCTGTTTTTCACCTTCATTAACAATGTTTTTAATCTCATATCTTCCCCCATTAATTCTACTAAGATCGCTCCATAATAAGCTTTTCTATGTAAATAGTCTAATTTAATTTTTTAAATAAAAGTATAGTTATAAAAGCATTCAAGCACGAAAAAACCAGGCTTATTACCACCTGATTCTTTGTCGGATATAAATGTTTTGTTGTCTAATTGGCATCAATAAAGGCATCTGTATAACCCTGCTTAATGAGTTTTTGTTTCAGATTTTCAGCGTACTCTATATTCCTAAATGCACCAACCTGAACCCTATATATAACATCCTCACGTGGAGCAAGAGCTGGGACAGGATCCTGGATATTCTGGACTGGAGTCAGCATCTGCTTCAGTTCTGTGAATCTGAAGTTCTTACCTGGGCAGGCTGTGGCAGCCAAGTCTTTGTGCCTTTTGATGTCCTTTTCGGTCAGGGAGTGGTCCTGCAGTAGTTTTTTGCAGAGAGCTATTCCAGCTCTCAGCTGGGCATCGGGCATCTGTTGCTGCTGAAAGTCTCCTTGGAAACCGATGCCGATGGAGCGATTATTGTAGCCTGCCGTTTGGGCTCCTACATGTAGGCCTCTTGCTTCATAGATGGTGCCGTCAAAGGTTATGAAGTAGTTATATCCTATTCCGGACCAGTAGCTTGTTTTGCTGGAGCTGTTGGTGTAGGTTCTGGATCTATGGTAGTTATGTATGTCGTGGATGCCTGCTGTTTTGTGTGCCATGTGGTGCAGGATGATCATATCAACTTTCTTCAGGGGCGTCAGCTTATTTCGGAAGCTTAGGGATGGATTGGGTTTTCTGATTTCAATTATTTTCTTCACTCTCCTTTTTCATATCTTTTTCGATACCTTTATCAATATCCTTGTCAATGTTTATCGGCTCTGCAATGCTAAGGATGTCCTGGTTTAAGGTCTCGGCATATTTGCGGGTGGTGGAAATATCGGCATGCCCCATGACTCGCTGGATGATGTCCAGTCGGGTGTCCTGGGCAAGCAAGGTTGTTGCGAAAGTGTGCCGGGCTCTGTGGCTGTAGAAGTTCATGCCGGTGTTTTTCTTTATTCTCTCTGCATGGCCTTGCAGGGTTCTTTTTGCTACACGAAACAGGGGCTGTCCATCGGGGATTTCCTTTGCATATTCATAGAGCTGCAGGGCGATTTCCGAATTGATGATCGGGACAGTGCGGGACTTGCCTCCTTTTGCTTTTTGGATGAAGAGAACTACCCTGTTGCTGTCCAGTCGGATATCTTCCTTAGTCAGTTTGGCTGCTTCCCCCACGCGGATGCCGGAGGCCAGCAAAGTTCGAAAGGCCATTTTGATATGCTGCTCTTTGGATTCCAGGGTTTCCAGCAGGATATGCTGTTCCTCCTTCTTCTATAATCTTTAAT
>DIQU01000010.1 GCA_002426555.1 Firmicutes bacterium UBA5454 | reverse complement strand
GTTTAGTTTTCAAGGACCAATTTCCCGTCGCTCATTTCGGCGACTTTTATAGCTTATCAAATTTCAAAGAAGATGTCAACAAGTTTTTTATTGGAATATTTTTGCTAAACTGCCTTCCTCTTCAGCACAATATATAAACAACTGCTTGTTTATCATTTATATAATATGCTTCCCTCGATGGGGAAATACATCATAACATGCATTTTTTGAATTGTCAAACTGACAGTTTCTTCCACCTCGAGTTGTTACCTGCTTCTACTTATGCTGTTTTTCCCCGTTTGGTTCAGGATCGATTTCAAGAACACGAATAAGATCCAAGGGCTCCACTCTGAAGAGCGAACCTTTGCTTCATAAAAACCATGTTCACGGATCATATGAATATTCAAGGCTCCAGTGAATTTTTTCGCCTTCTTCCTCCATCCTATGAAGAATGGACTTAATAGGTGCCAGACCTGAGCCTTCCGCAATACAAAAATATATACAAAAAATAGAATAGCAAAAAAAGTCATCTAAATCAGATGACCTTTAGCTTAATCTAAAATTGATTAAATGTTATTTCAGGGAGTTTTTTGTACCATTAAAATACTGGAAACCTTCTCTACTTCGTCTATCTTCCTTATTTCATTTAAAGCTGCATCAAGCCTGTCACGTTTTGCTTCATGAGTAATAAGAGTCAGGTCGACACTGGAACCACCTCTGCCTTTTTGGACAACAGATTGTAAACTAATATCGCTTTTCCCAAAAGTCGTGGTGATCTTGCCCAATACTCCAGGTTTATCTTTCACTTTAAACCGAAGATAATAAGCGCTGGCTCCTAAACTTATGGACGTGGGTTCAATATGATATCTTGATGTGTACAGTTTCTCTTCAAAGACATCATTTTTCATAATCCTGACTATTTCCATTACATCTCCCACAACAGCACTGCCAGTGGGCAATGAACCAGCACCTTTGCCGTACAGCATAAGATCGCCAATTGCATTACCTTTTATAAACAAGGCATTAAATTCATGATTTATGGAAGACAATGGATGTTCAAAGGGCACCAGAGTAGGATGTACGTGAATATCCAGGGATCCATTTCCATTGTTTCTACGGACTGTTGCCAATAATTTAATCTTATATCCCAATTCGTTAGCAAATTCAATTTCAGTTTCCGATATTTGTCCAATTCCAGTGCAGGGAATGTCTTCCGGTTTTACGTAAACTCCAAATGCCACATGGGTAAGAATGGATATCTTATAGGCTGCATCTTCCCCTTCAATATCAGAGCTGGGGTCAGCTTCTGCAAAACCTTTAGCCTGAGCTTCAGACAGGGCATCCTGGAAGCTCATATTCGATTCGTACATACGGGTTAAAATATAATTAGTCGTTCCGTTGATAATTCCCACAATTTCCTCGATTTGATTACCTGCCAGACTTCTGGTCAGGGATGCAATAATTGGTATTCCACCACCAACACTTCCTTCAAATCGGATGCTCACACGGTTTTTGTCTGCCAATGCGAATAGTTCCCTTCCATAAATAGCCATTATAGCCTTGTTAGCTGTAACCACATGCTTTCCTGACTCTATAGCACGGGTTATGTATTCATATGCTGGATGAACTCCACCTATAAGTTCAACAACGATATCAATCTCAGGATCATTTAAAATAAGATCAGCATTTCCCGTAAAGTATTCCTCGGTAATGTTTAAATCCGTAAAATTTTCTGGATCCTTTACCAATATTCTTTTAATCACAATAGAACGACTTAAAGAGCATTCGATTTGTTCTTTATTTTCTTCAAGGATAGCTGCAAAACCTGATCCGATATTGCCAAAACCCATTAGTCCTACTATTACCTTTTCCATAATGTCCCTCTCTTCCAGCTACTAGTACCTTGTAACATCTTAAACTCTAATAAAATCCTTCAATGTCACCCTGAGCAATTGGGTTGGATCTTTTCTGTTCAGATTCCTCGATAAACTCGGAATGACAAGATTTAAGTGTTACAACATATTAGCTATTCGTTATTATTTGTTGCTTTATCTACTTTGTTGCTTCTTCCAGTTCTATTAAATAAGTATAAGCTTCTTCGGTTGTTCGCCCGCACATTTCCACAGAAGCTTGAAAGCGCTTGCATACAGCCGGTCTTTCACTCCGCTCGAAAAGCTTGCAGTAATTATTTTCATCCAATTGAATACAGCGCACACCTGCAGGCTTACCATTTGGCATACCTGGTATATAAGAAGAAATAGAAGGTGCAATGCAACAAGCCCCGCAACCAACCCTGCATTTCATAGTCTCCCCCTACTTTGCTGCTTTCTCTCTAAAGATGTAAAACAACCGGACAATGATCCGAGCCCATTACGTCATTGCGAATTTCAGCATCCTTTACATCGTCAATCATATTACCGGATACCAGAAAATAGTCTATACGCCAACCTACATTCTTTGGCCTGGCTTGCATACGATAACTCCACCAGCTGTACTTTACTGTCTCTGGATAGAAATGTCGAAAACTGTCTATGAATCCGTTGTCCATCCACTTACTTAAGTATTCTCTCTCAATGGGCAAAAAGCCTGAATATTTCTCATTGGCTTTAGGATTTGTTAAATCAATTGGGTGATGTGCCGTGTTAAAGTCTCCACAAACAATGACCCTTTTCCCATCATCGACCAGCTCATTGCAATATTCCAATACCCCGTCATAAAAATACAATTTATAATCCAGCCTGTCCTGATCCTTTTGTCCATTGGGAAAATAAATATTCAGCAAGGTAAAGCCATGGTATTCCGTTACTATTATACGACCTTCCTCGTCAATACGATCAACTCCGATGCCATAGTGTACAGACAGGGGTTTTCCCTTAGTATATGTAGCAACTCCGCTGTATCCTTTTCGAGCAGGTGCATTCCAATAGGATTCATAACCTTTTATCTGAGTTAGTTCTTCATCCAATTGTGAAAAATGGGCTTTTGTTTCCTGTAAACATAGTATATCAGGTGATTCTTCAAAAACCCAATCTACAAATCCCTTTTTCTGCACTGCCCGTATCCCGTTTACATTCCAGGAATATAACTTCATCCAGTAACCCCCATGATTTCCAGTTCAGACGCCTAAATACAGCATTTGATAAAATGACGGCTCCGCTACCTTAATGCATCTGTCAGAATATCCTGTCCAATCTGCAAGCGTCTCATGGATTCATCCCTGCCTAATAGACCAAGGATTTCTATTGAGCCTCCGGGAGTAACAAGCTTACCGGAAGCTGCTATGCGAATCGGCCATAGTACCAAGCTATTTTTAACCCCTAATTGGGCGATCAAATCAAATAAGACCTGATGCAGGGTTTCCTCGTTCCAATCCTCTACATCATTAAGGACTTCAATTGCCTTAGTCAGGTTCTCATAAGAATTTTCAAGATTTGTCTTACTCTTCTTATGCACAAATAAATTCGACTCATATTCCGGTAAAACACTCAGGAAAGCTACCATGTCGGGTATCTCATTAAGCACTCCAGTGCGACCCTGTATCAAGGAACTAATTCGCATAAAATTCATTCCATCGGGTAATTTTGCTTCCTTATAATAAGGTAAAGCCATCTCGTGGAATTCATCCAGACTTAGCTTCTTGATATATTCACCATTCATCCAGCGAAGCTTATTGACATCAAAAACAGCAGGAGATTTGCTTAATCCTTTTATGTCAAAGACCTGTTCCAGTTCCTCCAAGGTGAAGAACTCTTTATCGCCGCCAGGACTCCAGCCTAGCAAAGCCACATAGTTTAAAATGGCATCCTTTAAGTAACCCTTTTTATAGAAATCATCAAATGAAGCGTCTCCATCACGCTTGCTCAGCTTCTTTCCGGGTTCCTTCATAACTGGAGACAAGTGAATGTATTGAGGTATTTGCCAACCGAATGACTCATAAATCAGGTTATATTTCGGTGTAGAAGAGAGATATTCACTGCCCCTTACCACTGGATTGATCTTCATAAGATGATCATCTACTACATTTGCCAGATTATATGTAGGCATTCCGTCGGATTTTAGAAGGACTCCATCTTCCAAGGTATTGTTTTCTACAGTAATGGTGCCAAATAGTTCATCATGAAAGCTGGTAGTTCCGGCTTTAGGAACCTTTTGGCGGATAACATAAGGTATCCCTGCCTTTAGCTTTTCTTCCACTTCTTCCAGGCTAAGATGTCTGCAATGTCCGTCATAACCGAAATCACTCTTGGTTTCAACTGCCTCAGCCCGCAGCTTATCCAGACGATCCTTGGTACAGAAGCAATAATAAGCTCCATCTTTTTTAATCAATTCTTTGGCATACTTCAGATAAATGGGTTTTCTTTCAGATTGGATATAAGGACCATAAGG
>DIQU01000084.1 GCA_002426555.1 Firmicutes bacterium UBA5454 | reverse complement strand
GCTTTATCAGTTTTCATTTTTTCCAATTCACTATTTTTCTAAATTCTTTACTGCTTATCCTTGAAATTATTCATGTATTCTATATAATGTTTAATATTGGTGCGGTAATTACCATCATGCAATTTACAAAAAAGGAATTGAAGGTGTAAAAAATGAAACGATTTAAGGTTGGCCTTGTTGGCTGTGGATCCATTTCTGCTCAGCACTTGGAAGCATTAAAATCCTCTCCATATACAGATTTGACAGCTGTCTGTGATATTCGGGAAGAGCGGGCAAAAGTGGCAGCCGAAAAGTATGAATGCAAGTATTATATTGATTACCGGCAAATGCTGGAAGAAGAGGGCCTGGATGCTGTACACATATGTACACCTCATTATCTGCATTCTGTCATAGCGATTGAAGCTGCTGAGAAAGGTGTAAATGTATTGACCGAAAAACCTATGTCGGTTACACTTCAGCAAGCAGATGATATGATAGAAGCATGCAAAAACAACCAGGTTACTTTAGGTGTCATATTTCAAAATCGTTACAATGCAGGTTCTCAGTTAATAAAGAAAACACTGGAATCCGGCGAATTGGGAAAGATCCTTTCCGGACAGCTCAGTGTCTACTGGTACCGCAGTGATGAATATTACAGCAGCAGTGACTGGAAGGGCACATGGGACAAAGAGGGCGGCGGAGTAATCATTAATCAAGCTATTCATGCTATGGATCAGCTTAGGTGGTTTGTTGATGCACCGATTGAATATGTTGATGCCAATATCAGTAATCGATTCCATCCCAGCATTGAAGTTGAGGATTGTGCGGAAGGCATCGTTAAATACAAAAATGGTGTAGTCACCTTCTTTCATGCCTTGAATTATAATACCTACGATGCCCCTATCGAATTGGGAATTCATTGTGAATATGGTAAAGTCAAGCTGATTTCAGATAAAGCTGTCATTCGTTTCAACGATGGTCGAGAACTGTCTGCTGAAAGAGACCCTGAAGACAAGCTTGGAAAGAATGCCAAGAGCTATTGGGGAGTCGGTCACAGCAAGCAGATAAATGATTATTACAGATCCCTTGTCAACAATGAAACACCTTATATTGACGGGGAGGAAGCAAGAAAAACTCAAGCTATGGTTTGTGCTGTTTTCGAATCAGGCAAGGGCAGGAAAAAAGTCTTCCTATAGATTCTGTGAGAATTGACGGTCACAAAAAGCTCTTGTCAATAAAAAACCCAATGTGATACAATGCCTTAGTATATTCCAATTAGATATTCAACGCTTCAAAGATTGAGGCAGGCAAGGAGGCAAATGCAATTGGCATTGATTGTTCAAAAATATGGGGGAAGCTCGGTAGCTAATGCTCAGCGGGTGGTCGATGCTGCTAAGAGGATCACTGAGACCCACAAACAAGGCAACCAGATTGTTGTTGTACTTTCAGCACAAGGGAATACTACAGATGATCTTATTGATCAGGCTCACGAAATCAGCAGTCATCCCTCCAAAAGGGAAATGGATATGCTGTTGTCTACCGGTGAGCAGATATCTGTTGCTATAATGGCAATGGCTGTCGCTGAACAGGGCTGCCAGGCAGTGTCCCTTACCGGACAGCAGGCAGGCATACAAACTGACGATGTTCATTCCCATGCTCGCATAGTAGAGCTGAACGGTGATCGAGTTCGTAAAGAATTAGATTCAGGCAAAATCGTAATTGTTGCAGGGTTTCAGGGTATGAACGAAAACGGCGATATCGCCACTTTAGGACGAGGAGGCTCTGATACTACTGCTGTTGCATTGGCTGCTGCATTGAAAGCCGATTTATGTGAGATATATACTGATGTAGATGGTGTATATACAGCCGATCCCAGAATAGTATCAAATGCACGAAAATTAAAGGATGTATCCTTTGATGAAATGCTGGAGCTGGCCAGCCTTGGAGCCAGGGTACTGCATAATCGTTCTGTAGAGCTGGCGAAAAAATACAATGTGAACCTGCTAGTCCGTTCCAGTTTAAATCAAAATGGAGGAACCATTGTCAGGGAGGTAGCGGAATTGGAAAAAATGATGATAAAAGGGGTAGCCTATGACAAGGATATTGCTCGAATATCTGTTATGGCAGTCAGGGATATTCCAGGAGTAGCATATCAAATCTTTAGTTTACTGGCAGATGCAGGCATAAATGTGGACATCATCCTGCAAAGCATTGGGCGGGGGGATACTAAAGATATATCCTTTACCATTGCCAGAGATCAATTAACGGATACGGTTGATCTGATCAACAGAAATCTGGAGAAAATAGGTGCAAAGGAAGTCAACTTCACTCATGATGTCGCAAAGGTGTCCATAGTAGGGGCTGGCATGGCCAATCATCCAGGGGTAGCTGCGACTATGTTTAAAGCCCTGGCAGAGGCGGACATTAATATCCATATGATCAGTACTTCTGAAATCAAAATCTCCTGTCTTATTCGTGCTGATGAAGTGGAAAAGGCAGTAGCAGCCATACATGAGAGCTTTTCACTTGGAGGATGACAGAAGAATATTGCCTGTCAATCGCTTGCATAATCAACATATTTGGGATACGATAAGTTAAATGTACTGGATTGCTTGCTTATAAGGAACCAACTATCCTGCTAAAGGGGATATTTCATTGAACAAATCACAAAAGTTGATAGAAAGGCTGCGAAAGAAAGGATATAAAATCACACGCCAGAGGGAAGCCATTCTTAAGGCTTTCAGCGAAGGCGATTCCCATCTTCTGACGGCTCAGGAACTATATGAAAAAATCGGAGAAACTCAATCAGGCACCAATTTTTCAACTGTATACCGCAACCTGGAGCTTCTACTGCAGGAGGGTATTATCAGAAAGGTGGAGCTGAACCGGGAAGCAGCCTATTATGAATTGCACGATGATAATGGTCATCATCATCATCTGGTATGCAACAGATGCGGCAGTATCCAAACCACCAGTTTTTGTCCTTTGGATCGCTTGAAGAACGAAGATGGATTCATCCCCATGGAACATCGTTTTGAGATTTATGGTTATTGTAGAGATTGTGCAAATTCACAGGATATAAAAGTAAAGAAAGAAAAGTATTCAAAGAAAGAGACACTAAATTTTTATGAATAGGACTGGATATCAAATGAAGCTGAAAATCAGGAAAATCCATCCAAATGCAAAACTGCCTGAGTATGCCCACCCGGGAGACGCAGGTCTTGATATTTATTCCGTAGAAGAGGCTGTTATCGACCCAGGTTGTTCTCATATGATACATACAGGTATTGTCATAGAACTGCCGGAGGGAACAGAAGCACAGGTTCGTCCTAGAAGCGGATTGGCTTTAAGGCATCAAATAACTGTTTTAAACAGCCCTGGCACTATTGATGCAGGTTACCGCGGAGAGCTGGGGGTCATTTTGATCAATCATGGGAAAACGGAATTTCTTGTTGAAGAAGGCATGAAAATTGCTCAAATGGTGATTCAGCCGGTGCTTCGAGCAGCTGTAGAGGAATCAGAAGAATTGTCTGACAGCCCGCGGGGTTCGGGAGGATTTGGTTCTACCGGTGTGTAATGGAGGATTGTTCATGAAGCTTCGAAGAATAGCAGCAGGACTGATGGTTTTGCTTCTTATTTTATCTGTACTAACTGGATGTGGTCTGATTGGTCAAGATGAGCCGGAAGGTGATCCTTACAGGTACATCTATTTTTATTACCCCCGCGATGGAAATCAAATCTTGAAAAGATTGATACTGAAATATAACGAAACTCAGGAACAGCAGTATCAGCAAATGCGGACACAGAATCCTGAAGAAAAAGAGATACAAAAACCCATCCGAATTGTGGGACTGGAAGGCTCAGGAAACCGAAGCCAATTTTTCGAAAGGCTGGATGGATTAAGAAAAGACGGCGAAACCGTACCGGATTTAATTTTGGTACATGACACCTGGCTGGAGAAGATGATAGCGGAGGATACTATTCTGCCTTTGGACGGCGGTTTGTCCGATAGTAAGAAAAGCGAGCTTTTCCAGGGGATGACTCAAGCTGTGACTTATAACAATAAAACCTATGCTGTCCCATTTTGGCAAGATCTGCCGCTGTTGTATTACCGCAAGGATCTTATGGAAACTCCACCGGTATCCTGGACAGAGCTGGCGCAAATAGCAAATCGGATCAGTGAAGCACAGGACATGGAATATGGTTTGGTTTTCCCGGGAGCTTCACAGGAAAACAATGCAATCTTTTTAAGCTCTGTCTGGTCTTACTTCGGAGCTCAGCTGGATTTTTCTGAGAAGGAACTCAGTTTTGACGAAGATGCAATGTCAGCGGCATGGACACCACTGATAAGCATGGTCAAAGAAGGGACTTTGCCTCCTGATGTGTTAAGCATGAGCTCAGAAGACTGCAGAGCTGTATTCGAAGCTGGTAATGCTGTTTTCATGTGGAACTGGTCCTATGCCGGCAGACTGTTTCAACGGGACGAATCTCTCATATCCGATAAAGCAGGCATTTCTTCCCTGCCTGTATCCGATCATGGGGGAAGAGTGACAAGCGGCTATGTCCTTACCATGAGCAAATCCTCCAGCCTGATGCCGGAAGCGTGGAATTTCATGCAATATTTATTAAGTGACGAATCTCAACGGCAATTGATGGATACGGGATTGCTGCCTGCCAAGAAATCCTTGTATCAGGCTGGCTGGCTTAGACGCAATGGTCTTTCTTCTGATATTCCTGTCATGCTGGATTCAGGACAGGCGGTAAAAGTGGGAAACTATACAGAGGCTGCCTTTACAATGATGAACCAGCTGTCTTCCATGGCGTTCAGCCAAAATAAAAATACGAAGGAATTAATACGGTTCATAAAAGAAGGCATTGTAACAGAAGAACCAATAGAAGATGAAGATGAATCCCCTGTCGAAGTGGATGAAGAGCCGGATCAACCAGAGGAATGAAGCGGTTCAGCAAGCCTGAATGACTAGTTTTTAAGAGGAGCAGCTTATATGGATCATATGGAATTGTTTAATCAGATTGGAACAGGAAATTTGGGCAGCTTATATCTATTACACGGACCGGAGGAGTTTACCAAGGAAGAAGCATTGAACCAAATGATAGGTAAACTGGGCTTTGGAGCTTATACGGAACTAAACTACCAAATCATCGATGGAGCAGAATCCACAGTAGATGAAATCATTGCAGCCAGTGAAACCCTGCCTTTTCTTTCAGAAAGGCGTCTGGTGGCTGTAAAAAATTATAATGGATTGTCCGGGAATAAATCTGATAATGAAGATACCATGAAAAAGTATCTACAAAGGGTGCCGGAGAGTACTTGTTTGGTATTTTTACAAAAAGGCACAGCTGATAAAAAACGAATAGTCTACAAGGCAATTCAAAAATATGGAGAGATTGTAGAATTTCCCAGGTTGAATCAGAAAGACCTGGTCAAGTGGACGCGAAAGCGATTCCGATTACATAACAAACAAATATCCAATATCGATTTGGACTACATGCTGCAGCAGCTTGGTAATAATCTGCTGGATATCAAAAACGAAGTAGATAAATTGGCAGCCTACACGGGCACTGAGAACCAAATCAGCAGAGAGGCTATTGACAAGCTTTTTATCCCTTCTTTGGAGTTTACTGTATTTCAGTTTATCGATGCTGTTTCTGAAAAACAAAAAGGGCGGGCACTTTATCAAATGGATGTTCTGCTGGAACAGGGACAGTCGATTCTTGGTATCATTTCTCTGATAGGCAGACAGCTTAAAATCATGCTGTTATGCAAGTCTTATGAGGACATGGGTTACGACCTGAATCAGATTAAAAATAATTTAACTGGTGAGCCCCACAAAATCCATCCTTATTCTGTTCAAAAGGGCAGACAGCAATCACGGAATTTCGCAATCGAAGAGCTTCGACACCTTTTAGATCAATGTGTGGAATTGGATTATGGAATCAAGAATGGGAAAGTAAAGGATCGTATTGGGCTGGAGACTCTGGTAATCAAAATGTGCAGGAAAGATACAGTAGTATAGATGAAAATTGAAAAAGAGAATAGTAAATTAAAGTAAAAAAGCTTCCTGTTTGGGAAGCTTTTGCACATTCTTCAAGTTTGCTGCAATTCATGACATTGGTACAATAATTATATTACGCTAGTTCAGTTGCGTTCAATCGAAGAGCCAGTTTTGCCTTTTTTCGGTTGGCAGCGTTCTTATGGATGGAACCTTTGGATGCAGCCTTATCGATCTTTTTTACAACCTGGGCATATTGAAGCCTGGCTTTTTCCAAGTCGCTGTCCACGAGCGAGTTTTCAAAATTCTTAACTGCTGTCTTCAGCTCGGACTTCACCATCTTATTTCTAAGAGTTTTGGTTTGAGATACCTTGACTCTTTTTATGGCTGATTTGATATTTGGCAAATTCTTCACCTCCTCGACTAAAATCAACGAACCATATTGTATCATTAAAAAAGTTGTTTTACAAGCAAATAGAAAAAATATATATCGTTCACGCAAAGGTTCATTACATGTTTTTTATTTTTTCAGGTTGTGAATAGTGAGTGGATAAATCCACAGCCAAGGGTGAAAATAGGAAGGATGTGATTAAAAAAAACTGGAAAGGGTGAAATATCCGAATGAGAAGAAGCATACGTACGGATTTGGCCATGGAAGCCAGAGAGATGGCTCAGCAGCAAAATCAGATGGAAATACCTGGTGTCATAACAGAAACAGTAACGCCGGATGAAGATATAACAATAACAAGGGTAGAAGTGGTTTCGCTGATTGGAGAAGAGAACATTGGAAAGCCCAGGGGAAATTACATTACTCTGGAAGTACCGGGGATTAGTGACAGAGACGCTATTTATGAGGAACAGGTCAAGCAGCACTTGGCAAATGAGATTAGAAGGCTGGTTCAACTGAACGACAACAGTGTCATACTTGTTATCGGTCTTGGAAATTGGAATGTTACCCCTGATGCCGTCGGTCCCAAAGTAGTGGAAAAAGTGTTGATAACCCGTCATATTTTTGAATATCTACCTGATCAGGTAGACGAACGAATGCGGCAGATCTGTGCGGCAGCTCCCGGCGTGCTGGGCATCACCGGGATTGAAACTGGAGAAATCGTTAAAGGTATTGTTGACAGGGTCAAGCCGGACCTTGTGATTGCCATCGATGCTTTGGCTTCACGTAAAACAAATCGGATTGGCAGTACGATACAGGTAGCAGACACCGGTATTAATCCAGGTTCCGGTGTAGGCAATAAACGCATGGGGCTGACCAAAGAAACACTGGGTGTGCCTACCTTGGCTATTGGTGTTCCCACAGTAGTATACGCACACACCATAGGTCGAGATGCCTTGGAGATGCTGATCAATGAGTTCTCAGAGCAAGACCATGAAAATAATGAGTTTTATCGTATGATGAATACTCTTGACGAAGAGCATTTGGATCGTCTGCTTGGAGAAGTGCTGACAGAGGGATTGGGCGACTTGGTGGTAACCCCCAAGGAAGTCGATATATTGATAGACGATGCTGCTGGAAT
Organism: Firmicutes bacterium UBA5454; assembly: GCA_002426555.1. Taxonomy (GTDB): domain Bacteria; phylum Bacillota; class Clostridia; order Caldicoprobacterales; family DTU083; genus UBA5454. The sequence continues at coordinate 3,428 of DIQU01000084.1, read as the reverse complement.
TATCGCAGATGGTATAAACTTGGCTATTCACAATGGACTGAGCCTGGATGATGTCAATCGATATCTTCATTAAAATCATAGCGAGGCTTTCACAAGCAAAGAAGTCAGAAGTCAGAAGTCCGTTTTGTCATGAATATCATTTCGCCAGAATAAGATAGATAAAAGAGTTGTTTTGATATATAAGCTGGGGAAATGAGGTGCGGGTATGATTCGCTTCAAGACATTGCGTTTATCCAATTTAATATACTTTTTGATAATATTGGCATTGCTGGTGACGGTTATATATCTGTCCTGGCGGCTTATATCAGGAAATCCCATAGGATTCCAGGGGATCCATGAGAGGGAAGAGCAGATTCAAGAGGAATCGATGTATATAAATCCTGCTTACAAAACCATGCTGGCAGGCGGTTTTTCTGCTGTGGCTGTAGACGGAAACCCAGGCAACCTGTTTTCCATACTGTGGAATACAGTAGTCAGGGGAGATATCCGCGATCCTAAAACCATAATCAATTACCCCATGCCTTATCTGGAGTATTCACCGGAGCTGCCAAACAATGAGGTAGGCGAAGCAGTGGAAGTGGTATCTAATTATCCGGACCGCTATGGAATTGATCGACCTGCAAATCCGATTGATATAATCCACTGGGATTCAGAAGAGGGGAAAGAGCAGGAGCTCTCCGATGAAATCCAGATCCAAATTGATGGAATTAAAGTGGATGACAGTCTTATTGAATTGACAGGCGAAGGACCGAAAATCCTTATCTATCATAGTCATTCCCGTGAATCATTTAAGCAGGATCCCCAGGATCCCTATAAAGAAGCTCATTCGGAACCCTTCAGAAGTGATAATCTGAAATATACCATAATCAAGGCAGGGTCTGCCCTGGCTCAGGAACTGACCGGCAGGGGAATTGCTGTTCTCCATGATCAAACCAATCATGAGAAGGATGACTACAACGCATCCTATTCCAAGTCATTGATTACACTGAAAAAAAGGATGGATGAGTATGATTCACTGCAGATGTTCATTGATGTTCACCGCAATGCCTACAGCAATGACAGTGGTATTAGTTCCGACAATGAAGTTGTTATTATCAATGGAGAGCGGGTTGCCAAACTAATGCTGGTCGTTGGTACAGGTGAGGGTATTATAGGTGGATTCAGTGAAAAACCAAATTGGAAGGAAAATGCCAAACTGGCTATCAAACTGACCAACAAATTGAATGAACTGTATCCCGGGCTGGCCAAGCCTGTCTTATATAGGAAAGGACGTTTTAATCAGCATGTTTCCACCAAAGCCATCTTGGTAGAAGCAGGCAGTACTCATACTACCCTGGCAGAAGCTGAGCGAGCCACCGTATACCTTGCTGAAGCTATCAGTCAAATTATAGAATAAGAGCCGGATTTGGTTCAGAAATACAGCCTGTAATAGAATATAGTTGCAATTTTCTCCATAATTCAATATTATTAGTATGGTTGCTATTCACATTTCCCGCAAAGGCTCGTTATTTATTATTTTTTATTTCAGACTGCGAATAGTAACATGAAAAGAAGTGCTATGGTGAGTAACCAGGCAGCTTAGGAGGAAATTGCCCATATGCCCATGAGCAGGCAGCAAAGAACAAGGAATTTTTGTATTATCGCACATATTGATCACGGTAAATCCACATTAGCCGATCGCCTTATGGAGGAAACCGGTACCCTTGCTCAACGAGACATGGAACAACAAATGCTGGATACCATGGAGCTGGAAAAAGAGCGGGGGATTACCATAAAGGCCCAAGCGGTCCGTTTGCTGTACCATGATGAAGCAGGAGAAGAATATATTTTAAATCTTATCGACACCCCGGGCCATGTGGACTTTAGCTACGAGGTTTCCAGAAGTTTGGCAGCTTGTGAAGGTGCTATTTTGGTGGTAGATGCCTCCCAGGGTATCGAAGCTCAAACTCTGGCCAATGTGTATCTGGCTATGGAACATAATCTGGTTTTAGTGCCGGTTATTAACAAGATTGACTTACCCAGCGCCCAGCCGGATCTGGTAAAAAAAGAAATTGAGGATGTATTGGGCCTGGAAGCAGAAAACGCACCTCTTATATCAGCAAAAAGCGGTATTGGAATAAAGGATGTTTTAAAAAGTGTTGTAACGCTGATCCACCCGCCTGAAGCAGCAGAAGATTTACCACTGCGAGCTCTAGTATTTGATTCTTTTTATGACAGCTATCGAGGTGTCATTGCCTATGTCCGCATTATGGAGGGCAGCATCAAAAAAGGGGATCGGATTCGAATGATGGCCAGCGGGAAGGAATTCGAAGTCAATGATGTAGGGGTTTTCCGACCCTATCTTACTCCAACTGACGCTCTTCGAGATGGTGACGTAGGCTATTTGACTGCAAGCATAAAAAATGTACGAGATACCCAGGTTGGAGACACCATAACCAATGCCAGCCGTCCTGCAAAAGAACCTCTGCCCGGCTACAAAAAAATCACGCCTATGGTATACAGTGGTGTCTATCCAGCTGATGGTGCAGAATATGAAGATTTGAGAGATGCTTTGGAAAAACTTCAGTTAAACGATGCTTCTCTTTTGTTTGAACAGGAAACTTCACTGGCTCTTGGCTTTGGCTTTCGTTGTGGTTTCCTGGGTTTGCTTCACTTGGAAATCATACAGGAAAGACTGGAAAGAGAATATGACCTGGATCTGATTACAACTGCCCCCAGCGTAATTTACAAGGTTCTTAAAACCGATGGGGACTTAATAGAAATTTCAAACCCTACAAACCTGCCGCCGGTGGATGAAATAGAAGCCATGGAGGAACCTGTGGTAAAGGCACAAATTATGTCTCCTTCGGAATATGTGGGTTCGATTATGGAGCTTTGCCAGGAGCGCCGGGGGATATACAAGCACATGGAATACATTGAGGAAACCCGGATTATTCTCACCTATGAACTGCCTTTAAATGAAATAATATACGATTTCTTTGATGCCCTGAAATCCAGAACCAGAGGATATGCTTCTCTTGACTATGAGATACTGGGTTATCAGGAAGCTGATTTGGTCAAGCTGGATATCCTGCTGAATGGTGAGATGGTAGATGCCATGTCTTTGATTGTTCATCGTGAAAAGGCTTACCAGCGCGGACGTTTGATTGCAGAAAAGCTTAAGGACATCATCCCCAGACAAATGTTTGAGATTCCTATACAGGCTGCGGTCGGCAATAAGGTTATTGCCCGGGAAACTGTAAGAGCTCTCCGGAAGGATGTACTGGCAAAGTGCTATGGAGGAGATATCACCAGAAAGAAAAAACTGTTGGAAAAGCAGAAGGAAGGTAAGAAGCGGATGCGTCAGATAGGGTCCGTGGAAGTACCTCAGGAGGCTTTTATGGCAGTTTTAAAGCTGAACTAGCAACCCGTAACCCGTAACCCGCAAC
>DIQU01000085.1 GCA_002426555.1 Firmicutes bacterium UBA5454 | reverse complement strand
TTTTTTGAGCCAGTCAATCTCATAGGATTGCTGCCCGATAATCTGTTGATAACGGCTCTCTTTTTCCTCCATCTCTTTTTTAAGTTTACCGGCCTCATCTTTATTGCGTTCGAAGACCACGGAAGCGTTTTTTACAAAATCGCTCTTCCACTGGCTAATCATCTGGGGATTTAGCTGGTACTTGGCAGCTACCTCATTCAGGGTCTGTTCTTCTCTCAGAAGTTCAAGTACGACTTTGGCTTTGAATTCGGCTTTATAACGATTTCTTTTTTCCATACTCATAGTTTAGCTTATTTTTGGCTTCTGTGTGTCTCAGTCCTTGGGAGCAGTATAGAATGCCAGTCAGAGACTTTCTGCTGCGTACAGAATATCGTGGATTTACTGTCATATCGCTTTTCAATAAGTTCAAGAATGAAATGAGCTTCTTCATCGGATAGTTCCGACATCAACCACTCATCAAGAACAAGAAGATGATAATTCGAAAATTTCGTCACGAGTTTTCTGATGCCTGGGCCTTCAATCATTGCTTCATCACGAAGTTCCAAGAGATCTGGCATTCGGATATATCTTACCCGATAGAGCTGACGGCACGCTGCTTTCCCTAATGCACAAGCAAGGAAAGTTTTTCCTGAGCCAGTGAAGCCGTTAAGGATCAGGCTCGTATTGCTTCTGATATATTGGCATGTGGCAAGCTCAATGATTTGATTTTTATCAAGACCTCTGTCAGCGTAATAGACGGTATTTACATCCGCATCACTGAAACGGAACCTGGCCTGTTTCATAAGCCTTTTAGCCCGGCTGTTGTTTTTCTGCTGATAAAGACTGTCTATGGCCATATTGAGACGTTCGTCAAAAGCCATCCCGGTGTAAAGTGATGGACTGTTATCCTGCATTTCAATAATATCAATGAGTTCATTAAGCCCTAATTCCCGTAGTTTACGTTTGGTTTCATCACTTATCATAATGATCACCTCCGTAATACTCGGGACCTCTTACGTAGCCGCCGGAACCGTTCTTTGCCTCAGCAGCTGCAATGTCTCCGCTTTTCTTCTGGAGATAAACAATGTCTTGATTGCTTGCCAGGATTGATTTAAGATGTTTGTAACGTGGTATCCGAATATTGGGCAGAGCAATTTCACAGGCGGTTTCGAGGCGCACATTGGAATAGGTTCTGCTCAGTTTCAAAACTGACAGGGCTGAGTTGTAGCCCTGTTCTTTTATGGATACACCATTAAAAATGCGTTCTAGCACTTCATTTGTCTTAGGGCCGATACTGCTGGCCCATTGTTTCAGCCGCACGTCATTCATTTCCGGCTGGTTGAAGGCATCCGGCATATCCTCCTTATGAGTGTCATAATGGTTACTCATGTATTGAGGAAATTTAGGATGTGTGGAAATGCGCTGATGGTTGTTGTAAACCTCAACGATTGTGTCCGTTATCTTTACATCCACGTACTGTCCGACATAAACGTAGGAAACGGAATAATAATTCTTTCCAATACATACATGACAGTTGGGGTATACCTTATGGTTGTATTCCCAGGAAGCTACTTCATAAGGAACAGCCGGCAGTGGGCGAAGATAATTACGTTCATCTGCAAACACTTCAGCCCTGCTATACTGCCGCTTCTGAAAGGGTGCCTGATTAAAATCATCAAGGGCTTTGGAGACGGCTTCTTTCAGTTCCACAAGGGAGAAAAAGCAGCGGTTTCTGAGTTTGGCAATGATTGCTGTAGCTATTTTCCCAACAGTTCCTTCTACGGAAGGTTTCTGTTTAGGCTTTTTAACACCTGTTGGCATAATGGCCGTCACATAGTGACTGCCGAGAGCCTCATAAGCATCGTTAAGAATGATATCTCCTTCTTTTGGATGCTTAACCACACCTGTTTTGAGATTATCGCAGGTGGTTCTGACCGGAACCCCGCCCAAGAACTCATACATATGGATGTGGCATCTGAGCCAGGTATCTTGCTTTTCATCCAGTGTAGGTTCAACATAAGCGTACTGACTGTATGGAAGACAGGCAACAAATAGATGCACTTTCGAGATCTCTCCGGTATCTCTGTTGACAATCTGCATTCCCGGACCACTCCAATCTACCTCACAGGTTTGTCCGGGTTTATGCTCCAAATGATTTGATAAGCTACAGGCTGCCGTATATTTTGAATAATCTTCGCAGAACTTGGTATAGCCTACAGGGATGCCGCCTTCGTTGTTGCAGGTATCTTTGTATTCCTGCCATAAAAGTTTGAGGGTTACCCCTACTTTCTTGAGTTCATTATGAACATAGGCATAGTCAGGCTCTTTGAACATTGTTTCCACGGCAAATTTGTCGGGATAGAACAAGCGGTAAACTTCATTATCGGGCTTGTCCCTGATATCCTCGTAAGAAATCTGCTTCTCATAAGCAATGTGAAGAACATCGCTTACAGAGGCCTTTGAAATATGCCGCGTTCTTACAATGGTATTTTGCGACAGGCCTGCAGCTTTAAGCTCCATTATGAGCTTAACATTGATTTTGTTGGCCATAGTAATGGCCTCCCTTCTGATAGATTTGATAGTCATAACGACTTCAAACCTAATTTTAACGCTCAGAAGGTGGTTCTATAGCCTGAATCAATGGTTTTATTGAGCGAATCTATATATTAATCACGAGTGGTTTCTTCCCGTGAACCGGTGGTTTTAAGAAGCGTACTGGTGTCCTTTGTGGCGTGAAATATTCAGTCCCCATGTGACGTTTTCTGAAATACTGCGGCTCTCCTCCTGGGCAAGAGAGGACATAATGGTAATCAGCAATTCACCCTTGGAGTCCAGGGTCCATATGTTTTCCTTCTCGAAGTAAATCTCAATCCCTTTTTCCTTTAGCTGACGGACTGTCGTAAGGCTGTCTACCGTATTACGGGCAAACCGGCTGACTGACTTGGTGACTATAAGGTCAATCTTTCCGGCAAGGGCATCCTCGACCATTAGCTTAAAGCCCTCACGGTTTTTGGTGTTGGTACCCGATATACCTTCATCGGTGTAAACATCAACAAATTCCCAGTCATCCCGGCTTTTGATGTAGTTAGTGTAATAATCGACCTGTGCTTCGTAGCTGGTGAACTGCTCATCACTGTCGGTGGAAAC
>DIQU01000087.1 GCA_002426555.1 Firmicutes bacterium UBA5454 | reverse complement strand
TCCGATATTGTAGCGGAGACCCTTTTTTATTATTAAAGGGGTGCCTAAAATAGCTTAACAACTTAATGTAACAGCACCACTACCACTCTTATGGTGAGCATAACCATTAATGGTATTATTGGTATCATGAATATATATAGTTATTGTGCTAACAGTTTCTTTGTGCTAAATGCTTTTATTTAGCAGCTACATCTTGAAAGGATTATTTTATGTCTTCATTTGATTCAACAAAAACACAATTATCCAGTATTCTCGATGACATCGTGGCAGGGAAGATTCAGCTGCCGGATTTCCAAAGAGGCTGGATTTGGGATGATGAGCATATAAGGTCATTAATGGTAAGTATTGCACGGCTCTTCCCTATTGGCGCTGTCATGCTTTTGGAAACAGGAGGTGATGCGAAATTCAAAGTTCGTCCTGTGGAGGGAGTTGAAAATAATAGTGATTTTGTTGATAAAGCCGAGCGTTTAATTCTTGATGGTCAACAAAGATTAACATCATTAACGCAAGTCTTGAAACTGGACAAACCCGTTAAGACAACTGACAGCAAAAAGAAACGTATTGAGCGCTATTACTATATCGATATCGAAAGAGCTTTGGATGGTCCGGAATATTATGATGAAGCCTTTTTCGGTGTTGATAAAGATAAAACTTTGCGAGAAAATTTTGGTAGAGATATAAAATTAGACCTTTCCTCAAAAGAAAAAGAATATGAGAATATGTGCTTTCCGTGTGTCCAGGTATTGAATTCAGATCAATGGGAAGAGGGTTTGCACGACTATAACCCGTCCAAATTTCAAGCTTACATGACTTTTAGAAGGCAGGTACTGAATAATTTTAGAAAATATGACATCCCAATCATTCAACTGAAAAAGGAAAATCCGAAGGAAGCCGTATGCCTCGTATTTGAAAAAGTAAATACCGGTGGAGTACCCCTTTCAATTTTTGAACTTGTAACAGCAACATATGCTGCAGACAACGTAAATCTTAGAGATGAATGGTACGGCAACAAAGAGCTTGGTATTGAGGGTTTCCACGAGAAATTCCAAAAGATAAAGCTATTAAAATCAGTAGAACCAACTGATTTTTTGCAAGGACTAACATTATTACATACTTATTCAAAAAGAAAAGAAGACATAGCCAATGGCAAGACCGGCAAACAAATAACTGGTGTCAGTGCCAAACGAGAAGCAATCTTAAGCCTACCTCTGGAAGCATATCAAGAATATAAACTGAAGTTTTTTAATGGATACAAAGAGGTCGCTAAATTTTTGAGAGGAGAATCCTTCTTCACAAACTATGATTTGCCATATAGTTCTCAGCTAATTCCTTTAGCCGCAGTTATGACGTTGATTGGAGAAAGATGGCAAGAGCCTCTAATAAAAAATAAAATAGCAAAATGGTTTTGGAACGGAGTCTTGGGAGAATTGTACGGGGGTTCATCTGAAACAAGAATATCTATTGATATACAGGAATTGATGGAATGGATATTACATGATGGTGAAGAACCTTCAACAATTAAAACTGCCACTTTTAACGCTGATCGTTTACATACTCTGAGGTCAAGAAATAGTGCAGCCTACAAGGGGATTAATGTGCTTATTCAGCGAGAAGGTGCTCGTGACTTCTTTTGGAAAGTAAAGATTAATGAGTTAACTGAAACTGACTGGGAAGAAAACAGGCTGGATATACATCACATTTTTCCTAAGGATTGGTGTGCAAAAAATGGGATCCCAGCAAGCAGCTATAATTCAATCTTGAATAAAACTTCAATATCCTACAAGGCCAACCGCATGATCGGAGGTAAAGCCCCATCTGCCTATTTGAAGCAACTCCAATCTCATGACTATGTCCAACTTACTGATGAAGAGATGGACGAGATATTAATGTCGCATTGTATAGAGCCAATTACTCTGAGATGTGACGATTATGATGAATTCCTAAGAGAACGAGCCGAGCTCATAATAAAGAAGATTGAAGCTGTGACAGGTAAAGCTGTAGTCCGGGTATCCGAAAGTATTGATGACTACTTAAATGATGATGAATAGCGATATTGTGCATTTTATACCTTGGATAGCACTAAAGAGCTAAAAGAGTAATGATATCAAGTCAGCTTTGCAACACAGTAGATTATTCGTTCGCTTGGGTTTGCTTATTGTCGTACAATAATCTAATGAGATTATTTAAGATAAGGAGAAAGTATTAATCGCAATGGTTGATTATGCGCCTGGTATGAGAGCAATCATCCGTGACGAGGAATGGTTGGTTAAGAAAGTTGAAACTAACAGCCTTGGTAATAAAACTATTCATTGTGTAGGTATTTCTACGCTCGTTAAAGACAAAGAAGCAGTTTTCCTAACAGACCTGGAACAAATCACGTTGGTTAATCCGGAAGAGATAACGCTGGTTCCGGATACATCACCCTTTTACAAGAGAACGCAGCTTTATCTTGAAAGCCAGTGGCGACAAAAAATTCCGACTGATACTGATTTGCATATTGGCCATAAGGCAGCAATGGACTTGATGCCCTTTCAGCTTGATCCAGCCCAAATTGCACTGTGCAGACCCCGTCAACGCATTCTTATAGCTGATGCTGTAGGCCTCGGGAAAACACTTGAAGCCGGTATCCTTATGTCCGAGCTGATAGTACGTGGAAAAGGAAAACGCATTCTGGTCGTTACCGTGAAGAGCATGCTGACCCAGTTCCAAAAAGAAATGTGGAACCGCTTTACTATACCCTTAGTACGTCTTGACTCTAAGAAGATACAAGATATTCGGGCCAAACTACCTTCAAATTATAATCCCTTTTATTATTATGACAAAACTATAATATCTATTGATACTTTGAAGCGTGACGTTGAGTATCGCACACACATTGAAAACGCCTACTGGGACATTATTGTTATCGATGAGGCCCAGAATGTTGCTGAACGTGGAGATCGCCAGGCTCAGCGAGCAAAATTAGCAAATCTGTTAGCAGAAAGATCAGATACAATGATTATGCTTTCAGCAACGCCACATGACGGTCGCGCGAGAAGTTTTGCTTCTCTTATGAATATGCTTGACCCTACAGCCATAGCAAATCCTGACGAATATACAAAAGATGATATAAAAGGCCTTAGTGTTCGTAGATTCAAAAAGGATATAAAAAATCAGGTTAGCGGATCTTTCCTCGAAAGAAAAGTTGAAGTAGAACGTTGTAAGGCATCTGCAAAGGAAGAAAATGCATTCAGTATTTTTGCTGACATGCAGTTGCAAATGGATATTGGGAAAACCCAGGGAGTCGGTCAGCTTTTCAAAACATCTCTTGAGAAATCACTATTCTCAAGTCCTGCCGCATGTGTAAAGAGCATTGATCTAAGACTTGCAAAGCTACGCAAAAAGTATACCTACGATAAAATAACAGATATTGGGACTTTGGAGAATCTGCGAGAGGCTCTTGCAAAAATTAACCCTGAAAATTTCTCCCGTTATCAGAATCTTCTATCCTTGCTACGAAGCAAGGAGTACGGGTGGACTGCGAACACTAACGATCGAATTGTAATTTTTACTGAGCGAATTGAAACAATGAAATATCTGGCAGAGAACCTCCGCATTGATCTCGGTCTAAACTCAGAAGCAGTCCAGGTTCTCTCAGGGGCGATGAGTGATACGGAGCAACAAGAAATTGTTGAGAATTTTGGACGCGAAGAATCTCCGATACGGCTTCTAGTCGCCTCAGACGTTGCTTCCGAAGGAATTAACCTGCACTATCTGAGTCATAGAATGATTCACTTCGACATCCCATGGTCTTTGATGGTATTTCAGCAAAGGAACGGTCGCATAGACCGTTATGGCCAGAAAAAACGCCCTGATATTCGATATATGTTGATCGAGAGCCAAAACGAACGCATTAAGGGTGATGTGCGAATCATTGAGATTCTGATTGCAAAAGAAGAACAGGCTCTCAAAAATATAGGCGACCCAGCACTTCTTCTTGGGAAGTTTTCTATTGAAGATGAAGAGTTGGTTGTTAGCAATGCGATTGAAGATGGTTCTGATACGAATGCTTTTGAAGCCATCTTTGATAGTGGCGAAAAGGAGTTTAACCCTTTCGAGGCTCTTATGGATGCTGCAACTGAAGAAACTCTTCCTGCTCAGCTAAGAGACGAAGATACTCTTTATTCCGACATCAATTATCTGTACAACGCCCTAAACTACCTCAATCAAACCGAAAGCCATCCTGTTTCAAAGATGACTACAGTATCCGGACTCGAAGTTAGTATTACTCCTGATATGCGTCGCAGATTAAATGCATTGATCCCTGAAGAAGCAATGCCATCCGGTGATTATTTAAAACTCAGTGATGATAAAGAATTCTGCATGGCTGAAATGAAGCGCAGTATGCAGAACACTATGTCAGATACTGCATGGCCAAAAACACAGTATCTTTGGAAACTACATCCAATTTTCTCCTGGATAAATGACAAGACAGGATTGCTCTTTGGACGCGGGGAAGCTCCAATAATTGGGTTGCCTGACAAAATGAAGTCAGATGAGATTATTTTCATCGTTACCGGTAGCATCCCAAATAAAAAGTCCACGCCATTGATTGATGAATGGTTTGGGCTTGTTTATGAAAATGGGTGCTTCAAAAGCACCTATTCAATGAACTATGTAATTCAAAGAACAGGTGTTGGCGCTACAGATATTCCGAACACTAACTGCATAACAATCAAAGATGTAAGAGAAGCAACTGAGCTTCTACCTGATGTCGTTAAGCAGGCCAAGAAATATCTATATCTTTTCTATCATGAATATCAGGACCGTATGGATCCTCTGATTGATGAGGAGATTGATAAACTTGCCTCTTTGGAAGAGAAGCATAAAAAATATCAACTGTCCTTCTTTGAAAGTGAGCGAAAGCGCAGCGAACAAACACGCAAGGTGGATGATCTTTTTGAGAAGTTTTACATCTGGGTAACAGATACGCTGACAATTCAGGACAGTCCCTATATAAGGATTATTGCCGTTATGAAGGGAGTATAAGAGGATGAGTATGGATTTAACCGGAATCACAAATCAAAATGAATATTATACAAACCACTACTTCTCCTCCATCTTTGAAGAAAACGCTTCTGAAACAATTTCCAAGTGGCGAGCTGAAGCTAAGAATAATGACGGCATAAGGACTCCGTGGTCGCTACTACGTGATGCCGCAAAGCTATATTATCCACTGCATGATCGCTATGTGCGCGCCAAAGACGACTCTCAAATCCTGTCAAATATTTGCCTTCTTGCTGATACATATCTAGAAGCACTCGGTTACCCTGATGCTCAGCCGGAATTGATTGAAATTGACGATACATTGAAAGTTCCGGTCTATCTTGAAATCAATAAAGCAAACGGAGCACCTTTGCTTTGGATACTGCTTGCGGCTTCACCGGAAAAAGATGACGGTGTTTTGGAGAAACATTGTTTCTCTGCAGACACTATCGGTGAGGACAACTCAAATCCCAAATCCCCGGGCGAAATGACTACCTTGGATAATGAAGAGCTTGCTACAAAGATTCTGTTCGGTGCTGCCGAGCCACCACGGTTTTTGATATTTATCGGCATGAATCAGCTTGCACTTCTAGACCGCAACAAATGGAACGAAAAGCGATATCTCCAATTCGAATTGGAAGAGATCTTTAGCCGTCGCGAGGAATCAACTTTACAGGCTATGGCTGTTCTTTTGCACCGTAACAGTCTGTGCCCGAAAGAAGGAATTGCACTTATAGACGAATTGGATGCTAATTCACAGAAGCATGCTGCAGGGGTATCGCAGGATTTAAAATATGCTCTCAGGGAAAGTATTGAACTCCTTGGCAATGAAGTTCTCTATGATATGGCTAACAGGCAAGGTCGCAATTTAGATACTGATCCTGTAGATGCCGGGCAGTTAACCATGGAATGCCTGCGGTATATGTACCGGATGTTGTTTGTCCTCTTTATTGAGTCGCGCCCTGAGCTCGGCTATGCTCCTCTCAAAGCGCAATCCTATATGTATTCCTATTCTCTTGAGAGTCTGCGTGACATAGCTGACAATATTCGGGACGATGTTGAAGAAGTTGGTAGCGGCTATTATTTAGATGAAACACTATCGAAGCTATTTGAGCTGATATATAACGGTTACCCGGATTCAGAAGAAGATATCCTCAAATATAGTAGTGAAGAAAGCCTTCATGATATGTTTGTTATTGTTCCTTTGAAGGCACATATCTTCGATCCTGAATATACAAAACTGATAACAAATGCAAAGCTAAGAAACTCTGCTATGCTCCGTATTATCGACCTGATGAGCTTGACTAGAAATGAAGGCCAACGGAACAGTCGCCGTGGTCGCATTTCCTATGCAGACCTTGGTATCAACCAACTGGGTTCTGTTTATGAAGCTCTGCTATCCTACCGTGGTTTTATCGCAGAACACACTCTATATGAAGTAAAACGAGCTGGCGATAGTTTTAATGAGTTGGATGTCGGTTACTTTGTTAGCGAGGATGAGCTGGATCAATATACTGAGGACGAACGCGTTCGTTATGAGCGAGGTGAAAACAGGGGTAAACTGCGAAGCTACGAAAAGGGAACTTTTATTTACCGTCTTGCAGGCAGGGAACGTGAAAAATCAGCCTCATATTATACTCCGGAAGTACTGACAAAGTGCCTGGTAAAATATGCGCTGAAAGAACTCTTAGAAGATAAGACTGCTGATGAAGTTTTAAATCTCACAGTTTGCGAACCTGCAATGGGTAGTGCTGCCTTCTTAAACGAGGCCATAAATCAATTGGCTGAAGCATATCTCGACAAGAAGCAAAAAGAACTAGGTGAAGTCATTTCCTATGAAAAACGTTTCACTGAATTGCAAAAAGTAAAGATGTTCATTGCTGACCGCAATGTTTATGGTATCGATCTAAATCCCGTGGCTGTCGAACTAGCTGAAGTTTCTTTGTGGCTTAATACAATATTCGAAGGTGGCTATGTGCCATGGTTCGGCACTCAGCTTGTTTGTGGTAATTCACTTATCGGTGCACGACGACAGTGTTATCATGTCAACCAGCTGACAGCCACAGCTGCAGGCGTGCGTTGGTATGAAAATGCACCAGAACGTGTCCCTCTGGGTACAAAGCGTAAACCCCAAACACAGATATATCATTTTCTGCTTGGAGACCCAGGCATGTCAAATTACTCCGATAGGGTTATTAAATCGTTGGAGCCGGATAAAATAGAGAATATTAAGAAATGGAACAAAAAGTTCAGTTCTCCTTATAACGATGATGAGCTTGTGACATTGCTACGCCTTTCCGCTGTTATTGACAATCTGTGGGAGGCTCAGGTCATCCTACGTAAAAAGGTACATGAAAAAACCAAAGATTCGCTATCTATCTATGGGCATGAAGATCACAGTGCTGATTCACACACCACCATCCGCCAGAAGGATAAGATTCTTAGCGAACTTTATAAATCGGAAAGAGTGAAAAATGCAGGGCCGTATGCACGCTTAAAATTTGCCATGGACTATTGGTGCGCACTGTGGTTCTGGCCTATTGACAAGGAGGAGTTGCTGCCCAGCCGTAGCGAATTCTTATTTGACATGTCGCTAATTCTGGAAGGAACGACTGAATCTGTTCAGGTAACAGATACGGTAACATCAAAAAAGACATATAGAAGACAGTTATCCTTATTCCCAACAGAAATGCAGCAAATGGAACAGGATATCGTAAAGACTTACGGCACTGACACCACTGTTGATATTCCTGCGCTTCGTGCTTCAAACCCACGGTTAAATCTGGCCTATGAGATTGCGGAAAATAATCGTTTCATGCATTGGGAGCTGGAGTTTGCTGACCTTTTTGCTGAACGTGATGGATTTGACCTCATTGTTGGTAATCCGCCATGGGTTTTACTGGGATGGAATGAGCAAGCAATTTTGTCAGATAACCATCCTCAATTTGCAGTAAAAAACCTTAATGCAACTCAAACAACTCAACATCGTACGAAAGTATTACAAAATGCTGCTACGAAAAAATTATATGTTTACGAATATATTTTAGTATCTGGGCAACAATCATTTCTTAATGCTACCCAAAATTATGCTAATTTAGCTGGAATGAAAGCAAATCTTTACAAGTGCTTTTTACCACAAGCATGGCAATTTGGTTCTTCTATAGGAGTAAGTGCTTTCGTTCATCCAAACGGTATTTACGATGATCCCAAAGGCGGACAATTACGAGAAAAGCAATATCCAAGGCTAAAGCAACATTTCCAATTTGAAAACGAACTTAACCTTTTTACAGGAACAAATGATCATGGCAGGATGCGGTTTAGTTTAAATGTTTACTCCAATAAGACTTCAAGCAATTTTGATGCTATAAACAACCTTTTTACTACTTCGACCATAGAAGAATGCTATGACGATAGCATCAAAGGAAAAATCCCTGGAATAAAGGATGATGAAGGCAAATGGGAGATAAAGGGTCACCCGGGAAGAGTCTTGCACATCACAAAAAAAGAACTAAAACTATTTTCCCATGTGTTTGACGGTGATGATAATTGGAGGCAGGCGCGTTTACCGATGCTTCATGCCAGCGCATTTGTAGAAGTGTTGGAACGGATGTCTGAACAGCCCACAACCTTAACTTCTTTAGGAGAAGAAATGTATACTACACAAATGTGGAACGAGACACAAGCTCAGAATGCTGGGATTATTATTCGTGATATTCATTTCCCAATTGAACATTATGATGGTATTTTTTCGGGTGCACACATGGGGGTTTTGAATCCATTTTACAAATGTATGAAAAGAGTTTATAACTCAAACAACGACTATGACTGCACTGACTTGACGGTACTTCCTAGTAATTATTATCAACGCTGCATGTATAACATAGGTACAGAAATGGTCGAATATCTATCATCAATTCCACGCACCAAATATGATCGTATTTATACCTCACAGTACAGGTTGTTTGTTCGCAAGATGCTTAATCAAAATGGTGAACGCACTTTGATTGGTGCAATTATGCCTCCCAAAGTAGGTCACACACACGGAATTCTAGGAATTTCTTTCAAGGATGAGAAAGATTTAATTCTTGTCGCGGGTTTATTTGCCTCTTTGCCATATGATTTCTATGTAAAATCATTAGGAAAATCCAATTTCCAAAGCGAAACAGCACTTCCAATGCCTTTAATCAATGGCATATTGGCTGATTTAATTTCGAATAGAACTTTATTACTTAATTCTGTCTCAATAAACTATTCTAACATTTGGCAAAGATTCGAATATACGGAGAATGACTGCTGGAGTAAAGAAGATCCAAGAATGAACAGAATGAGCTTTGAATCACTTTCATTTCCATGGAGCTATAACTCACCATTACGTACAGATTATGAACGGCGCCAAGCACTAGTTGAAATTGATGTTTTGTCGTCAATAGCACTTGGCACGACATTAGAGCAACTTAAAACAATTTACCGTCTTCAATTTCCCATTCTTGTTCAATATGAAAATGATACTTGGTATGATGCTAATGGACGGATAGTTTTCACCATTAACAGGAGTCTTAATAATGTCGGGTTCACCAGATCCGAATGGAATAACGGCATCAAAGGCGCTCCTGCTGGTAAAAAATTCTATCGTACTATTACTGACGACACTATGCCTGGAGGCCCTATCGAGCGCACAATTGAGTATGTTGCACCATTTGACCGTTGCGACCGTGAACAGGACTATGAAACTGCCTGGGCTTTCTTTGAAGAGAAGTATGGTAAGCAAGGTAGCTGACAAATAGGAGGACTCAAGTATGTTGCCATCTATACTAGCAGAGCAATTGCAGAGAGGTATTAGCGATTACATAGAGACCACCTTCCCAATGTCAAATGAACCGTTCAGGGGCTCTCTGCAAAACATGCTGCAGACAAAGAGTTCTGTTTTTCATGAGCCCTATATCGCTGTGCAACTACCATTCCGTGTAGCAGATGAGATGCCTACCTGCTTTGAAGCTGTGCATCCTGAACACCTACCCTATGTTCATCAGCAGCAAGCTTTCGACCGCCTAACAGGAAATGACGGAAAATCGACGTTGATTGCCAGCGGCACAGGTTCCGGCAAAACAGAGTGCTTCTTGTACCCCATTTTGGAATATTGCTATCAACACCGGGGCGAAAAGGGTATTAAAGCACTGATCATATATCCTATGAATGCCCTAGCGACTGATCAGGCTAAACGTATCGCTGAACTAATATATAATAGCCCCGAACTTCGTAGTAATGTCACTGCCGGCATGTATGTAGGTGGTTATGAGCAGACTCCCAGTCGAGGAATGAGCAAATCAAATATTATTACTGATCATGAAACCATGCTGAATCAGCCGCCGGATATTTTGTTGACCAACTACAAGATGCTGGACTATCTATTAGTTCGTCCGAAAGATGCTCTCTTGTGGAATGAAAATGAACCTGAGACACTTAAATATATCGCGGTAGATGAACTACATACATTTGACGGTGCCCAGGGTACCGATCTTGCCTGCCTGCTTCGCAGACTTAAATCTCGATTGTGGACCCCAGGCGGCTATCTTTGCTGCATCGGTACATCTGCTACGATGGGTTCCAAGGATTACTCTAAGAACATCATAAATTACGCCTCCGAAATATTCGGTGAGCCACTTGAGGATGATGCCACTATTACGGAAGATCGCCTCACACCTGATGAGTTTTTCGCCGATACGGATGTCTTTGACTTTACTATCCCCTCCGCAGAACATGTGGATGAGCTGAACAGGCTTGTAGAGCAGGATGATGAGATGGCCTATCTTGAGTTTGCTGTCAAGTCTTGGCTTACTCCATTTAATGAGGACATTTTTACTGATGAAGGTCGCATTGCCCTAGGCAAGCATCTGATGCAACACAGTTTCTTGCAGTCTGCCATTTCTTTAATGGGCAGCAACTACTATCAAGCATCTCATATTATTGAGGAACTGCGAATCAACTATCCCGATTTAGATTCCTTGGCAGATAGCCGTGCTGCTATGAATGCCTTGTTCGCATTGATATCATATGCAAGAACAGGTAGTGCAGGACATTTGCGTCCGTTCCTGAATGTTCAAGTGCAACTGTGGATGCGCGAGCTACGACGTTTGCTTGCAAAGGTATCTCCCAATAACGTGACTTATTCCATAGCACATGATTTAAACGCTCAACAGGCAAAGCATTATCTTCCCGTTGTCAACTGTCGTGACTGTGGGGAGACAGGATGGGCCTCTATTCTAAACGAGCGCGGGAATGCGTCAATGGTCAATCTGGAAGCGTTTTATAATCGCTACTTTAAAGCAGATGAAAAAATTATCATGCTATTTCCACAAACCCATGAGGACGCACCCGAGGGTTTTATCAAAGCAAAACTCTGCCCGGAATGCATGCAAGTAAAGCTTGGAGAAGACATAGATAATCATTGTGAAAGCTGTGGTTTAGAAATGGTGGAAGTTCTAGTTCCGAGCCCAAACAAAACAACAGGCTCCAGAAACTATAAGCAGTTTGTATGTCCCTTCTGTGGCAGCAGGCGCGGTCTTTCTCTTATGGGTCTGCGAAGTGCAACGGTAATTAGTGCAAGCATATCACAGCTTTTTTCCTCAAAATTCAATGATGATAAGAAAACCCTAGCATTTTCTGACAATGTTCAGGATGCCGCACATAGAGCAGGATTCTTTAATTCTCGCACTTGGAGATTCGGTCTCCGTGGTGCTATGCAAAAATATGTGTTGAATGGCGGAGCTGATCAGAATCTACAGAATTTTACAAACGGATTCCTAGAGTATTGGCATGATAATATGAGCGAAGAGGATTTTGTCAGCTTTTTCATTGCGCCAAATATGACATGGATGCATGCCTACGAAGATCTGCTTGAAAACCGTAAGTTGGGTAAAGATCGGCGGGCTCAAAATCTGATGCAGGACATTGAAAAACGATTATCTTACGAAATCATGCTTGAGTATGGCCTTACAGGCCGTATTGGCAGGACTCTGGAGAAATCAGGCTGCTCTGTTTTAGCTTTTGATAGGAGAGAAGTACAAGAAATTGCAGCTTCTGCTTTTGAACGGGAAAGAAATGAACTGGGCATATTAATAGAAACCGGCCTAGATCGTTTTGAGCAGATGGTCATCGGCTTTCTCAACATCATGCGACAAAATGGCGCTTTTGATGATAATGCTTTTAGGAACTACATTGCTGGAAACGGTAATAACTATTTGCTTTCAAACGATAATATCAGATGGATGCCCGGTTTACAGTCAGGTAGAAATACACCACGATTCATAGCACAGCAAAACACAGCCGGAAGGCGTAATCGATATTTCGATTCTATATCAGAGCGTAAATATACTGATTGGATCGCCTCCTGCTGTAACGAAGATCTAATAGAGCCAAGCACCTTTACCTCTCTTAGTAAGATAATCCTTGAAGAACTGATTAAGAAAAATATTGTTGTCAACATACCTTCATCTGCAGAACTATCTGTATTTGGCTTAAATAAAGAGAATGTCTTTATAAGTGATGACGTTATACAAATGAAGTGTGATACATGTGGTTCTGTATATCCTGTTGCAGCTGAAAATTTTGATTTTTGGAATCATGCTCCATGTGCAAGACGTGTATGTCCGGGGAAGATAAAACAGGATGAAGAGTCTTCCCTTGACTATTACGGGAAATTGTTTAGCTCCGGCGACCTTGTCCGTATCAATGCCAAAGAGCATACGGGTCTTTTGGATCGAGATAACCGCGAGGCTTTGGAAATTGACTTTAAGCGAAACAAGGACACCCTGAAAGTGTGGGATCCTAACGTGCTGTCTTGTACACCTACCCTCGAAATGGGCATTGATATCGGCGACCTGTCTACGATCATCCTTTGCAGCATACCGCCTGCACAACACCAGTTTCTACAGAGAACAGGCCGGGCCGGCCGTAAAGATGGGAATGCCTTAACACTGGCTGTTGCCAATGCCCGCCCACATGATTTGTATTTTTACTCCGACCCAATTGACATGGTGCAGGGTGATGTAACCCCGCCAAAAATCTTCCTCAGGGCAGGTGCTGTGCTTGAGAGGCAGTTTGTTGCATATTGTATGGATTCCTGGGTAAAGCGAGGTGTATCAGAGCAAGCAATACCAAAGAATGTTGGAATTTGCCTTGGAAAGCTGGAGATCCGTCCAGTGGACATTTTTCCATTCAATTTCCTAAATTATGTGCAAAATAATTTAACTTACATGCTTAACTCTTTCATTCAGCTTTTTTCACAATACTTGGATGATAATACCAAGAATGAACTGCGCATCTTTGCTCAAGGAGATAAGCTACAAGAGAGTCCAATGCATATACGCATTTTGGAATCTTTTCAGGCATTAAAGAAGCAGCGCGACTCCTTGTCAGCAAGTGTAAAGCAGCTGAATACAATGGTTAAGGAGCTGGAAAATAAACCTAAGGATTCCTCCTATGAAGAGGAAATAAAGGAATTAAAATCAGAGCAAAGAGCACTGCATAATGTTTTGCGTGAGCTCCACAAAAAAGATGTGTTTAACTTCTTGTCGGATGAAGGCTTGCTCCCGAATTATGCTTTCCCTGAATCTGGTATTATCCTGAAAGCAGTATTGTATCGCAAGGATGAAAGCGGTGATGATGAAGCTACTGTTAAAAGACGGAAATATGAGAAGAGCGTCTATGAATATAGTCGCGCTGCTTCATCTGCAATTAGCGAATTTGCACCTAATAACAGCTTTTATGTTGATGGGCGCAAATTAACAATTGATCAGATTGATCTGACATCTGCTCAAACAGCTAAATGGCGACTTTGCCCCAACTGTGCACATGCCCAAATAGAAGAAACCGGCAAAAATACGGCTAGTTGCCCACAGTGCGGCAGCCCTGTATGGGCTGACGCAGGACAAGTTCGAACAATGTTGAAGGTCCAGATGGTGTACTCCAACACGGATTACACAAAGAGCCTCATCAGTGATGAGAGCGATGACCGGTCAAATGTTTTCTACTGCAAGCAACTACTTGTGGATGTCGACGAAGAACATGATATTATCAGCGCTTATGAAATGGATAATGAAGAGTTTGCTTTTGGCTATGAGTTTGTAAAAAAAGCAACGCTACGTGAGATAAATTTCGGCGAAAGCGACATAACCGGTGAAAAAATGACTATCTCCGGCGTTGAAGAAGTCCGGAAGGGTTTTAAGATATGTAAATACTGTGGAAAGATGCAACCGGATTATGGAGGAGCTGCACATACCTTTTATTGTAAAACTAGAAGGATGCCGGATTTAAACAATGATCCATTCGAAGAATGTCTCTTCTTGTACCGTGAATTTTCCACGGAAGTATTGCGCCTGCTGGTTCCCGCAACGACAATGGATTCCTCTAGTATTAGGATGGAATCCTTCACTGCTGCTTTCATGCTAGGAATGAAAGAGTACTTCGGAAATGTTGATCATCTTCGTGCTACCATCAGCGAGGTACCTGTACCAGACGCTGATTACAGGAAGCAGTATCTTGTTATTTATGATTCTATTCCCGGTGGCACCGGCTATCTTAAGCAGCTGATGCATGAAGAAAATGCCTTAATTGAGATTTTCGAAAAAGCGTTAGCTGTTCTCGAACAATGTTCATGCAAAGACGACCCGCAAAAAGATGGCTGCTATCATTGTCTTTATGCCTACAGACAGAGTAGAAATATCGGGAGTATTTCAAGAATTGCGGCCATAAGTATGCTCAAATCAATACTTAGTGGCAAAAACAATGTGACAAGAATCAAAAGGCTGGACAATATACCGGTTAACTCTTTGTTTGACAGTGAGCTTGAGCGTCGCTTTATTGAAGCTATCGAGCAGATGGGAAACGAATCCAGAAAAATCGATATCTCCAAGGCACTTATTCATGATAAAGAAGGGTATATCCTAAAAGTCAACAATTCTACTTGGGAAATTGAACCACAGGTGCTACTTGATGAGACAGAGGGTATTGCTGTTGCCTGTAAGCCGGACTTTATCATTCGTCCTGTTGGTTCATCAAGACGACTTCCTGTTGCTGTATTTACAGATGGTTTTCTATATCACAAGGATAAGGTTGCTGATGATACCCTAAAACGAGAAGCAATCCGTCGCAGTCAGAAATACCGTGTTTACTCGCTCAGTTGGCGTGATGTTCAGTCTGTATTTCAGGCACAGGGGGACTATGCTACACCAACATTGTCCCCGGAGCTGATGCCTTCAGGTGAAAGAATGTATAAGCCAACCATTAACGCTGCACAAGCAGACATAGTAAAGCCCGATAAGATGTCTACTTTTGAATTACTCATGCGGTATCTTGATCTTGAGAATGCGGAGGAGATTTTTGCTGCTCAGGCCAGAGCATATTCATTGTCTCTTCTTGATCCAAGAAAAACAGGCGATACACTTGCTTTCCTTGAATGGAATACAACAATGACAAAGGTAGTCGAAGCTATGAACTTCACTGAAGATGATTACGTTCAGCCAGGTACTTTCTTTGGGAAATATACACCACGCAGTTCAAATGCGCATTTGTCCATATATTCAGGGGTTTTGATGAGCGATATGGAAACAAACGCGAGTGCGCCGGTTTCTGTATGCGCTGTCCTTAATGATCAGAGGGATTTTCGTACCGATAAATATGAAGAGGAATGGAATGGCTTCTGGCATTTCTTTAACTTGATGCAGTTCGCAGAACGATTTGTAGCAGTCTGCTCTACAGGACTAGAACAGATGGCATATCTTGCTTTGCCAGTAGGTCATAGATTATCAGCGTTTACGAACATTGAACCTGCAGAAACACATGATATGTGGGATAACATCAGAGAATTGCTGTTTGATGACGAAGCTATCTATATGGCAACTAAGTTGCATGATTTGGGAGTGACTGCACCAGATGAGGTTGGGTATGAGTTGACTGATACTTCTGGAGAAGTAATTGCCACCATCGAACTGGCGTGGACAAAGCAAAAAATTGGTTTTATAACTGAGGAGCAATCTGAGAACAACGAGAAGCTGGATGCATTTGGTTGGAAGATATTCACTGTTTCCGATGAAATTGACATCACAGTATTTGGAGGTAAATATTAATGGCAGAAAATGCTAAGGTAGCAATATCTTCTGATTTTTTAACCGCATTTGCAGTTTTGCCCCGTCAGATTCAGAGAAAAGTAACGGAATTTATCAATAAATTCCGAAACAACCCACAAGCCCCCGGCATCAATTATGAGAAACTGCAGGATGGCAGTGACAAGAAAATATGCTCTGTGCGTATCGATGATACATATAGAGGAATTGTTGTGCGTCAGGCTGAAACCGGTGTATATCTTTTACTGTGGGTAGACCACCATGACGATGCTTATGCCTGGGCAAAAAATAAAAAGTGCGAAGTTAACCCCAAGACTGGCGCTCTCCAAGTATATGATGTGATTTCCGCACCAGATATTGTTCAGTCAAACGTAGACTTAATGCTTTTCGCAGATACCTCCGATTATGAAATGAGCGAGCTCGGTTTGCCGGAAGAACAACTGCCATTTGTTCGTTCCATTATCGATGCAGAAGACTTTTATGATAAAGAAAAGTTCTTCTCAAAAGATGTGTTTGAAGCATTGTCATGGGTTGCTGAGGGCTTCCCTGCAACGGAGGTAATCGAACTGATCTCCACGCAGAAGGAGAAACAAGGAGTATCTGACAGCTTCATAGACGCTTTCGAAAACCCTGAGACTTTAAAATCTTTTGTTATCGTCGAGGGCGAAGAGGAGTTGCGGCGTATCATGGCTGAGCCTCTTGAAAAATGGAGAGTTTTTCTTCACCCTACCCAGCGGAAAATTGTCAACCGTTCATATTCCGGCCCTGCCCGCGTCCTTGGTAGTGCAGGTACAGGGAAAACCGTTGTTGCCATACATCGTGCAAAACATCTTGCATCTGAGCTTAAAGACAAAGAACGTATTTTATTTACAACATTCACAGCTAATCTGGCGTCAGATATTAAAGAAAATCTTCGAAAAATCTGCACGCTTGAAGAAGCTCGAAAAATTGATGTTATTAATCTTGATGCCTGGGTAACCCAATTTTTGCGTGATCATGGTTACTCTGCAAGGATCGCTTACGGAGAAGATTTGCAGAGTTTATGGGAAGATGCTGTTTCTTTGAATGGTTTAGATATCGGTTTCCCTCCTAGTTTTTTTGAAGAAGAATGGAATCGCGTTGTTATCGCGCAAGAAGCTTTGACCCTTGACAAGTATATAAAAGCTACACGAAACGGCCGTGGTACCCCGCTCAATCGAAAAAAACGTATTCAAATATGGAAGGTGTTTGATTCCTATCAGAATCTGATGAAAGAACGTAAGCTCAGAGATATTAATACCGCAATGTACGAGTGCCGTCAACTTGCAGAAAAAGCTTTGGCAGATTCACGTTACAAGCACGTTATTGTTGATGAAGGACAAGATTTAAGTGCCAATGCATATAGATTACTACGCACCATAGCTGGTGAAGAACACTCAAATGATATTTTTATCGTCGGTGATGCTCATCAAAGAATCTATAAAAATAAAGCTTCATTGTCAAAATGCGGAATTAATATCCGTGGACGGAGTAATATTCTTCGCATAAACTATCGAACAACAGAAGAGATCAGGAAAGCTGCTTTTGCCTTGCTGAATGGCATTTCTTTCGATGATCTAGATGATGCTACTGATGATGATGACCGTTTTCTATCTCTTACACACGGAGAGAATCCACGTAAAATGTTCTTCAAAACCGCAAATGAAGAATTTGATGCCGTACTAGCTGAAATCAAGAGCCTTGTTAATTCCGGTGTTGCTATTAAAAACATATGTGTTGTTGCCCGTACTAATAAGCTAATTGAAGAATATATCTCTCAGTTTACAAGCAATGGGATTCGATGTTTCAAAATCAAGAGAAGCAAATCCGATGATAGATCATTAGATGGTATTCGTATTGCAACTATGCATCGCGTAAAAGGGCTAGAGTTTCAATATGTGTTTATCGTTGCAACGAATCATCGTATCATTCCCTTAACTGCTGCCATTGATCATACGGATGCCATAAGCGAACAAGAATCCATCACCGCTGAAAAATGCTTGCTTTATGTTGCTCTGACCAGAGCCCAAAAAGGTGCTTATATAAGTGGATATGGAAAGATATCTGAATTTATTGTTTAGTGAATCAGATCCTATAGATACCAAATATATGATCTATTGCATCTGGCATGAATAAAGTTTTGTTAATAAGCAGGTCTTTATTCATTTCACTAACTACAATTCGTCACTTATCTTTGCTCTCCCCTCCCTCGCCCTGCTGGCTCAGTATGCGAACTTTGTCTCTCTGGGCATCCGGAAGCATGTAGATCCCGTCGCCAAAGGACTCGGCCATAATGGTGCAGACACCTTGCCATAGTTATATTTTATGGCAGGCACTTGGACACAAAGAGTCTACCAAGAGAGTTTTATGCCTGGATTTTCAACCAGTATGATCGCAGTTGCCGTCTGCAATCTCAACAAAAAGAGCTTCAAATCATGGATGTCATCAAAATTTCAAAGTCTTTTTCTGGAAATACATACATTATTTCAAAGTAATCCTGAACTGCCCTTTGTTTTGACTCAAGTTAATACAAATCTTTGCTGATTTTCTGCTCCTCTGTATACTTGATATCAGTTAAGCGGCTAAAGAGGTGTATCGACATGAACAGAATCTTAGCGGAATCAATATCACTGGTGAAAGATAAATTAGGTTCGCGGATCAAGGACATTACTGTAGAGCGGGCTGTCCTAGGTCTCTTCTTTGCAGGAGTTAAATTATCAACCGGACATGGCGGTCTCAGCTTCACCCCTGTGAAGGAGATGCCGGAAGCTGTCTGCTGCCCCAGTTCAGCGAAAGCCATGCCACTGTCCGGAAAACTGAATCAGCAGCCCGTGACCAGGTATCTGGATGACCTTGCTTCCGATAATCTACTAAGAAAATCCCTGGGTATAGCTGCCTTAAATGCCTTAAGCATGGCCATTTGGGCAGAAGAAGCATCTGATGACTACGAAACGATTTATGCTGCTGACGCCTTTGATGAAGTTGACCTTAAGGATTATAGAAAAACTGTTGTTGTCGGTGCCCTGGTTCCCATGCTGCGGAAGCTGATCAAGGAAGACGCCGATTTCAAGGTGCTGGAACAGGATGTTCGGACTTTAAAGGGCAAGGAGCTGGATCATTACGCGCCGGCAGCCGATGCCCCTCTCTATGTAGCTGAAGCGGACCTGCTGGTTGTGACCGGTGTGACAGTTCTGAACGACTCGATCGACCAGCTCCTGGATCTGGCCAAGGAAGGGGCCGAGATCATTGTCACCGGACCT
>DIQU01000019.1:760-5883 GCA_002426555.1 Firmicutes bacterium UBA5454 | reverse complement strand
TACATAGAGTCATTGGATACAGCTGATCCAACCATGACCAACCGACTAAAAGATGCTATTAACTATTCCTTGAACCAGAAGGAGCATCTATGCCGATTCCTGGAGGATGGAAATATTCCCATAGATAACTCGGCATCGGAACGAATCATCAAACCGTTTGTGATAGGGAGAAAAAATTTTCTGTTTTGTGACTCCATTGATGGTGCTAAAGCTACCGCCATCATGTACACCATAGTGGAAACCGCTCGGGCAAATGGTGCAAATGTTTACTATTACCTAAGATATGTACTGGAGGAAATGCCCCGGCACATGGATGATACAGACAGAAGTTTCATGGATGCCATGCTACCCTGGTCTGCAGAGTATCGAGAGTATGAAAGGATTCATACTTCATCACTCGATACGATACGTCGGCAGGATGAGTATTCATCACCGCCCAAAACACCACGGAAGAAAGAACGTGGTTATATCAAGTAACGCTCTGATGTTGCTTGATCTATTATAATGGAGGTAAGATCCTGGAAAACCTGGTGTTTCCCAGGACACTTGTCGTCTCTATAATCTCTTCTATTATATCAAATATAATATCAGATGCTAGACACCGAATATTTGACGCTTACTTTCGTTTATCGGCTTTTTTAATTCAACCAAATTATAAATGATTTCTCTTATGGTTTCTCTCACATTATTACTCCCCACACACAGATCCCCCTTCCTAAAGAATTCATATAAGATAAACTAATAGGTTAAATTTACATGTATTAGGATATAATTTAATACATTCTTTCGTTTATAAAGGCAACTAATGCATTCCGACATATATTTAGTTAAACATTAATAATAGTATTAACATCAACTTACAAATCATGAGTTATTCAGCTGTGATCTATAACCTGTAGGGATAAATATCATTCGTCTGCATCCCCACAATTATATTAAACTAACTCAAACTTACTTAATGTAAATTAACATTGGTCACTACAATAAAAAAGCTAGAGAATGAGTTACTTAGTGGAAAGCATGATTCTGCACATGAAAATGCTTACAAAAAATATTTTACCGTCAAGAAGACACCGGTACGGGGGATTCAGATAGAATCGATTGACAAGGCTATGGCAGCAGCTATTCTCTGGGTGGTCAGGCGGTAACTGTAAAGGGGAATAAAGCGACCCTGGCGGACGGTACCATCGGGGCTCTGCCGCCAACTTGATGAAATGCATGCAAACGGCTGCCAGCTTCGGCATTCCCCTTGAGACAGCCGTCCGATGCGCGACCGTCAATCCCGCCAGGGAGATTGGAATCTACGGGGATGAATGAAACTATTGTGGCACAACGGATTGGAAACAGGGTGGATGAACTACCCCTCGTCTTAGCACACTAGCCTTCAATTTCTTTAATAAAGATTTGTAATAATATTCCTACTTGTTCTGGGGCTACTACAACCATAACCCCCTCTACTTGAGTGTTATAGAACTTATACCCATTTACTTCCCCTACTTCTTGATTTGAGTCCGGTGGACTAATCCCTTCCGACTCTTCAAAAATTTGTGCATTATTGACAAGATATATTTTCCCATCAAATTCAAGCTGTTCGGGGAAAATGTAATCGTATCTATTATAGCTTTGTGCACCTTTCAATACAATACTTTGATTAGTGTCAGTGTTTGCTAATGAGTATATTGCTCCAACAAGTTTGCTTGCTACATCCTCTTTCTGCACAGTACCAACATTAAGATATACTGCGCCACCCCAAATCCAACATATAGGAATAAAAATTTCACTGCCTACATTTTCATATGGCAGGGCATCACTTCCAACTGTTACAGGTATTTTGCCGGACTGATATTTATTGATATCAGCTTGTGGTAGTAATTGATCATTGATATTTGGTGGTACATCCTGATCGGGTAGCGGAATCGGCTGTTTTGAATGGGAATCGAATGGTATCAGTGGTTGACTTCCAGATAAATGGGCTATAGCTAACGCTACCAGTAAAAATACAATTACATTAAATACGATATAAACAATTTTGAATTTCTTTTGCTTAGCAAACATTTTTATCACCTCTACATATTAGACGTTAAGAATGAGAATTTTGTTTCACTCATATCTCCAATATTTATAAAAAGCAGAACGCCCTATATTAAATAAGGCGTTCTGCTTTGTGTTCTTGCCTATCGAGCTGCTTTCCATGTGCATTTAAAAGAATCAGAGTTCGTAATTGAACCAGGCTGACTCAGAATTGTTGTCCCTGAATCGTTATACATGGTGATTTTATCGTTGTTATAATCTCCGACTTTGCGCCAAGTGTTATTAGCATTTGTAGTGAACTGGCAGGTTTTCAATGTAATTGTCCCATAATTGCAGAGAGGCATATATGCGCCATTATATGGTCGTTCAACAATCCACTCTGCGGTAGTCCCATCATAGAAAATATCGGAAGGGACATTGTCAATGTACATCGCTTGGCTCTTTCCCGTCGAGTTATTAGCAATGTAATATTCAAAGCGGTTATTGGCCCTCTGGAAAGAGATATATACGTGAATACTGTTACCCGCGTTAATGGATAAACTGTCGATATACGTCATGGGATAATTAGTCTCCTCAGATGAGTTATTTAGGTATTCATACCAAGCTTTATGGCTGCTTGTCCCAAACTGCACGGTGCCAGCTTGCACCAATTTGGCAACACCAAATGCATCTGGATAGCCACCTATGCCAACCCACTCACATGATGCAGCGCCAGAGACTGCAGATGTAATTGTGGGTTCAGTATAGTCCATTTGCACCTGTGTGTAAATAGAATCCGACACAGAGTAACCAGACCAATTTCTCGAAATCGAAGAAGATATTGATCTAGTTTCCGGGGTCTGCTGAGTTTCCTGTGTCTGTTTTTTCCCAATTGAAATAACCGGTATGGGTGTCTCTGTATAGTTCTCGATGAGAGCCAGCCATGTGTTCATAGCTTCTGCTTCCCTAGTTACCGGCCGCCGTGGGAAACAATAGGTCTCCAGTTGTTCGTCCGTCGCAGTTATTGGGTTAAACCCAGCAGGTGGAACGGGGTAGTGATGCTCAATTCCTCTAACGAGGTATGTATATATGTGCCCGCCATCAGGGAGTTCCTCGACCCGTTCGCAGGTCAACCTCTCGGCATCAACTCCGTCTCTCTGGGCCGCTGATGCATTGACAATGGTAGCCGATGTCAGCATTAACAGCGCCATCGCCATCGCTATAAGTTTTTTCACGACTTATCCCTCCTTGTATGATTAATAATGGTGTAGTCGATAAGGACTACGAGTTAATAGTTACCAAAGCTAATCTAAATGGATAACCGAAGGAGAGGCTTCCCTCCCCATCAGAGGTTACAATAAATAAATTATATCCACTATGTTGGAGGCTTCCTAATGCACCAGCCCTAACATTGATGCATAATCACCAAGGCAGGATTATCGATGTACCTTCCTTGGAAACCAACTACCGCTGGCAAAACCTCAAAAATAGTCTGTTAATCATCAGGCTTTACATTGATACCTACCAGGCATACCAAGGGCATCTGGATACGATCCTGTCAGCACTCCACAAGTCCGTGGACAAACCGGACAACCTGAAGGGGGAAACCGGTCTATGACCAGATCCGCCTCCTTCAGTCACTGCGGTGCATTGGTTTCCTCAGAGCTGTTGGGTCGTTACCATATTGTGGAATTAACCCAATTATAACCATTTTATTTAATAAATTCAAGTGATTTTTGTCAATTGCCACGTTCATTTCATCAAATGTGAATCAAATATGAATCAGAAAATTAGTGCCTGCTGATTAAACCGCTTCCAGTTCTAAATCAGCAGATTTTAATCTTAAAACTCGTATCAGCAAAGTAAGTGCAGAAAGTATTCGCGCTTGAATCTTGAAAAGATTCGTCACGAATACAGATAATGCGATAGAAGTAAGTGTGGTCTCTTCCAGTTTTGTTCGGATAAGCCCCATTCCATAGCAACGTTTGCTTAAGCTAAACGTTCTTTTAATTTCTATTCTATCTGTATTATCCTGATATTCTACCTTTTTATCTGCCTTTGCTGTTTCGCTTGGCCTTCCAAGCTTTGGACCTGATAGCCTGATTCCATGCAGCTTACAGAAGCTACGGTTATCTCTGGTCCGATATATTTGATCTGCAAGCACTCGTTCCGGATAGTAACCAGTTCGTTCCCTGAAACGGTTGATGGCATCTGTCAACACTGTGCTTTCATTATAAGCATCATAGGATATTTTCTCTATCCGGCCATAGCCGTTTTCATCCAGGCTTAGATCAAACTTGGCACCAAATTCAACAGGTGTTTTGGTTTTACCCCTTACAATTGGTCGTAACCATGGCTGGCTGATGCTTACAATACGGTCAGTGACACTATGCACTTTGTTTTGATACATATAATTCTGTTGCTCATACAGCTTATAAATGGTCAACAGTAGAGAAATTTCTTTCATACTGGGAGCATAACCCCCAGACATGAAACCTTCCAGGTATTTGATGTCACGCCTAATATAAGCAAGCTGTTTGCAGATAGTAGCACGGATTTTCTTTGTGCTGCGTTTCTTGGTTTTTGCAAGTGCAAGGTAATTCTTTCTTGCCTGCCGACGGTACATAATTGGTCTTATAAGGCCGTAGGTTTTACAAAAACGAATGATGGTTGTTTCGAGTATTTCCCTTGCTTCATTCAGCAGGGAGAAATCCTGCGGGTAGCGGATATTTGATGGAGCGCAGGTGGCGTCCAGCATAAGAGTTCCCCTATTCTCGGAGGCTTTGGAGTTATCTGGTTCAGCAGTTCCATCACCGGATGCCAGTGGCGTATTGTTATCATCTTTGCCATCTGATTTGGCTTCCTTTTCTTTCGTGGTTGCCAATATATATTCATTTGCTTCCATGATGACGTCCGGCTTCAGCCGTTTACGAAACAGCACCAATGTACTTGCATCAATCGGTGGGTTTTCCTGATATCCAGGAAGACCGACAAAATACTGATAATATGGGTTTTCTGTCAATTGCTCTACTAGTTCTCTGTCAGAATACTGATACTTTGTCTGTATGATCAGTGAACCAAGAGCCAGGCGGAGTGGCTTAGCAACATTTCCG
>DIQU01000019.1:0-491 GCA_002426555.1 Firmicutes bacterium UBA5454 | reverse complement strand
CATATGAAGTCCTAACGGTTGGTTGAAGCTCAGAAAATCACTTTGAGAATTATCAGTAGTTTTATACACGACTTTTGCTCCTTTTCATGGTGAAATATTTGTTATAACTGCAAGAAAAAGATGTTGGATTCCCTAAATACCTTGCATATATTTTACCACAAAACACCGTAAAAGTCAGTAAAATCAATAGCTTTAGGTCTGCCCAGCAGACACTAATTAAAAAAGAGTGATTTCGGATTAAAGTAAAAAATTTGGAGGAGTCTTATGATTATCGGAAGTGCTAAATTTATTCCTTAAAAGAAAAAAGAACGATTGTAAAAAGTCTTCTGTTATTATTTATAAATATTTCCGGCAGTTCATAATTAGTGTCTGCTGATTAAGCCTCTTTCGGGCTTAATTCAGCAGTATTGAACTTTAAAATTACTAAAAGCAAAAATAGTGCAAAAAGTATTCGTGACTGAATCTTAAAAAGATTCGTCACAAATACAGAT
>DIQU01000005.1 GCA_002426555.1 Firmicutes bacterium UBA5454 | reverse complement strand
ACCGCGAAGCGGTTTAGTGCAATGTAGTTAACATAATATATCTGGGGGTATCCATGATTCGGAGGGGAGTTTGGGTCTTCTTAAGCTTTTTTGTGCTATTGGCAATTGGTATCAGGACAGATGCTGTTGTCCATAAAGCTCATAACCAGGAATCGGAATCAACCGTTGTTCTGGCTCCTCTTGTCATGCAAAATGTTGAAGATGCAGTGAAAGTAGAACCAGAGTATACACCCACAGATAATCCGCAGCAAAAGTCACAAAACTCGCAGGAAATAGATGAAGAACTGATACTCACCTTTCTGACTTTCAACATACACAGTGCCAATAATCAAGCAGGTAACGTAACCTTGGAACAGATAATTGAAGAAATCAAGGAAACCGATGCTCAAATAATAGGTTTGCAAGAAGTAGAGAACAGGATGCCTCGATCTGATTATAAAGATCAGGCAAGGTTAATAGCAGAAGAACTGGGGTATCATTATTATTATGGAGAAAATATAAATATTTTGGGAGTTCAATATGGAAATGCACTATTAAGCAAATATCCCATTATTGATGCACAGAACCACAAGCTCCCCAAAAAACTGCTGGAACCCCGCGGTCTGATCGAAGCCCGGATTGATGTGGAAGGTACACCTTATCATGTATATGTTACTCATTTGGGGTTGAATCCTGTAGAAAGAGATATGCAGATTGACTATATAAATGAACAGGTATCTAAAAGAGAAGGTAATATCTTTATTTTAGGTGACTTTAACAATCATCCTGACAGCGAGGAAATGCAAAAGCTGGATACTTTCATGGTAGACAGCGCTGCAGCACTTGACAAGTGCGATTTGTTTACATTCACCAATTGGATCGAGACACCGAAAGAAAGAATTGATCGAATTTATGTATCGGAGCAGATTGATTTAAAACACCATGAGGTTATGCTGTCTGAAGTATCCGATCATAGAAGGGTGATAACACAAATTGTGCATAAAACACAAACAGGGGAAGGAATTTATAATGCTGTGGCGAATAAAGATAATAACGGGGTTTCCCTGCCCATAGATTGATTGTTTCAGCTTCATACACTAACAAAAGGCGGTGTATACGATACGTAAACCTTTCTTTACATATGTTCTTCTGCTTATATCAGCATTGTTGCTAATATCAGGCAGCGTGTTGGCGTCAGTCAACATGCAGGCATCAAGCAGCGATCAGATTCATATAGTTCCCCTTAAAGGTGAGATAACTCCAGCCATGTCTGCATTTCTGGTAGATCAAATTGAAATGGCTGATTTGGCTCAGGCAAAGGGAATAATAATTGATATTTCTACCCTGGGGGGGCGAGTGGATTCCGCTCTTGAAATGCGCAAAGCCATAACAGACTCTAAAATTCCCATTGTTGTTTTTGTAGGAGATCGGGCTGCATCAGCAGGAGCACTAATAACTATTGCAGCTGATACTATAATTATGGCTCCGGGAAGTCATATGGGTGCGGCAGAACCAATTCCCTACAGTGAAAAAAATGTTGCCTTTGTAAGTGGAGAATTTCGCACCGTAGCAGAGGAAAAAGGTCGCGATCCCCTTGTTGCAGCCGGTATGGCGGACAAAGATCTTGAAGTTCCCGGTTTTCCCAAAGGCAAGCTGGTCAATCTAACCGCAGAAGAAGCCGCCAAACTTGATTTCATTGATGGAATAGAGTCTGATATTACTGGGGTTTTGGAGTTTATGAACTGGCAGAATGCTCAGGTAGTTGAAATAGAACCTGACACTGCAGTTAAAATTGCTCAATTTTTAACCCGCAGCGATGTTGCTTCAATCCTTCTCATAATTGCTTTGTTTGCCATGGTAATCGAGATTTTCGTACCAGGGTTTGGGCTGCCGGGAATTACAAGTATCATTGCCTTTGCTTTGTACTTTGGCGGTGCATTTCTTGCCGGCAATACTGAGTGGTGGTCGGTCATCCTGTTTGTTATAGGTCTTGTTCTTCTGATTATTGAGATTTTTATACCGGGCTTTGGCATCATCGGGGTATCAGGTATTATAATGATTTTGCTTGGAATAATATTTGCAGCTCCCACACCCGGACAAGGCATTTTAAACTTGGGAATTGCAGTGGCTGCGACTGCCGTACTAATTCCCATACTTGTTAAGATATTTGGCGGCCCAAAATTGTTCCGTCACCTGGTTCTCCATGAATCAGAAACTGTGGATAAGGGTTATGTTAATCAGGCTGAAAATTCATTATCTGAACTTCTGGGAAAGTCAGGCGAAACCATAACCCCCTTAAGACCGACAGGCACCATTTTAGTGGGTGGGAAACGCCTGGATGCCATCTCAGAAGGCAGTTATCTGCCAAATGGCATAAAAATTCGGGTTGTTGAAGTTCAAGGAACGAAAATTGTTGTAACAAGTGAATCGTAAATAATAAGCCACACCGGCTGTTATTTATAAAAATAAGTAAAAGGAGTGAAAGGCAAATGCTGCAAACCATGCTACCGTTATTGGCAAATACAATTCCACAGGGAGTATTCTTTGTTCTGGGGATTATCATTGCTGCCATTATTATTCTAGCGGTAATACTCACCTTTGTACCATTGGGGCTTTGGATATCTGCCTTGGCTGCAGGTGTTAAAATTGGAATTTTTGATCTCATCGGTATGCGATTGCGTCGTGTTGTTCCCAACAGAATCGTTAATCCACTTATCAAGTCTACAAAAGCAGGCATAAGCGTCAGTGTAGACAAACTGGAAGCTCATCACCTAGCAGGTGGTAATGTTGACCGGGTAGTTAATGCCCTGATTGCCTCCCAAAGAGCCAATATTCCATTGGAATTTGAGAGAGCTGCAGCCATTGATTTGGCAGGGCGTGATGTATTTCAGGCTGTGCAAATGAGTGTTAACCCTAAAGTACTGGATACCCCAAAGGTATCAGCAATGGCTTTGGATGGAATCGAGGTAATTGTTAAGGCCCGAGTTACTGTTCGTGCAAACATCGACCGATTGGTTGGCGGAGCTGGTGAAGAAACCATTCTAGCCCGTGTTGGGGAAGGTATTGTTACCACAGTAGGTTCTTCCAAGTCACATAAGGATGTATTGGAGAACCCAGACAATATATCTCAAACTGTCTTGAACAAGAGCTTACATGCAGGTACTGCATTCGAAATTCTTTCTATTGATATTGCAGATATCGATGTAGGCAGAAACATTGGTGCACAACTGCAGACCGATCAAGCAGAAGCCGACAAGCGAGTATCTCAGGCCAGGGCAGAGGAAAGAAGAGCCATGGCTGTTGCTGCTGAACAGGAAAACAAGGCTTCCATTCAAGAAATGAGAGCCAAGGTTGTAGAAGCCGAGGCAGAAGTACCTAAAGCTATGGCATCCGCTCTAAGAGAAGGAAAACTTGGGGTTATGGACTATTACAATATGCGAAACGTAATGGCAGACACCCAAATGCGAGATTCAATCTCAAGAATGGGCGGTTCGGACTCTCCAGAAACTGATGGAAAATAAGTCATACCCCCGAAGGGAGGGCTTTAATTGGAGCTAATAATTCTTGTAATTGTTGTCAGCATCATCGGCAATGTAATTAAATCCATCCGTGAAGCTCAACAAAAAGCAAATCAGCCAAACAGGAAGATTCCAGGCCAGGGGGACTTTTCGGGCAAGGGCTTTAACTTTTCAGGCAACCAGCCCCCCAAGGTAGATACTTATTCGACAAGTGATCGTAACACTGTTTCTTACAGCGGGCAAACCAGCGATCGAAATTCTGAGTACCAGAGTGTAAGAAGGCAGATAGTCACCAATAGTATAACTCCTGTTACATCTTCAGTGACAGCCCCTGTTACATCTTCAGTCACATCTCCAGCGGCTTCATATGGTGAGGTTACCGAGCCGCTCCATGTTATTGAATTGGATCAGACTCAGAAGCGCCACAAGCTGGATTTATCCCCAAATGCATTCATCGATGGGATAATTTTAAGGGAAGTACTTGGACCTCCAAAATCCAGGAGACATTAACAGCTGATTTTAAAAGACCGGAACAGAAAAAAGGTTCCGGTCTTTTTTTG
>DIQU01000018.1 GCA_002426555.1 Firmicutes bacterium UBA5454 | reverse complement strand
CTATCCACTTCTCACCTTCCAGCTCTGGCTAGGCAAGGTCAAGCAACAGTATGTTTTATATGCATATTTTTGGAGTGGGTAGAAATCCCGCTCTTTTTATTTGCTTATTTTGAGTAAGCACAGATAAAGTGAGTGTAGTTAGAAAGGTCAGTAACACTGACCGCCAAATAAACCGGAGGTGAACGAGTATTAGTAATAAAGAATTCTCCATTAATGAAGGAATCAGGGCAAGGGAAGTTAGAGTCGTCGATACCAATGGCGCACAATTAGGTGTTATGCCAACTCGGAAAGCACAAGAGCTTGCCGATCAAAAACAGCTTGATCTTGTATTAATCGCTCCTATGGCCAAACCCCCTGTATGTAAAATCATGGATTTCGGAAAGTACAGGTTTGAGATTGCCAAGAAGGAAAAGGAAGCTAAAAAGAATCAGCGTGTTATTGATGTAAAGGAAGTCCGCCTGTCTGCATCCATTGAAGAGCATGACATGGCAGTTAAGGCAAAGCACGCCGATAAATTCCTGCGTTCTGGCGACAAAGTTAAGGTGTCCATCCGTTTTCGCGGACGGGAAATGACCCATAGAGAAATTGGTTATCAGGTTATGGAGACATTCAACTCGCTTTTGACTGAAGAAATGGTTGTAGAACGTAAACCAAGAATCGAAGGCAGAAGCATGATTATGATTTTAGCACCAAGTGAGTAACTTGAAGGGAGGAAACACCGATGCCAAAAATGAAAACCCATAGAGGGGCAGCGAAGAGATTCAGTCTTACAAAGTCTGGGAAGGTTAAGAGAGCCAGAGCCTACAAAAGCCATATCTTGACAAAAAAATCTTCCAAGAGAAAGAGAAATCTTCGTCAAGGCACCTATATATCAACACAGGAAGAAAAAAATATCAGGAATTTGATTCCTTATAAATAATACTGAAGGAGTTGTTTGAAATGGCAAGGATGAAAAAGGCAGTAAACGCCAAAAAAAAGCATAAAAAAGTACTAAAGCTTGCTAAAGGCTATTATGGCGCTAGTCGTAAGAATTTTCGCCCAGCAAATCAAGCTGTTATGCGAGCTTTAGCTTATTCATATACAGGCAGAAAACTCAGAAAGAGAGATTTCAGAAAGCTTTGGATTGCTCGAATCAATGCCGCAGCACGTATAAACGGGCTTAGTTACAGCAAATTCATCAATGGCTTGAAAAAAGCTGACATTCAGGTAGATAGAAAAATTCTCGCTGATATGGCAGTAAACGATGGAGCTGGCTTCGCACAGTTGGTAGGCATTGCAAAAGAACAGTTAAATGCTTAAGCTTCAGGAGAAATCCAATGAAGAATGAATTAGAGCCTCTGGCATTTGAAAATCTGGAGGCTGTATTTAGTCCTGGTAATCAAAGCATCAAATATATAAAGAGCTTGCACAATAAAAAATATCGAGATCTACATCAATGTTTCCTGGTTGAAGGACAAAAAATGGTTTCTGAAGCTATGAGTTCCAATTTTGGAATAGAAATGCTGGTTTTTTCAGAAAGTTATACCGGAACACTACCGAATCGTGAAGAAGTACTACAGGGAACTCGATATTTAAAAGTGACAGAGCAGATATTCAAAAGCTTGTCAGATACCCAGTCTCCCCAAGGGGTTTTAGCTGTTGTCAAACCTAAAGATTGGAGTTACCAGCAGATAATTGAATTGCCGAAGGGTTTTCTGATTATTTTAGATGGAATTAAAGATCCTGGAAATCTGGGAACCATTGTACGAACAGTGGACGCAGCAGGTGGAGATGGGGTTATTATGATTAACGAATGTGTAGACCCTTACAACCCTAAAGCAGTTCGTGCTACTATGGGCTCTGTTTTCCGTGTCCCCATATTTCAAGTGAATGACACAGAAGCTTTGTTAAAAGAATCTCTTGTCAAAACAAATTGGCACATTGCAGCCAGCGGTTTACAAGGCGACGATGTTTTTATATGGCAAGCTGATTATCCAAAAATTGCTCTTGTTATGGGAAGTGAATCTCATGGAGTAAGTCAGCAAGTAATGGACATGTCCCACAGTGTGGTTCAAATACCTATGGCAGGCGACGCAGAATCCTTGAATGCTTCTGTAGCAGCAGGGATTTTAACCTATGAAATTTCCCGAAAAAGAAGAAATATGGACAACTAGGGCCTTGAACAGCAATTTTTACTATGCTATAATTATGTAAAATAAGCCGTAAAGGAGTCTGATCCTATGGTGTCCGAGTTCTTTTGGAGAATTTTTGAAACCACAGGTTCCCTGAAAGCATATGTTCTATATAAGGAATTGATATTAGCCTCATAAAGTTATGACGGAGAAAAGTAGATTGTTCACGGTTCTGATAGAGAGGGATTGTCATAGGCTGAAAGCAGTCCCCTGAATCCGCAATCGAAGTTCACTCCCGAGCTGCAGGTCTGAACCTTTTAGTAGGTCCTGCCGGTTACTGCCCGTTATCGCAGACAAGATTTCAGATGAAATGAAATTGGGTGGTACCACGTGATTAATAGTCTTCGTCCCATACATACTATGGGGTGAAGGCTTTTTTATTGATGAGAAGCACAAAAGTGTGAAAGGAGATGTTCCAGTAAATGAGGGAAAAGTTGGAACAGTTAAAAATCAAAGCCATGGAAGCCTTGGAAGACCTGAATGACCTTGGTCAGCTGGAGGAGTTTCGTGTTAAATTCATGGGAAGGAAAGGGGAACTTACTCAGGTTTTACGAGGTATGGGTAAACTTTCTGCCGATGAAAGACCTGTCATGGGTCAGCTGGCCAATGAAATTCGAGACGGCCTGGAAGAGGGATTGACTAAAAAAACAAATGCATTAAGGGAAGCAGCTTTGGAGAAGCGTCTGGCAGAGGAAACTATCGATGTTACCATACTAGGAAGAGTTCCTGAATTGGGGAATCTACATCCGATTACCAAGACTTTAAATGAGCTAAAGGACATATTTTTAGGTATGGGCTTTGATGTAGCAGAAGGCCCTGAGGTGGAATGGGACAGCTATAATTTTGAAGCATTGAACATTCCGAAGAATCATCCAGCCAGGGATGTGCAGGATACCTTCTATATAAATGAAAATATTTTACTGCGCACCCATACATCGCCTGTGCAGATAAGAACTATGTTAAAACAAAAGCCTCCAATCAAGATAATCTGCCCAGGCAGGGTTTATCGATCAGACACAGTGGATGCCACTCATTCACCTATCTTCCATCAGATAGAAGGTCTGGTGGTTGATAAGAACATAACCATGGGAGACCTTAAAGGGGTACTGGATGTCTTTGCCAAGCAGGTTTTTGGTCCGGACACTAAAACACAGTTCCGTCCCCATCACTTTCAATTTACCGAGCCCAGCGCAGAGGTTGATGTAAGCTGTGCCATATGCCATGGAGGGGGTTGCCGAGTATGCTCTCACACAGGATGGATAGAAATTCTAGGTGCAGGTATGGTTCATCCCAAGGTACTGCAAAATTGCAGCATCGATCCTGAAGTATACAGTGGTTTTGCCTTTGGCATGGGTGTCGACCGAATTACCAACTTGAAATATGGAATCGACGATATTCGCCTTCTCTTTGAAAACGATATCCGATTTCTGAAACAGTTTTAGGAGGAGATAGATATGCTAGTACCTATTAATTGGATAAAAGATTATGTGGATATTGATGAAAATAGTGATGTGGTGGAATTGGCAAACAAGTTAACCATGACGGGATCTAATGTAGAGGAAGTTATAA
>DIQU01000100.1:7013-10035 GCA_002426555.1 Firmicutes bacterium UBA5454 | reverse complement strand
TAACCCGTAACCCGTAACCCGTAATCCGTAACCCGCAATCCGCAACCCGTAACCTGCAACCCGTAATCCGTAATCCGTAACCCGTAACCCATATCCCGCAACCCGTAACCCGTATCCCGTAACCCGTATCCCGTAACCCGCAACCCGCAACCCGCAACCATGGAAGAAATGAGTGTATCTTTGATGAAAGAAATCGGGCTGTACCTGCATTTCCCCTTTTGTGAACAAAAATGCCGTTATTGTGATTTTCCATCCTGGGCAGGAAAACAAAGCCATATGACAGCCTATCTGGATGCTTTGTTCCAGGAGCTGGAATCCTATAAAAGTGACAGTCAAAAGATAAAAATCAGCAGCATATATATGGGTGGGGGTACTCCCACCCTTTTTGATGGGGAATTGTTGGTGAAGACCCTTAAAAAATGCTATGAATGTTTTCATATAAATAAGGACGCAGAAGTTTCCATTGAATGTAATCCCGGTACGGTGGATCGGAAAAAGTTGCAGCTCTTATTTGAAGGTGGTTTCAACCGCCTCAGTCTTGGACTTCAAGCCTGGCAGGATCATCACTTGACCTTTCTTGGCAGAATTCACGGAAGCTGTGAATTTGAAGATTCAGTGAGATGGGCAAAGGAAGCAGGATTTATGAATATCAGTGCAGATGTCTTATTCGGAATTCCAGGTCAAACCGAGGAGGAGTGGCAGGAAACCCTGAAAAAGGTCACAGCTTGCGGCATCTATCATTTATCCGCATACAGCTTGAAAGTGGAAGTAGGCACAGTATTGCATGATTGGAGAATGCTGGGTAAATTCCGTGAAATGGATGATGAGCAGGAGCGCAGGATGTATCACGGGGCAATCCACTTGCTGGAAAACTTGGGATTTGCACAATATGAGATCTCCAATTTTGCACTGCCTGGCTGTGAAAGCAGGCACAATATAAATTATTGGAAAAACGGTGAATATCTTGGCTGTGGCTGTGGTGCTCACAGCCATTATCAATCTTTACGCCGGGGAAATGTTAACAGCATTGAGGAATACATACAACGTATTAAAAGAGTTCAACCGATCATTGCCACTCAAGAAGAAATTGATCCGGCTGCAGAGTTGTTTGAAACCTTGATGCTGGCTTTCCGGCTTAATGATGGAATCAATAAAAAGGAGTTCAGTTCCAGATTTAACTTTTCGTTTACAGAAAGATATGAACAGGAAATAGGAAAACTTAAAGAACAGGGCTTGCTGGTCGAAGATGAAAAATCAGTGCGCCCCACTGAATTGGGCTTTGACTTTCAAAATCGCATTGCGATCGCCTTTATGAATTGACATGTCCAGAATAATCCAAACAGTAATGGGGTTTCTGAAAAAGCTATTGACAAAAGCAAAGCTTAGTGTTAATTTAAGAGTAGTTTTAGCACTCATTATAAGAGAGTGCTAACAAAAGGAGGTGGGGGTTATGAAGTTGGACTCCAGGAAATTACAAATTTTACAGGCAATCATCAACGACTATATTATTACAGCAGAACCGGTCGGCTCAAGGACAGTAGCCAGGAAATATGAACTGGGTATCAGCTCCGCCACCATCCGCAATGAAATGTCGGACCTTGAAGAGATGGGTTTTTTAGAACAACCTCATACATCAGCAGGAAGGGTGCCCTCTGATAAAGCCTATCGTCTCTATGTGGACAGATTAATGCAGGTTAAAAGTTTAGGTGAGCAGGAAGCGGATTATATTAAAGAATTCTATGAACATAAAATTCTACAGTTAGAACAGATTATTTTCACTACTGCCAAGGTACTGTCCGATATTACCAACTATACCTCTATTGCCATAGCACCTCAGTTGAGCAGGGTAACCATAGGGCATATTCAGCTTGTACCTGTAGACAGAGAGTTTGCTTTATTGGTGATCGTAACAAGCTCTGGAATTCTAAAAGATACCCTGATTCAAATACCTCAAGGCATAAATGGTGATTTTCTGAACAAAGTGTCCGGTATTTTAACGGAGCATTTTCAGAATAAAACATTTTCCGAAATAGATATGGTGGATCTGTCTGCTATAAAAAGGGAATTTTTAGAGAATCAAAAGTTCTTCAATTCTCTGGTGGATGTTTTAACAGACAGCTTCAGAAGGTCACAGAAGCAGGAAGTATATTTGGGAGGTACCACCAATATATTCAATTTCCCAGAATATCAAGACATTCTGCGAGCACGATCCTTTTTGAATCTTTTAGAGGAAAAGGATTTACTGTACCAGATTCTTGCCAGCCCTCAAGATGAAGGAGTAAAAGTTTCCATTGGTACCGAAAACCTGCAGGAAGAGCTTAGGGACTGCAGCATAGTAACGGCAACCTACAGTTTAGGCAACAGAGTGCTGGGCACGATAGGTGTAATCGGCCCTACCAGGATGGAATATTCCAGGGCGGTATCGGTTATGGATTACATGGGCAAAGCTTTGAGTCGTTATCTAA
Source organism: Firmicutes bacterium UBA5454 (assembly GCA_002426555.1). Lineage (GTDB taxonomy): Bacteria > Bacillota > Clostridia > Caldicoprobacterales > DTU083 > UBA5454. The sequence goes on along the minus strand of DIQU01000100.1, from coordinate 7,570 downwards.
CGCAGCTTTACGGTGCATAGACAGGGCTTATGCCGTTTAATAGACACAATAAGACGAGGTGAAGGTTTTGAAAGAGAAGAAGTTGAAAAGGGACCCCAAAGTCAACGAGGAATTTGACAATCAGAAAGAAAAACAGGAACCATTGGAGCAGGAAGCAGTGGAAGCCTGCAGTTGCTCCAACCGTGAAACGAATTCCTGCAATTGCAGTGAACAGGTAGAAGAAATTGATGAACAGTGCAGCTGCAATTGCAGTGAGAATTCAGATAAGGATGATCTGCTGGAAAAACTGACGGAGGCCGAAGCAAAGCAAGAGGAATATTTGAAAATGGCACAAAGGGTACAGGCCGATTTTGAAAACTACAAGCGCCGCAACCGCAATACTGTAGCTGAAACCTATCAAACAGCTGCTGCAGAAGTAGTGGAGGCCTTCCTTCCAGTACTTGACAATTTGGATAGGGCTGTGGAATCCATACCGGTAACAGAGGTTGATGAATCGGTTCTGAAAGGTATAGAACTGGTTCGGCGTCAGTTCCTGGATACCTTAGCCAAATTGGATG
>DIQU01000100.1:6598-6840 GCA_002426555.1 Firmicutes bacterium UBA5454 | reverse complement strand
GAAGGAAATTGATGCTCTTGGCAAGCCCTTTGATCCTGAATATCATAATGCAGTAGGACAGGTAGACGCTGAAGAAGGACAAGAGGAAAATACAGTCGTAATGGTTCACCAAAAGGGATATAAAATGGCTGAACGAGTTTTACGATACAGTATGGTACATGTAGCCCGGTGAACAGGCAGGCACTGAAAAATGTATATGGAATAATTGAAAATAATAATTTAGTACATATGCTTGGAAGTAT
>DIQU01000100.1:6143-6363 GCA_002426555.1 Firmicutes bacterium UBA5454 | reverse complement strand
AAAAATAATAGGAATTGATTTAGGCACAACAAATTCCTGCGTAGCAGTTATGGAAGGCGGTGAACCTGTTGTAATAACCAATGCGGAGGGCGGTAGAACCACACCTTCTGTTGTAGCCTTTGCAAAGGACGGCGAACGGCTGGTGGGTCAAATTGCCAAGAGGCAGGCTATTACCAACCCTGGTCGAACTGTCATGTCCATCAAAAGGGAAATGGGTTCC
>DIQU01000100.1:0-5976 GCA_002426555.1 Firmicutes bacterium UBA5454 | reverse complement strand
TCCATCAAAAGGGAAATGGGTTCCAATTTCAAGGTAAAGGTGGGTAAAAAGGAATATACCCCGCAGGAGTTGTCCGCAATGATACTCGGCAAGCTGAAGCAGGACGCCGAGGCATACTTGGGAGAAACGGTAACCCAGGCGGTTATTACCGTACCTGCTTATTTTGGTGACAGCCAAAGACAGGCTACCAAGGATGCAGGTAAAATTGCCGGTCTGGAAGTCCTTAGAATTATCAACGAGCCGACAGCTGCCTCACTGGCGTATGGTCTGGACAAGGAAGACAATCACAAAATACTGGTATACGACCTGGGAGGCGGTACCTTTGATGTTTCCATTTTGGAAATCGGGGACGGTGTTTTTGAAGTGCTGGCTACCAGTGGCAATAACAGGCTGGGCGGTGACGATTTCGACGACAGAATAATTGATTATCTGGCTGTTGAATTCCAAAAAGAAAGCGGTGTAGATCTGCGGAAGGATAAAATGGCAATGCAGCGTCTAAAGGAAGCTGCAGAAAAGGCAAAGGTGGAGTTATCAGGTGTCATGACCAGTAACATCAACCTACCATTTATCACAGCTGATGCCTCAGGTCCCAAACATCTGGACATTACTCTTACCCGGGCAAAATTCAATGAAATTACCGCTGATCTGGTGGAAAAGACTACAGTACCCCTGCGTAATGCTCTGAAAGATGCCGGGCTTAGTTCCGGAGAAGTCGACAAGGTAATACTTGTAGGAGGCTCCACCCGAATTCCAGCCGTACAGGAATCGGTTAAGAAGATTACAGGCAAAGAACCTCATAAAGGCATCAACCCTGATGAGTGCGTTGCTATCGGCGCTGCCATACAGGCCGGTGTATTAGGCGGCGAAATTAAAGATGTCCTGCTCTTGGATGTAACACCGCTTTCACTGGGTATTGAAACCATGGGCGGCATCTCCACCAAGCTCATCGAAAGAAATACCACCATCCCTGCTCATAAGAGCCAGATCTTTTCTACTGCAGCAGATGGTCAGACCAGTGTTGAGATTCATGTCCTCCAGGGAGAAAGAGAAATGGCAGCCTACAACAAGACATTGGGTCGATTCCAGTTAACTGGAATTCCGTCTGCTCCCAGAGGTGTTCCACAAATCGAAGTAACCTTTGACATCGATGCCAATGGTATTGTTAATGTCTCTGCAAAGGATAAGGGAACAGGAAATGAGCAGAAAATCACCATAACTGCTTCATCCAATCTCTCTGATGATGAAATTGACAAGGCAGTCAAGGAAGCCGAGCGTTTTGCCGAGGAAGACAAAAAACGCAGGGATGAAGTAGAAACCCGTAACAACGCGGACTCCCTGGTTTATAATACTGAGAAGAGCCTTAAAGAGCTGGAAGATAAAATAGATTCTTCTGACAAGTCAAAAATCCAGGCAGAACTGGATGATTTGAAAAAGGCTCTGGAGTCTGACAATATAGATGCCATAAAGGAAGCAACTGAAAAGCTAACCCAGGTATCATATGAAGTCTTTGGTAAAGTCTATCAACAGACAGAAGGAGCTGGCGGTGCTCCAGGAGGAGATCCAGGAGCGGGTCAGGCTGGAAATGACGACAATGTGGTGGATGCTGATTATGAAGTAGTGGACGATGACGATAATAACGGCGATAACAACTAGTCAATGTATTATGGACTATAGCAGATAATTCAGGTATAATGAGAAGGCCAAGGCAAAATGCTTTGGCCTTTTCAAAGATTTTTTGCATAAATAGGCGGTGAAGGTTTAATTGGCAAAACGAGACTATTATGAAGTATTAGGTTTGAAAAAAGATGCTTCAGAGGATGATATGAAAAAGGCTTATCGAAAACTGGCCAAAAAGTATCATCCTGACTTGAACCCCGGGGACAAAGATGCAGAGACCTCATTTAAAGAGATCAATGAAGCCTATCAGGTGCTGAGTAATCCAGAAACCCGGGCACAATATGATCAATTTGGTCACGACGGTCCTACAGGTCAGGGCTTTGGTGGATTTGACTTCAGCGGTTTTGGAGAAGGCGGATTTGGCGATATATTTGATATGTTCTTTGGAGGTTCGGGTTTTGGCGGTAGTTCAAGAAGAACAAACAGGCGGAGACCTGCTCGCGGCTCCGATCTTCAATATAATCTGGATATTAGTTTTGAAGAGGCAGCCTTTGGAACCAAGAAAGAAATTGAAGTGGTTCGGATGGAAGACTGCCCCGAATGTAAGGGAAGCGGCGCGAAAAAGCCTGGCGATAGCAAAACCTGCCCGACGTGTAATGGAAGCGGTGAAGTACAGCAGGCACAAAACACAGCCTTCGGAAGGTTTATCAATGTACAGACCTGCAGCCGCTGCAATGGGGAAGGAACCATTATATCCAATCCATGCCCCAAATGCCATGGAAGAAAGAAAAACCGCCGGGTACGAAAAATAAGTGTAACCATCCCTGCCGGAATAGATAACAATCAAGCCATTACATTAAGAGGCGAGGGGCAGGCTGGAGAATTAGGCGGACCATCAGGTGACCTTTATGTCTCCATCTCCGTGCGGCCTCATAAGCTGTTTGTCAGAAAGGGATACGACCTTTACTGTGATGTACCCATTACATTTGGTCAAGCTGCTTTAGGCTCGGAATTAGAGGTTCCGACCCTGGGCGGTAAGGTTAAATATTCCATTCCCCAGGGAACACAAACCGGAACTGTATTTCGTTTGCGCAATCAAGGCATACAGCGCTTACGAGAAAACACTCTCGGCGATTTATATGTAACAGTTAACATTGAGGTGCCCAGGAAACTAAATGACAAACAGAAAGAACTTATTCAACAATTTGATCAACTGATAGGTGATTCAGATCAGAAAAAGTCCTTCTTTGATAAGATGAAGGATGTATTTGGCGGATAAGGAGGAGGTGCATGATGGATTGGATAGAAATTACAGTTAGTACCACAACGGAAGGCGCAGACATGGCAGCCCAGGCTTTTTACGAAGAGGGAGTGCGCGGGGTTATTATAGAAGACCCTAAGGATGTGGAATTGGCACAGCAGGAAGAACACAGCTGGGATTATTTTGATGAATCCATTCTTACCAATATGTCAGACGATGTACTGGTAAAAGCTTATCTGTGCAGCGATGCCTCCTTTGCTGACAAATATGCCTCTATCAAAGAGAAGCTTGAACACCTGAGTCATCAAAGTTATGGATTGGATATAGGTACTCTGGAAATCAAGCTGACAACGATTAGTGAAGAAGACTGGGCCAATAACTGGAAGAAATACTACAAACCCATGAAAATCAGTGATCGTGTGATAATCAAGCCATCCTGGGAACCTATGCCCTCATTGGAAGATGGCGAGGTTGTATTGGAAATGGACCCGGGGATGGCCTTCGGCACAGGCACCCACGAAACTACTTCTCTTTGTGTGGACGCTATCGACCGCTATATTGAAAAAGGAGCAGATATTGCGGACATTGGCTGCGGTACCGGAGTGCTGGCTGTAGCTGCGATTTTATTGGGAGCTGAAAAGGCAACAGCGGTTGATATAGACAGCAACGCAGTGAAAGCGACAGCGGAAAATGCCAGGAGAAATCATGTGGAGGACCGCTTGGAGGTCATACACGGAAATCTGCTGGATCCTGTCAAGGGTCGCTATGATATGATCATTGCCAACATAATAGCAGATGTAATAATTCAACTGACCGAATCCATAGGAAGCTGTCTCAAGCCAAAGGGTCTGTTTATTGCTTCGGGAATTATACGAGAACGATTACCGGATGTATTGGAAGCGATGCGAACAGCTGGTTTGGAAGCACTTGAAATAAAGACAAAGGGAGAATGGACCATGGTGGTGTGTAAGCTTAATGCATAGGTTTTTTGTAGAACCAGGGCAAATACAGGGAAACATCTGCAAAATCACCGGAGATGATGCCTGGCACATCCAAAAGGTACTTCGCCTTGGAATTGATGAAGAAATCATTTTGTGTGACAGTCAAGGGAAGGATTATATAGCAGTTATTCAGTTTGTAGATAAAAGTTTGATACAGGTAAAAATTGTTAGTCAAGCCCCGAGCAAAGCGGAACCGAAAATAGAGGTAAGTTTACTTCAAGCTCTGCCAAAGTCTTCCAAGATGGAAACCATCATTCAGAAATGTGTAGAACTGGGCATCTATGAGATATTGCCCATCACCACCATGCGAAGCGTGGTGCGTATTTCCGATGACCGGGATGCGCGAAGAAAGGTACAGCGATGGCAGAAGGTGGCAGAAGAAGCTGCAAAGCAAAGCAAACGAGGAATAATTCCTCATATATACGAACCAATCGGTATACAGCAAGCTGTTAATGAATGCAATGCAGATCTGAAACTGCTTTTTTGGGAAGAGGAAAAAGAACAAAGTCTTCATAGTCTTTTGCACAGCCAGGTATTTGCACCGAAGTCAACAGCTATGTTAGTTGGACCTGAGGGAGGTCTGGATAATTCAGAATCAGAGCTGGCAAAACAGCATGGATGGGTTTCAGTTAGCCTGGGTTCCAGGATTTTGCGGACGGAGACAGCGGGAATGGCAGCACTGGCAGCAATAATGTACCATTGGAGGGAATGGGAATGAATATAAACAGCAGAGAGCCGGCTCCCTCTAAGAAGGCTGCCTTTTATACATTGGGATGCAAAACCAATCAATATGACACAGAAGCCATGCAGGAAAGGTTTGAAAAAGAAGGTTATCAGGTTGTAGATTTTCAGGAGGAATCTGATGTATATGTGATAAATACCTGCACAGTAACCAGGCTGGGAGACAGAAAATCCAGGCAAATGATTCGTAAGGCTCATCGAACCAATCCCAATGCGCTAATTGTTGCAGCAGGCTGTTATGCCCAGCAGGATGCAGAAGAAGTGCTGTCCATACCCGGGGTAAGGCTAGCATTAGGTGCGAAAAACCGAAATCGAATCGTCGAATATGTGGATATGGTAAAAGCTACCGGCAGCAGTATCAACGCCGTAGAGGACATCATGAAGGTTCACGAATTTGAAGATACTCCAATCACCACCTTTTCAGGTAAAACCAGAGGAGTACTGAAAATTCAAGAAGGTTGCAATCAATTTTGCTCCTACTGTATTATTCCTTATGCCAGAGGTCCAATTCGAAGCAGGCAGCCGCTTAGTGTGCTTGAAGAGGTAAAACGTCTGGCTGACAGTGGATATAAGGAAATCGTGCTGACAGGTATTCATATAGCTTCCTATGGGAAGGATCTGAAGACCACTTCTTTGCTGGAACTTTTACAAGACATTCATACAGTGGATGGAATTCAGCGCATCCGCCTTGGCTCTCTGGAACCGAATTTATTAGGCAAGGAATTTGTGTCTGTAGTTAAAGATATGAAGAAGGTATGCAGACATTATCATATCTCATTGCAAAGCGGTTGTGATTCCACATTGAAGCGTATGAATAGAAGATACACTACAGCTCAATATAGGGAAATTGTAGAAGGCTTGCGCAGTGAAATTCCAAATGCAGCGGTTACAACAGATATTATGGTAGGTTTTCCAGGGGAGACTGACGAAGAATTTGTGCTAACCCTGCGTTTTGTAGAAGATACAGCCTTCAGCAGAATTCATGTGTTTCCCTATTCTCCCAGAAAAGGAACACCGGCTGCCTCCTATGAAAATCAGATGTCATCTGAAATTAAGGAAAAACGAAGCAGAGAATTGATTGCTCTAGGCAGCCGTCTGGAACAAAGATTCATGGAGGGCTTTGTCGGAAAGCAAGTGGATGTTTTGTTTGAAGAAGAGCATCCGAAATGGGAAGGATTTTATGAAGGATACACAAATGAATATATACGAGCAGCAGTAAAGGGAGAAGGTAAGCAACTGGAGGGGAAGCTGCTTCCAGTTTTGGTGGAGAAAGTTGGTAAGCATGGACTGATAGGGGAAATAGGTGATAGGCATTAAGTTTGATACGAGATACGAGATACGGGTAGATGTTTGATA
>DIQU01000011.1 GCA_002426555.1 Firmicutes bacterium UBA5454 | reverse complement strand
TTTCTTTGCTGCAATTTCTTTTTGCTTTTTCTTTTGCAGCTTCTTGTGTGGTATCATCTTTTCCATATTGCGACCTCCTTTGTCTTTGTAATCTAATTATAACACAGTTTTATTTCATTATACATCTGTAACAATTAGTTATTATAAATAACAGGTTATATGGATTAATGAATTTCACCCTGTTATAATATAGCTGAAGGTTTAGCAGCGAAGAAGTGAGGAAACAAAGTTGGACGAAAAGACTTTGAAGCGAAAACTGAGGCAATTGAAACGGGTTGAGTTAATCATACGTTTCGGCACAACTTATATAAGTAGAGAAGAAAAACGGATTGCACTGACCTGGGACGGCTTTTTCAGAGATAAAGGCAGCAATAAGGCAAAGTATCCTTTCCACATGATCCTTGTAATGAATGCAGAAGGCCGCAAACGTGTTTTTGCAGATTACCTGTATACATTATATACAAAGGTATATGAAGAAAAGGGCATGCTCTATCCTATGGGTATCGGTTATCAAGCGCTGTTTGATTTCGACCTGCCAGCTAATGCATCCAGGGAGGATATTAAGAAGCGTTTCCGAGAGCTGGCTAAAATAGCTCATCCAGATCAAGGGGGTTCTCACGAAGCTATGATTGCATTATTAGATCAATACAATAAGCTTATAGATACGTAAAAAAATAACGTACAGGTGCAATAATGCATATGTATAATATCATTAAAAGTAAAACTGAAGTACATAACGGAAATTTATAAAAAAGTACCGAAATTCTCCTAACGGTACTTTTTTTATTGGGATATAATGAGAACAAGAATATTCTGATAATGACAGGAGGTTCATCAAATGGCATTAAAAATTGGAGTTGTAGGAGTAGGTAATATTGGTACTATTCACGCAGGGGTATATCACGAAAACCCCAAGACCGAAGTTGTTGCAGTTTGCGATATCATCAAAGAGAAGGCAGATGCAGCTGCTGAGAAATTTGGTGCTAAAGCTTTTTACTCAGTACAGGAAATGTTGGCCAGCGGCATTCATTTGGATGCCTGCAGTATGGCAACCAAGGGTGTAGAAAACGGCGGCGATCACTTTACACCAACCATGGAATTACTGGAAGCAGGAATACCGGTTCTTGGTGAGAAACCCATTTCCAACGATGTGGAAGAGGGCATAAAAATGGTAGAGCTGGCCAAACAAAAGCAGGTTCCTTATGCAGTTAACCTAAACCATCGCTTTACTCCAGCCTCTGTTCGTGCCAAAGAATGGGTTACTGAAGGAAGATTGGGAACGCCTCATATGATTAACATGAGAATGTGGATCAATAATCCAGTAGAAACCTCTCCCTGGTTTCATATGAGAGCACTTCATCCTCATTCCTTTGATGTAATCCGTTATTTCGCAGGGGACGTAAAGAGAGTTGCAGCCTTCTTAATGAAAGGTGAAGGTCGTGCAATTTGGTCCAATGCCCAAGTACTGCTGGACTTTAAAAATGGAATGATCGGTCATTTAGTCGGAAGTTATGATGCAGGTGGCAGTTATGGACTGGAGCAGTGTGAAGTAGTTGGCTCCAAAGGTCGATTCGTATTGGAAGACGCTTGTGAACATCTGACTTACTATCCAAGAGAAGGCATATCCACTGAAACCTATAGCTACTTAGGTGGAATGCGCTCATTCGGTGAAACATTCAAAAGCCGTATTGGTGATTGGGTAGATCAGATAGATGCCGGTGCGAAATATGATGAAATCAATGGTTCTGGACATGATGCCTTGCAAGCTCAGTATATTATCGAAGCTGCTATAGAGTCCTTCCAGACAGGAAAGATAATTGAATTGTGTTAGACAGAAAAAGCAAGAACAGGTGCTCAGTTTAAAATTTACAATGACTGTATAGAAGGGGTGACTATGAAGATCTTGGTTATTAATAAGGTGACTGAAAAAAAATCGAAAAGGGGAAGACAGAATAAGCAGCAATTGTTGGCGGTTTTGCTAACTGTAATTCTCATCTTTAGCGTTTTATTAACAGCTTGTAATTCTGGTACAGGAGATTCTCCGGACGAGAATGATGATGGTTCAAACTCCATTCCTTTGGAGGAACGGGTGGCAGAGGTATATGAGCTGCCCCTTGTATCAGAACCTTTTACCATAACATTTGCTACAGTGGAAAACGCCGGCATTCCCCATAGCTATGCTGATAACCTGCCAGCCTTCCGGGAACTAGAGAAGAGAACGGGAATTCACGTAAATTTTGAAGCTGCTCCAGCTGATCAATACAATACAAGCATGCAAACACGATTGGCTGCAGCTAAAGATCTGCCGGATCTGATACGGGTTCCTGATGACCCCATTCGCTACGCAACAGGCGGAGTGATAATTCCTATCGACGGCTTGATTGGAGACTATGCACCTAATATCATCTCGTTGTTTAAGGAAAGACCAGAGGTCAAAAAGGCCATGGTTGCTCCTAACGGTAGAATCTATACCCTTTCTGCAGTTGTTGATGCTAGAAGTATGGTAAATCTGAACGGTATCGGCATGCGAAAAGACTGGCTGGAAACCTTGAATCTTAAAGAACCGGACACCATAGATGAATGGTATGAAGTGTTGCTTGCATTCAAAGGAGGGGATCCTAATGGAAATGGTAAAAAGGATGAGATACCTGTCCTTGCTATGAATGTAAACGGATTATATAAAATTGCCTGGTCATATGGGCTGCACCTTGCTCTCAGCGATGGATGGTATCCAGATGAAGATGGTAATATTGTCTACGAATGGATAGACCCTAAAATGAAGGATTGGCTTCAGGAGATGAACAAGTGGTATGGAGCGGGGCTGCTGGATCCAGACATGGATACTCAGAATCGAGATAAGTTTACTGCTAAAGCTATAGGCGATGTTGGCGGCGTATCAGTCAGTGATATGACCATGCAGTTTCCCCAATGGAATGAGCGGATGATAAATGATTATCCCCACGCCAGATGGGAAGGAATCGTTCCACCAGAAGGTCCAAAGGGAAATCGCATGATGGAACGTGAGCAGCCAACGGAAAATTACCATTATGCTATAACCAAGGATTGTGAGAACCCCAAGCTGCTAATGCAGTGGCTGGATTATATGTTCGCCAGTGAAGAAGGCAAAATTCTAATGGGTAACTTCGGTCTTGAAGGTCTCAGCTATGAGATGGTTAATGGGAAGCCTCAGTTTACAGATTATATATTAAAGAGCGAATTTGGTTCTGGAATTGCCCAGGCCAGCTTAGGGGTTAATGGCAGTTTTCCTCGGATTCTAATGCGAGAAATGATAGAGCAAAGATTCCTCCAATATGACGGTGAAGTAGCTCAATCCAACATAGCAACCCAATATTATGTTCCATCTTTCCCAAGGGTTTTGGCCAGCAAGGAAGAAAGCGACAGATTTACCGGGATAATGGCAGATATCACCACTTACAAGGATGAGATGCTTATTAAGTTCATTCAAGGCATAGAACCTCTGGATAAATTTGATGACTACGTAATATCCATTCAAGGCCTTGGTATTGAAGATGCTATTAAAATTAAGCAAGACCAATATGACAGGTATATGGAATAAACAACAGGGAACAGGGGTTTGTGAGGCAAATGAGGAAACTCTCAATTAGTGAATCCAGTAAGATATTTAAGAAAAATGTCTGTAAGGATAAGTATCTTCTTCTATTGGCAGCTCCTGTGCTTATTTACTATTTTGTCTTTCACTATTTGCCCATGTATGGAGCGGTAATTGCTTTCAAGGATTTCTCGCCTGGGCAAAGCATTTGGAGCAGTACCTGGGTTGGTTTTAGATGGTTTAAGGAGTTTTTTGCTTCCATTTATTTTACCAGACTTATATCCAATACCATTATGCTCAGCAGCTTAAGCTTGATTTTCAGTTTTCCCGTTCCCATAATCTTTGCCTTACTGCTTAATGAAGTAAGACGAAAAAACCTGAGGCGGATAATTCAGACCATCAGTTATTTACCCCATTTTATTTCCTTGGTTGTTATGATAGGAATACTGTCTAACTTCTTGTCTCCTTCAGATGGTGTCATAAACCAGTTACTTAGGAGATTTGGTATGGAGCCTGTCAACTTTATGGGTGAATCGGTTTGGTTTAGGCCATTGTACATTGGGTCTGGAATTTGGCAGAATTATGGATGGAACTCAATAATCTACATGGCAGCACTAACCTCAATTGATCCTCAGCTTTATGAGGCAGCCAGGATAGATGGTTGTAATCGATGGAAGGAAATGTGTTATATAACACTTCCCGGGATAAGATCAACTGCGGTTATGCTATTGATTCTTGCTTTGGGAAATCTAATGAATATTGGGTTTGAAAAGATTATTCTAATGTACAGTCCTGCGATTTATGATGTGTCCGATGTGATCTCCACCTACGTTTATCGCAGAGGAATCTTAAACTCTCAGTACAGCTTTGGTTCTGCGGTAGGTTTGTTAAACTCTATAATTAATTTTATATTATTGCTTAGTGTAAATCGAATAAGCAGGCACTACACACAAATTGGTCTATGGTAGAGGGAGCCCTAAAATATGGATAAGCAGTTTATAGAGGGTCAAAAAACATATAAGAAATATAAAATAGGTGATTCTTTCATAGAGCTCCTGTTAATAATAGGGACTTTGATTACCTTGTATCCTTTTATCTATATTATCAGCATGTCTATAAGTGAGCCAAATGCAGTGCTGGCTCAGGAGGTCTGGTTGCTTCCCAAAGGGTTTTCTTTAGGTTCATATAACATGGTTTTTGAAAATAAGGAAATATGGACTACATATGGAAACACCATATGGTACACCGTAGTAGGGACTATAATCAATGTTGTTTTTACCCTAATGGGAGCCTATGCTCTTTCCCGTAAAGAATTCTTTGCCAGAAGCAGCATTATGGTATACATCACTATTACAATGTTTTTCAGCGGTGGCTTGATACCAACATTTTTACTGGTTAACAATCTAGGGCTGTATAACAGTAGATGGGCAATGATTCTCCCCGGAGCTATTAATACTTGGAACCTTATAGTTGCAAGAACCTATTTTCAATCGTCCATACCCGACAGCCTGCCGGAGTCTGCCAAGTTGGATGGCAGTACAGATATAGGTATCTTCCTAAAAATTGTGCTGCCCTTATCCACGCCCATAATAGCGGTATTAATTGTATTTTATGCGGTCGGGCACTGGAACGCCTGGTTTAATGCATCATTGTATCTTGGAGATTCATCGCTTCATCCTTTGCAGCTATTTCTTCATAAGATACTTCTCATGAATTCACCGGATTTGCTGGAGGGAATGGAGGATGCCTTTGAAAGGGTAGCTTATGCTATACAGTTGAAATATGCCAGTATTGTAGTGGCTGCTCTTCCCATTATTTGCATTTATCCCTTTGTACAAAAGTATTTTGTTACAGGGGTTATGTTGGGAGCGATAAAGGAGTAGTGATTGTAATATTTACATATAAGGTATCTTTACATATCAAGTATCTTTACATATTTGATATGTATGCATATTTGCCTTGAGTAGATATTTATAATACTTTCACTGTTACTATATAATTAGAAAACACAACTATTAACTAGGAGGGATTTCATTGATTAAGTTAGGAGTTAATTCAGTTCTTTTCTCAGGGTACGATTTCGAAACTGCAGTAAAACACATTGCTTTGGCAGGTTACGACGGAATAGAGATTTCAGCCATCAAGGGGATGTGTGAGCATTTGGAGCTGGATCGATGGCAGGAACAGGCTTCTGAATTGAAGCAAATAGTATCCGATAATGGCTTGGAGTTTTTAGCCATGGAGGAAGCTTCACTGGATGAAGAACGTTTGATGAAAGCCTTTGAGGCGGGGGCTAATATTGGAATTCCAGTGATTAACGTAGGACCTGGTGGGAAGTCAGGGGTCGAAGAGGATTTACAGAAGGTTATTGCTCATCTAAGAAAGATGTCAGACAGAGCAGAGTCCTTTGGTGTAACCCTTTGCGTTAAAGCTCATGTAGGTGCTTCTATCTATAATACCCCTACAACTTTGCGCGCCATGGAGGAAATTCAGTCAGCAGGGTTTGGAATTGACATGGATCCCAGTCATATCTATCGGTCAGGAGAAAATCCAGAAGAAGCCCTGCCCCAAGTACTGGACAGAGTCAAGCATATACACATTCGAGACTGCATCGAAAGGGCAGGAAGCCCTGGAGCACCTTCAAATCAGGCCTGCGGTAGAGGAAATATTGATCTGTTTGCCTATTGCAAAGCCATGGTAGATGGTGGATATAAGGGACCTGTGAATCTGGAAGTCATAGGCGCTGGTAGTCTATCACTGCCTGAGGTTTCAATCATTGCTGCAGAGAGTTACGGTTATTTGAATGCCTGCTTGAAGAAGCTGGGAGCCAGATAAGATTCATCGCTAGCTCTGTATGACAAAAAATGTCATCCTGAACGGAGTGAAGGATCTTAAAAAAGAATTTAATTATACGAATATACGAAGGGAGATAATTTCAGATGAGTAAAAAACCTAATCTTTTATTTCTAGGAATTGATAGTTTACGTTCCGATCATATGAGCCTTTATGGTTATCATCGTCTCACTACCCCCCACATGGACAAGTTTGCAGGGGGAGGTATTATGTTCCAGAATGTATTTAGTCCCAGCATTCCCACTACGCCAGGATATGCATCCATGCTAACTGGTAAGGATTGCTTTGGAACAGATGTGGTTGCCCTCCGCCATGAAGGGCAAATGTTGGATGAACATCCCACACTTGCGGAGGTTTTAAAGGCAAATGGATATAACACAACTTGTATTGGTTTTACAGGAAATGCTGCTTCCCGTGGTTTTGATAAATACATGGATTATTCCGGTTGGGGTCCCGATGAATCGGGAAGAAGCCCCAAGGCAGAGAACATGAACAAAGTTGCCATACCTGAGCTGCATCGTTTGGCAGAACAGGAGGAACCTTTTTTCCTATTCCTGCGTCATATGGACCCTCATTCACCTTATCTTCCTCCAAGACCATATAAAAGAATCTTTTATGGGGGTGACGAACTGGATCCCGAAAACAAATCCTTGGAGCCTGTATATGAGTTTAAACCTTTTGTAGACTATTTCAGAGAATGGTTCCCGGAGGGCTGTACTGATAAGGAATATGTTATTGCCCAATATGATGGTGCCGTTGCCTATATGGATGCCTGCATTCAAAATATCTTTGCAGCTGTAGAAGAGCTGGGAATTGAAGAGGAAACCCTGATTGTCATTACCTCCGACCATGGTGAAACCCTTCATGATCATGATTGTTTTTATGATCACCATGGACTATATGATTGCACATTAACTGTTCCCCTTATCCTTCGCTATCCAGGAAGGGTCCCAAGCGGGCAGAGGTATTTAGATTATATTCAACTTAAAGACATAATGCCTTCAATACTTGAAATTATGGGCATTAAATATGAAGGAGAGTTTGACGGAAGAAGCCTGGTTCCCCTTATGAAGGGTGAATGGCGAGAGAAAGAACCGGAATTCTATATAAGCGAATGCACTTGGATGCGTAAGCATGGGTGGAGAACTCCTGAGTGGAAGCTTATTCGTGCACTGGAACCAGATTTTCATTTTAAGCCGGAAGTAGAGCTTTATAACTTAATTAAGGATCCTGAAGAAAACAATAATGTGGCAGAAAAAGAGCCAGAGGTTGTCGCCTATTTAACCACCAGGATGGAAGTTCATATAGCAAAGAGGACTAAGGAAACAGGTAGGGAAAATCCCATGTATACGAACCTCAATTGGCATGGAAAGGGTGTTGGACCATTCAAGACCTCACAACAAGCCTACGATTCCATGCACATTGGATCTCCCAAAGCAGCTCAAAAGCTGCAAGCTGGAGAGAAAGATGAGGAGGAGAAGTAAGTCATGAAAGTCTGCGTAATTGGCATGGGTCATATTGGAAACAAACATGCAAATATTTATAAGGAAGACGAATTGGTTGAGCTGGCAGGGGTATGCGATATCATAGAAGAACGGGCTGGAAAAGCCGGTGAACGCTTGGGAGTTCCTTGGTTTCTAGATGCTCAGGAGATGCTGGATAAAATCAAGCCGGATCTTTGCAGTGTAACTACAGGTGGATTTGAGTATGGAAGCGACCACTATAAACCTACCATGGAAGCCTTATCAGCTGGTTGCCATGTTCTTTGCGAGAAACCTATCAGCAACGACATCGGTAAGGCAGAAGAAATGGTTGCCCTGGCGAAAGAAAAAAATCGCTGTTTCGCTATAGATATGAATCACCGATTCACACCAGCAGCACGGCAGGCTAAAAAGTGGCAGCTGGATGGACAAATAGGAGATTTGCTCTTCGTTAACATGGCACTTTGGATTGGAAAATTTCAGGAGCTTGAGTCTCCCTATTATCATTTAAAAGCACTTAATCCCCATAGTGTGGATATCATGCGCTACTTCTGTGGAGATATCGACAAGGTACACTGCTTTGCAATGAAGGCTCCCGGAAGAAATATCTGGTCCACAGCTTCTATTAATATGAAATTCAAAAACGGAATTGTAGGGCATTTGACCAGCAGCTACGACATCGAACGAGGACATCCAATGGAGAGATGCGAAGTTGCAGGAACCAAAGGTAGATTGATATTTGAAGATATGTGGAGAGAAGCTACCTTATATCCTGCTGGAAATTTAGAAAAGAGAGTTTATACCAATCCTGTATTCGGCGGTTTCACTGGATTTGATGATACCTTCCGAGATAGAATTCGCAGCTTTGTAAGACAGCTTGCAGAAGGAGCTGCACCAGAGGAAATAGATGGCTCCGGAGCCGATGGCCTGGCAGCTCAAAGAGTAATTCAGGCTGCAATAGTTTCATTGGATACAGGAAAAGTAGTAGATGTTGATTCTATTTAATTTTAAATCTTGTCATTCCGAGTTTACCGAGGAATCTGCACGGGAAAAGGCGTTACAAGGTGCCAGTAAGGTTGGAAGATAAACGAAGCGATAGATATTAAGGGGATATGGCAGCTGTGAATTTGAATCCAAAGAAACCAAATATTTTACTTATAGCAGCAGACCAGCAGCGGTATGATTGCATTGGCTATGCAAAGCAGTACCCTGTTCAGACGCCTCATATTGATAAGTTGGCAGAGAAGGGAGCATGGTTCACCAATGCTTATACTCCCATTCCCGTCTGTGCTCCAGCAAGGCAGGCCTTATTAAGCGGAAGGCGGCCGGAAACCTTTGGTGCATTGTGGAATTACGGAGCTGCACTTGAAGTATCATCCTTATCCCCCAATGAATACACCTGGGTTAAAGACATCAAAGAGCTTGGTTATAGGAATTCCTTTATAGGTAAATGGAGCGGTCATCCCAAGTATGGACCTGCAGAATACGGCTTTCATCAGGATATTACTATTAAAGACTATGAGAGTTTTCGAGGAGAAAAGTATCCCGATTTGAAATATAAAGCTGGATGGATGGGAGAAGTAGATCCCGTCCCCTGCGAAGATAATGTGTCCCATTGGCTGGCAGCACAAGCCATCAGGCAAATAAAGCAGTATGCACAGGGAGATGAACCATGGCATATTCGCTTGGATTTTTCCGGCCCTCATTTGCCCTGCAGACCCTCCAAAGAATTTGCCGAACTGTATAAAGGTGAAGATATTACCCCATGGGCAAGCTTTCATGAAGATTTTCACAACAAGCCTTATATTCAGAAACAGCAGCTTTACAGCTGGAACATTGAAAATTATACCTGGGAAGACTGGCGTGAAACCGTAGCACTCTATTATGCAACCATTACTGAGATTGATCATGCTATCGGAGAAGTACTCCATACCTTGGAGGAAACAGGGCAAGCTGGTAATACAATAGTTATCTATACCGCTGATCATGGGGACATGTGCGGCAGTCACCGGATGATTGACAAACACTATGTTTTATACGATGACGTTGTAAAGGTACCTCTGATAATTCGATGGGATGGCATTGTTTCGCCTGGTATGATAATGGATGAATTTGTGTGTCATTCCCTGGATATTCCCCCGACCTTACTGGAGATATTAGGTAAGAAGGCACCTGACTTTTTTTCAGGGAGATCTCTGGTTCCATTTTTGCAAGAGAGACAGGTGGAAGATTGGCGTACAGAAGCTGTTTCAACCTACAACGGTCAGCAGTTTGGTTTGTATACCCAGCGTATGATACGAAATAATGACTGGAAATATATCTGGAATACAACGGATATTGATGAACTATATGATTTGAATAATGACCCCCATGAGTTGTATAATATAATTGGACAGGAGCGGAATCAGTCACTTATCCAGGAACTGAGGAGAAAATTATATGAAACCCTGCTTGAGGAAGGTGATGGTCTGGTAAAGTCTTCGTGGATGCAGAATCAACTGTTAAATAATAAGAAAATAAATACACGATGACAAGCTGTACCTTCTAGGGCATTTCACTGAATTAATTATCGTATCCGTGTTTGTTTTCCAGCTTCCGACTCCTGATATCTTACGGCTGAAGACCGCGCTAAGAGGTGATGTTTGTGTCTCAAGTGAACCATTTGGATGGCAGCAATATTTTTATAAGCGGACATATTCCCATCCGCGTGACAATTGCCCAGCATGACACCAGCAAACCTAATCTTTATCATACGCATTCCTTCTATGAGTTTGTGTACATCGACAGTGGTTTTTCTACCCATTTTTACAATCAAACCACGACCTTGCTGACTCCTGGTGATGTTTTTGGCATGCGCCCCGGTGATGTACATGGATATGTTTATCCGAAGAATACCATTCTTTACAATTGCTTATTTAATTTGGAGGCTCTGGGGAATGACCTGGATGAAATCAAAAAGTTGCCTGGTCTCCAACAGATTTTAGACAGCGACAGCAATCCAGTATGGCAGCGGATCCGTTTAGGTCCTGCAGTACGAAAAGATGCGATCTCATATCTGGAACGAATGCGAGTGGAATGCGAGCAGCGTCAACCCGGATGGGAAATTAAACTGAAGGGTCTCTTAATGGAATTCCTGGTATTGTTCTCCCGCTCTTTTCAAGAACAGTGTAACAAGTATGAAGCTGGGGAATACAGATATACCCAATATATGTACAAGGCATTGGAATATATCGAAGAATACTATACTGAGAGCATTCTGGTCGAAGAAATTGCTGCTTTTATCGGCTTAAGCACAGATTATTTCTCCCGCATGTTCAAGCAATATACAGGATTAACCCCAGTGGAATACATACGATATATAAGGCTGGCCAAGGCAGCAGAGCTGTTACAACAGCCAGACATATCAATTGCCGATGTAGCAATGAAGGTGGGCTTCGAGGACCAGGGATATTTTTC
>DIQU01000089.1:16151-16419 GCA_002426555.1 Firmicutes bacterium UBA5454 | reverse complement strand
TCCTTCAAAGTCGGAGAAAGGCATACGGGTGGCTATCAAGGATTGATTTGCATCCCTTAGAACGGTTTCACTTATATGAACCTTTTTCAAATATAACAACTCCTTAAAAAATGTCGTATTCGGTGAAATATGCTGTTCCTGATTATTATATATAAATAGAGCGAAAAAATTCAAAAATGAAGTTTCCCGCCCTGGAAACTGACAAAATTCATGAAGCAATCCTGTG
The DNA here is from genome assembly GCA_002426555.1 of Firmicutes bacterium UBA5454. Taxonomy (GTDB): domain Bacteria; phylum Bacillota; class Clostridia; order Caldicoprobacterales; family DTU083; genus UBA5454. The sequence continues at coordinate 16,193 of DIQU01000089.1, read as the reverse complement.
TGTCATTATTGCAGTAGAAAAAATAGCCCATATTCACCTATT
>DIQU01000089.1:15564-15868 GCA_002426555.1 Firmicutes bacterium UBA5454 | reverse complement strand
AGTTAGCACCATAAATCTTTAGGAACAAATTTTATATAAAATATTAGCAAACGCCTCAAAATAAGGTGTTTTTTTTGTTTTAAAAATGCTTGCAAAAATATTTTTACGTGATATGTTTTTTTTTGCAGGTAAAACGAAATAACTTTGTATTCTTATGCCTCTTTTATTCTAGGCATTGCAGTCATTCGTAGATTCGTGCAGCCATACGGAATCAGGCGCTTTACTTCACCATTTCCAATAGGTATGCAAGATTTCGGGGCGGCAGTGCACATTCCATGCTCAATCGGCCACGTAATTGGAATCA